>JBEKEY010000102.1:0-2935 GCA_050013595.1 Thermoplasmata archaeon | reverse complement strand
ACGTCCTCTCGGGGCTCCCGACCGCGATGGAACGCTCGTTCGGCTCCTCCTGCCACGGCGCGGGGCGCCGGCTGAGCCGGCACGCGGCGGTCCGCGCGTTCCGCTACGAGGAGGTCACGCGAAAGCTCTCGAGCCAGGGGATCGTGGTGCGTTCCGCCTCTCGGGAAGGCGTGACCGAGGAGGCGCCCGGCGCGTACAAGGACGTCGAAGAGGTCGTGCGGGTCGCCGAGGGCGCCGGACTTACCCGCCGCGTCGCGCGGCTCGTCCCGCTCGGGGTCGTTAAGGGATAGTCGCCCCACCGGTCGACCGCCGACGGCCCAGCACGACCGCGAGGGCGATGCCCGCCCCGGTTCCGGCGACCAGGACGAGCACCACGAGAAAGCCGCTCGCACCGGGTCCCGCGAGCACGGTCACGTTCCAAGCGCGGGCGACCCCGTCGGGGCCGGAGTCGAAGACGGTGAGCACGACCTCGAACACTCCGGGGGTCGCGAAGGTGTACGAGCCGTTCGCCGTCGTGGCGTTTCCGTTGTCGCCGAATTCCCAGGAGTACCGGTACGGTGTTCCCGTCCCTCCCGATGCGTTCGCGCTGAAGGTGACCGTGAGAGGCGCCGTTCCTTGCGTTGCCGAGACGGAGGCGGTCAGGCTGAGTCCGCCGAGGACCTCGACCGGGTGAACATCGTACGCCACGTCCTGCCAACTATCGCGCGCGATGACGAGGACCGTGTACTCACCCGCATCGAAGAGGAACTGGGCATGGGGGTCCGCGATGAAGGAGCCGTTCCCGACGTACCAGACGATCCCGAACGTCCCCGGGGCCGTGGCGGTCGCGTTCCCCCACCAGGAAAGCACCGCAGCTCCCTCTTCCGGGCCGCCGGTGTCCGAGAAGTCCAGGGCATCCACCCGAGGCGCGAAGCCGCCGGGTTCAAGGGCCGAGAAATTCCCGAGGCCGAATCCCGTGCGGATGGGAATTCCGGTCGAGAGGGGGGTGGCGGTCAGGCTCCCGAACAGCGTCCGGTTCCCAAGGCCCGGGAACGGCGCAAAGAGCGTCCAGTTGAAGGCCGATTGGTACGCTCCGGAATCCGGTCCAAGATTCCAGCGGAACACGGAGGGGACCGGGGATCCGTTCGCCGTGTTCATCTGGGCCGAGAGATTCACCGTCGTTCCGAACGGTACATCGACCGCCGGTCGGATCGTTGCCGTGAGCGCCGGGGCCGAGGGCCCCGTGTCCGGCAAAACGTCGACAAGGAACGCTTCGCTCGCGTTCCCATGCCCGAGGTCCGAAAGGTGCCCGACGGCCTCGAACCAACCGGGCTGCGTGTACGTGTGTACCGGACTCGCGCCCACCATCGTGGAACCGTCCCCGAACGTCCAGACGGTAGTTGTGACGCGCGACCGTCACGCTCGTCGTCGCGTTCGTCTCTTCGTTCTCGCTGTCGTTACCATAACCGGTCACCGTGTAGGAACCCGATGAGCGGAAGATCGCGCACCCGCACGCCGCGAGATACGGGTCGCTCGTCGAGTACTGGACGGAGGGAGGCAGCGTGCCCGCAGCGCCCGAGCCGCCCGAGACGTTGAACAGGTCCGGGAAGTCCGCCGGCGCATCGCGCACGCCGATGTCGGGCGTCGCGGTCATCGTGAGCGGAACCGTGTCATTGCGGCAGTCAGGAACCCCTGCTCCACCGACACCGACCGCCACGCGCTGGCTCGCCCCGCCGTTCATCGGAGACGCCGAGTCCGCGACGACCACCGAGGCGCAGAAGCTTCCGACCGCGCCGAAGACGTGGCTCGCGGTCGAAGCGAGCGAGCCGTCGAGGAACGTTCCGTCCCCGAACGAGAAGTTGTACTCGTAGGGGGCCACCCCACCGCCGACCGTGGCCGAAAAGAGCACGGGCGCACCGACCGCTGGATTCTCGGCGGAGGCATGGAGGACCACCGTGAGCCCGGTGCCGCCTCCGACGACGATCGCGACGGGCGGGGAAACCGAGTAGTTCGCGCTCGAGTCGGCCACGTACGCCTGGGCCGAATACACGCCGGGGAAGGCGAACGTGTAGGTGACCGCCCCCTCGGGGGCGAACGACGCGTTGCCATCCCCGAAGGAGACCCCTTCGAGAGGGAACGTCCCCGTTCCTCCCGTGATATTGAGGTGGAAGGTCACCGTAAGCGGGGCGTGGCCGAAGCGCGGCGTGGCGTAGACGAACGAGGTAAGGTTACTCGACGCGACGGGGATGGTGCCGACGAGGTTGACGATGAGGGACGCCACCCGCGGAGTGCCGAGCCCGGTCACCGGGTCCCATCCCGGAACAGCCGGGTAGCCATTGTTCCCGGATTCGATGTCGTGGAAGTCGTGAGTGTAATTTGTCCCGGCCGCGATGGCGTACAGCGACGGGTTGAGCAGGCCGAGTCGGTGACCCGAGTACTGGTCGGCGATCGACGCGATCCCCGCCCAGATCGGCGTCGCGAGGCTCGTCCCGCCGACCGCAGCGGTGCCTCCGCCTGCCACGACGAGCGCCGGGGTCGCCGCATCGAGTGCGACGTCGGGGACGCCCCGGTGCGTGGACCCCCTTACCATCCCCGCCTGCCACCACGGCCGAGGGAACGGCGAGTATCCTCCGCCCGTGCCTCCCTGGTTCTGGCAACCCGGTGAAACGGCGCCACTCGAATTGCCGCCCCAGGCCGTCTCGGAGAGGTAATCGCCGACCGCATCCACGGTGAGGACCGTCCCTCCCACTCCGGTGACGTCGGGGTCCGACGCAGGGAAGTTGGTCGAGAGGCCCGAGGTGCCGTCGGAGGCCCCGCAGTCCCCGCTCGCGGCGACGACACTGATCCCCTCGGCCGCGGCGAAGGCGAGCAACGGCGAGAAAATGCCGTAGGAGCCATCCGTCGAGGCGTTGCACTCAGCAGAACACGAGGCATTGTACGCGTTGAAGACCCCGAC
>JBEKEY010000101.1:0-2574 GCA_050013595.1 Thermoplasmata archaeon | reverse complement strand
CGACCGCCGCCGCACACAGAGAGCCACTCCTCGAAGCCCCCGACCGGCGGGATCGTCTAGGCCGGCTTCGGAACCTTCAGCGCCATTCTGAATGACTCGGACCCGGGGATCCGTTCGCGCTGCCAACTGCGGGGAACCCGGTGACCCTCCCGGTGATGCCGCCAGAGAATGTCTTAAACCGTGGGCCCCTCTCTCACGACCGATGTCGCTCCACGGCCGCGACGTGATCTCCATCCGAGAGCTCTCCCGCGAGGAGATCGAGGAACTGCTCGGCTCGGCCCGAAAGATGGTTCCGTATGCCGAGGGCAAGAAAGTGATGCATCCCCTCGAGGACAAGATCGTCGCCATGGCTTTCTTCGAACCTTCCACGCGTACGCGCCTCTCCTTCGAAGCGGCCGTGCAGCGGCTCGGCGGGAGCTGCGTCACGATCGCCGACGCGGCCGCCTCTTCGATGCGCAAGGGCGAGAGCCTCTACGACACGATCCGAATGCTGTCGGGTTACGGTGAGGCGATCGTGATCCGGCACCCGAACGAGGGGTCCGCCCGGCTTGCGGCTCGCGCGTCCGACCGCCCGGTGATCAACGCGGGAGACGGCGCCGGCCAGCACCCGACGCAAACCCTTCTCGACCTTGCTACGATGCAGGAGTCGTTCGACACGCTCACCGGCCTCAAGGTTGTCCTCCTGGGGGACCTGAAGTACGGCCGTACGGTCCATTCCCTCGCGCACGCCCTCGCTGTCTTCGGAAGCGAGATCGTGCTCACGTCGCCTCCCCCGCTCGGCCTTCCCGAGGAGGTGGTCGAGCGGCTCGAGCACATGGGCGCCCGGGTATCGGTCGAACCCGACGTTCACAAGGCGGTCCGCGATGCGGACGTGCTCTACGTCACCCGCATCCAGAAAGAACGGTTCACCGACGAGACCGAGTATCGCAAGGTCGCCGGCTCCTACCGTATCGATGCAAGCGTCCTACGCGAGGCCAAGCCCCGACTCATCGTCATGCATCCGCTCCCGCGGGCCGGCGAGATCGCGCCCGAGGTGGACGACACGCCCCACGCGGCGTACTTCCGGCAGGCCTTCCTCGCGGTGCCCGTCCGCATGGCGCTCCTGAACGCGGTACTCGGCAGCTCGAAGAAGGGGGGGTAGAACGTGGTCCGAGAACTCAAGATCACCCCGATCAAGAACGGAACGGTCATCGACCACATCGCGAGCGGTCTCGCGCTCGACGTGCTTCACATCATCAACGTCCAGTCCCTCGACAAGGACTCCACCGTGAGCGTCGCGATCCGGGTCCGCTCCGGAAAGCTCGGCTGGAAGGACATCGTCAAGGTCGAGAACATGGAGCTCTCGCCGCGCAAAGTGAACGCGATCGCGCTCATCACCCCGCAAGCGACGATCTCCATCATTCGCGACTTCAAGGTCCAGGAGAAGCGCCAGGTCGACCTGCCGGACCGCATCGTGGGGATCCTGCGTTGCCCCAACCTCAACTGCATCACGAACCAGCCCGAACCCGTCGAGAGCGAGTTTGACGTGATCCAGCGGCGCCCGGTCGTCCTTGCCTGCGCGTACTGCGAGCGACGCGTGGAAAGTTTCCTAAGCCAGCTCGCTTAGGTCGGAGTGCCCGGGCGTGGACGTCGGGTGGCTCGGTGCCTTCGCGATCGTCTTCGCCGTGATCGGGGGCCTCGAAGTCTTCGACCGGACCAGTTTCGCCATGATTGCGCTCGCCGCCCGCTCCCATCCCTTGCAAACATGGGTGGGAGGAGCCACCGCGTTCGTCGTCACCACCTCGATAGCGGTGACCGTCGGAGCCGCCTTGTCCGACGTCCTCGGCGCGAGTCACATCGGTCTTCTGCGAGTGGCCGGCGGGGTCTTTCTGATCGGCTACGCGACCTGGCTCTACTTTCATCCAGAATCGGACGACCCTGACCGGATCCCTCGAACCGCCCGCTCCGCCTTCCTGACGGCGCTGGCCACGATCTTCCTGCTGGAGCTCGGGGACACCACGATGATCTTCGAGGTCGTCTTCGTGGCGAATTTCGGGTGGCTCATCGTGCTGGTGGCCGGGGCGCTCGCCCTCGTCACGGTCGCCGCCTGGGCATCCTACCTCGGTTCGCGCCTTGGCACACGCCTCGACCCGAAGCTCCTCCACCGCGTGGTGGTTACCATTCTGCTGGTCGTCGGAGCGGTGACTATCCTCTACGGACTATCGCCGTACTGGTTCCCGGCGCTCGTGCTTCTCCGGCCGGTCTGACCCGGGGAGCGGCGGAGGCAGCGGCGAGCCTCCGTGGTCGCTTCGCGGCGCGCGCGCTTCGAGCCCTCCGATCCACGGCTCCCATTCGGGCGGGAGCGCGGACCGAAGTTCGGGCTCGTTTAGTTGCCGAAGAAGTTCAGCGGCGTCGTCGCTCCGACGCACGGTGAAGGCGAGCAGGGCGAGTCGCACGATTGCCTCCACACGGAGTCGGGGGATCGAAGACGAGCTCGGGCCCTCGGCGATCGCCTCCCAGCGGTCGCGCGCTGCGTCGAGGGAATCGTTCAGGGCCGATTGACGACCTTCGAGCATCCAGAGGCGAAGAAGTCCC
>JBEKEY010000100.1:0-2639 GCA_050013595.1 Thermoplasmata archaeon | reverse complement strand
TATCATCCTCAGGCCGGTCGCGGGGTTGTGAGGGAATCGTCATCGACCCCCTGGATCGACCGGCTTCCACGATGGGTCGAGAGCGAGCCGAATATTCGGCTCGCGCTTCTGGTCGGCTCCCAGGCTCGGACAGAAATGCCAGCGGATTCCTTCTCGGACATCGACCTCGCTTTGTTCGCGCGCGATCCCGACCGCCTCTTGCTCGACGTTGATTGGATCGCGGGACTCGGGCATTATTGGACCTCCCATCTCGAGCAGAACGCGCTCGAGTCAGGTCCAGAACGTCGAGTCCTGTTCCGGGATGGACAGGATGTTGACTTCGCCGTGTTCCCGGAGGAGTTCGTGGGAGCCCTAACTAGCGATCCCCGGGCGGTAGCAGTCCTGCGGCGGGGGTTCCGCCCTCTCGTCAACAAGGAGTCCGTCGAGCTCATCGTGCCTAGATACGAACCCTCCACCGTTCCCCCAAGCCTCTCCGAGTTCTCGAACTTAGCGAACGATTACTGGTTCCACTTGATCTGGACAGCGAAGAAGCTTCGTCGCGGGGAATTGCTGACGTCGCTCGAAGCAACGAACGGGTACCTTCGAGCGTTGCTCGTACGAACCGTGCGATGGCACGCGCTCGCACGCGGCCCGAGCGGACGAGATGTCTGGCACGGGACGAGGTTCTTCGAGAAGTGGGCCGACCCCCGGGTGATTCGGGATTTCCCGGAGACTGTCGCTCGGTATGACGTTCGCTCGGTTGCCCAGGCGCTGCGCGCGAGTAGGACCCTGTTCGGGTGGCTCACGGATGAGTTGAGCGATAGCCTTTCCTTCCCGTCGCCGATACGCGATCGCTCCGGATTGTCTACCTACTTGGACAGTCTACTCGACGACCGTGGGCAATGAATCCGGCGGATGTCTTGGCTGGGGTATGATTCGGATACTCTAGTGTCGCGACCGCGACCCTCACGTGCGGCCAGCGCTGGCGAGGACCGACGACGGGGGGCGCGTCGCAAACGCGTAACCACACGAATCCCCCCTCTGCGTCAAGGATCGCGTGCCGGCAGGGTTACGGGTTCGCGGTCGTGTGGCTCTCGGTCGTGCTGGCGAAGCTGATTGCGGTCGTCGGCGCGAAGTAGTGGGCAGTTCGACCGAGGCCCGAGGGCGACCGCGTACTCATGAAGGACGCGCGCGGACGATGGCGGGACCGCCATCCGCGCGCGGAGCCGAGAAGTCGAACCCCGTGACCGCGGACGCTCGCGACCGGACCCGGGACCTGTCCACGATAATTACCTGAATGTCCGTCGGTCCCGAGGAGGGGCGATGAGCGCCTACGTGATTGCCGATATGGAACCGACCGACGAGCCGAGATTCCTGGAGTACGGCCGGAAGGCAGCCGAGGTTACCCAGCGGTACGGAGGCCGTGTTCTCGTTGTCGGCGGCGAACCCAAGGTCCTCGAGGGTAAGTTTCGACCCCACTTCGTGATTGTATTGGAGTTCCCGACAATGGAGAATCTTCAGCGATGGTACGACTCAGATGAGTATCGAGCCCTGATACCGCTCCGACAAAGCGCGGCCAAGACAGACCTCGTTGCCGTCGAAGGTGTGAAACCGACCGGAGCGGGGCTGCCCCCGGGTCCTTCCTGATCGACACACACGTCCGGGACGGACTTTGAGGAACGCGACCGCGAGTTTCAAGACGGCTGCGTGCGCGACCGATGACGTTGACCGCGTCAAGCGCGGGGGTGAGCGTGGGACATGGTCCGGACGCGAGACACCCGCCCCGTCTGCCATCCGTCTCTATGAGAAGATGACCGCGCCGGTAAACGAGTACTCTCCCGGAGAGCTCGGCAACGTGAGATTCACCGAGATCGTCACGCCGAAATCGGGTACCAGCACCGGGAGCACCGGATAAGTGGACCCGAGTCGGAAGGGTGACGGCGCGGAGAGGCTAACATTCTTCCCCGCAAAGTACCCCGAGATGTAAACCGACGTAGAGTAGTCGGAACCGGGTTTCACTTCATGGGGGCAGGGCCCGAAGGAACCAATAGTCTGGCACGACACGATGTACTCCGTCTCCCCTCCGAAGGTCACCGCCCAGCTCACGAGATCGACGGTGACGGTCGTGTGCGCCGTGATGTAATCACCAATCGCGAATACCCCAGCTGTGATGAAAGGACTCGCGGCCATCACGGCGACGATCGGGACCCATAGCGGAACTTGACGGCGGTGGCGCGTCCTGTTCCCACCGATGGGAGAAGGCCCATATACGGGCGCTGACGCGCCGGACGTGCTTCGCGCCCCCGGTTCAAGTCATCGCTGTCAAACAGTTTGAGTCTTCCTCGACCTCCGCGGGTTTGAGGCCGAATGAGCGCGTTCGATGGCGGACCGCGATGTGCGCGAGCGCCGAAACACCTTGAACGGAGCGGGCTGACTTCTCTGGGCGTCGTCCGCACCGTCCACGTCAGATTCGCTCGGAAGAAAACTACAAGGTCACGGAGTCACTAACATGAGAGGGCCCATGGCTGCTCAGAACGCGGCGGCGCCAGATCAGATACTACTCTCCGCCTGGAACCGTGACTACCGCCTCAGCCTCGCGATTATCGTGGCGGGCATCGTCATGTTAGTGGCCATCTCCTCCTTCAGTTTCTGGGCCACCT
>JBEKEY010000099.1:0-2701 GCA_050013595.1 Thermoplasmata archaeon | reverse complement strand
GATGAAGACGCCGTTCGGGTTACCTCCACCGCTCAAGGTGAGGTCCCCGGAGGAGATGGCCAGCGAGGACGTCGACTTGTAGAGTCCCGGAGTCAGCGTCTGCCCACCGATGTTCCCCGCCACACTGACCGGACAGTTGGTCCGACCCGAGGCATTGAGGAACGCGACGGTCACGTTGGCCACGGCCCATTTTGCGGGCGGGGTGGTCACGTTCTCATGCCCGGTGATCGTTCCCGGAGGGAACCCGGTCACCGACGAACCCGGCCACAGTCCGAGGTCCCCGGTCAAGTGGGTAGCTCCGGTGCTGGTGACGGTCGTGCTGGCGAGCGTGACATAGCTGGAGGCCGAACCGAGGGGGACCGGGACTTGCCCGCACACGGCGGAGGGGTTCGAGCTCCCGCTCGCGCTGAGCGGGATACGCGTGATTCCGGCGGTCGCCGTCCCGCCGGCGAACGGAGCCATCACGGCAAGGACTGACAACAGCATGGCGAAAGCAACCAGTACGATCAAGGCACCACTCGGGGTCCGTTTGGGGTTGAGGAACAACATGTCTCCTCTTCGCGGTCCTGCGACCAGGATTCCGAGCTGGGTGAGGGTTAGGTAAATCGTTCCTGAACGTGAATTCAGGAAGAAGCTCGAGTGCCGGCGGCTCTCGGTGAGAGGATCTCGGGAGCGCACCGACGCGCTGGCATACCACCGGGCCGTGAATTCCCGGACCGGTAGCGGCGAACGATCTAGCGCGACGCGGGAGCCACGGTCCCGGACGGGGCGCGCTTCGGTGACTTCGAGGGGAAGACTCGATTCCCGCTTCCCTTTCCCGAATCGAGACCGTCGATCGAATCAAGGATCTTGATGGCCCCCACCCCCCTCGCGGTGAGCTCATACTGTTCGCGAGCCACGTGTGTGACGAGGCCGGCCTCGGTCAGTTTGCGCAGATGGAACGCGATCAACGATGTGTCGTCGAGATGAGCCGCCTCCATGGCCTGCGTGAAGCTGCACGGTCCTTCGGATAGGCGACGTAGGACGAGTCGACGGATCGGGTTCGACAGAGAATCGAGGGTCGCCGCGGCATCGGTCGAAACGATCGACGCCCGGACCGCCAGCGCTCCGGTCGCCGTGATCTTCTTCGGGTCGTACCCCACGGCGAGCGGACCCTTCCCCTCCAGGAGCGCTCGGATCTTCTCGAGGAGTATGGCGATATCCTCCTCCCGATGGCGGGCAAGCAGCTGCTCGACGGCGGCGAGTACCACCGCCGCCTTCTCCTTCGGCGCGACGAAATCCGCGACCGCCTCGCGGATCCGGACCGGATTCTCCGGGTCGAGCGGGACATGGCTGACCATCTCTGTGGTAAGATGGACCGGGGGAGGCGAGATGAGGAGCACTTCGTAACCTCCCTCGGCTGCGAGAGCGCTGGCATACTCGACAGGGTCGAGCGGCTTCGCTCCCGCTCGCGTCAGCGCGAGTTGCTGGCCGACGAGGTCGAGCACACGGTGAACCTGATCGGCGCTGATCGGTTTGCGGAGGTAGTCGAACGCGCCCAGGTGCAGGGCCTGGACGGCCGTCTCTACCGTCCCGTGGCCGGTCAGCATCACGACGAGCAGACGGGGCCACCGCTTCCGGGTGATGCCCAAGAGGTCCATCCCGCTCGTTCGACCCGGCTTGAGGTCGGTGAACATGACGTCGAACTCTTCGCGCTCCAACGCGTTGGTCGCAAGGGAGGCGGAGGCGACTGCCTTCGCGGAATGCCCGCTATCGCTGAGCAGTGTCGTGAGTTCGTCGCGGAACTCCCAATCGTTGTCGACCACCAGCACCCGCATTGTCAACCCTCCCGAGGCCCGTCCCGATCCTGGCTCCGCACCCTCGTTGGGGGCACTGTCTTGGTTGCTATATTATTTCCAGTCGACGCACCATTTCCGCGGCCTGGCTCGGACGCCCTTCGAAGGAGTCGACGCCGGGGGTCCCTCGAACGCCGACGGCGCCGCGATGTCACAATGGGTCACCGCGGACCGGGAGTACTCGACTCCAGGAGAAGAACCTCGGGCGTGGAATGCTGTCGGGAGCCCCGGCACCGGAACGTACGATCTCCTATCCCGTCCCCCGTGGGTGAATCTGTTCGAAGAGGATTGGTCGACGCCTGTGGCGCGAACAACTCTCTCGCCCTTGATTCGAGCTAAGGGGGGCCTTAACCCCACGACCTCGTTCGACGACTCGGTGTCTAAGGAGAGAATCAACATGGAGAACACAAAGAAGGACGAGAAAGTGACGATAACTCATGAGGTCGCCCAGGTGCCCGCGGAAGTAGGCACGGCCGTGGTGGCCGGAGTGGAGACCGCCGGACACGAGGTCGCGAAGGTTGTGGTCGAAGCCGCTACGGTCGTCGTCGACGCCACCAAGACCGCGGTCGCCGAGATTACCAACGCGGGAGAGCAACTGGGCCGGGACGCCCACCAGGCCGTTGCCCCCACCCCGAAGCCGGTGCTGGCGCCCACGGTGCCCACCCCTCCCGCCCCGGCCCTGCCCGCCCCCTTGGTCGCCCCACCCGAGGTCCCGGTTATCGTCGAACCGATCCCCGCGGAGCCGATCGTGGTCGCTCCCGTCGCCGTTACGACCGAAGCCTGAGATCGAACAATGATCGGATGGATTATCCTCATCGTGGTCGTGGTCGTCGCGCTCGTGTTCTTCGGGTACCTGACGGTCTAAC
>JBEKEY010000098.1:0-4098 GCA_050013595.1 Thermoplasmata archaeon | reverse complement strand
ATGCAGTAGAGCGTCATTTCGCTCGACGAGTGTCTGAACAATCTCGGTCCAGTTCAGGATCATGAATTCCGGGCGGCTTGCCAACCCCAATCGAACGCGGAAAGCTCCTAACGACCATAGGTCTGGTTTGTGGGCTGAACCGTAAGCGTTGCGTGCAACCACAGACCACCCGGGGGCGATGCGTATGGCTGAGGCATCGTGAAAACTAGGTTCCAGGTCCACCATTCCCCGGCACCAAACAATTGATTCCCCCCTCCTACGAAAAGGCCGGTCGCCCTGGATAAGACAGTGGGAATCGACGCTGCGGTCCCCGGATTGACAGTGAAGTTGAATGGAGCCGTCAGAGTCAGGTTTGCCCAAAGACCGGGCCAGCTGCCGGGGTTACCGGTCGCGAAGAATGCGAAATCGTACGAATCGCCCCCGACGAGTTGGGAGGGGCAGCCAGCGCCGGGGCCTGGCCACTGCGTGCCCAGGGAAGGGGACTCGTCGCACGAATTCTGACTCGGTGGACCGAAAATGGGAGACGAACCATTCAGGTAGGTTGTGGCGATTGCCACGCCGTCAAACTGCACCGTGGAAGCAGTCGTGGTGTGGGTCGCAAACGAGGCAGTCACCATCGCGGCCGCGATGATGACACCGATGACGACAGCGAAGGCAGAGATTAGAGCAGACACGCCCAATCCCCCGTGAGCGGACCGCCTCGGCCCGTATTATCGTATCGCTCGACTAAAGCCAGAGGATCATCGCACGTAGCATCAGACCCCCAATCCATGCGAGCGCGACTACACGTCAGGCCCCTCGATTCCCTGAGATAGTCAGTCCACTTCGAGATAAATCGTGACAGAACCAGTATAGCCGAGTTGGCCAGCGATTCGATAGTTCCCCGCCGAGTTGCACCACAAGAGCTGGGGCAAGGTTGGCGTGACCGCCAGATTCGAAGCGGCAGGGGCGCTGGCATTCTGGATTACGAAGTTTCCCGGACCCGATTCAGCACACCCGGCGGTCACAGAACATTCGAAATACCCGTTGAACGACGACTGACTTCCCCCGTCGCATGAGGACGAGGACGATACGTTCTGGGATTCGAGGCCGATGAATGCGATGCTGGGCGTCACGCGAATGGTTGGGAGCGAAGACTCCTCGAGGAGCACTCCGACACCCACACCTGCAACAAACACAACGACAGCAACCACGACTAGAACCGCAATCCGAACGCCTTGAGGCTTCTGCAGTTTCGAGTTCGGTTCTCCTGAGGAGGCGGCCATACTGAATCATACGGGATACCCGGGTCGGTTAACGACGATTTCGCCTCCTGTAGTTCATGAGCCATTGCCAAGAATCGTCTGAATCACAACCAGAAGATCATCGCGAGTCGCGGCTCGCCCTTGGACTTGGTCAGAGCCACGATCACACCGACCACCGCGAGCCAAACTCCCAACATCATGAGCCCGAGGTAGGCTTCCAGCGTCGCAGGCGAAGCCCCCGCGTTGCAGGTCGGGTTCGCGACGCACGCATCGAACGCGGCGAACCACTCGCCCGCGAGCAACCGAACCGAAAGGCCGATCGTCGCCAGGATGGCGCCGCTCCAGAAGATCTGCGAACTCGTTCCCATTGGATCCGAGATGCCTTCTCGCATCTTTCTCCCTCGCAAAGAGAGGGAGAAAGGGCGAGAGGGCGACTTGGCGAGCCTTACCCACGGCGATAAAACGCGACGATCGCACCTGATGGCGCGAGCAAGATACCGACCACGAAAGTCAGGACGGGGAACGCGGTCCACGAGGAGTGGCCCGTACAAGGAGGAGTGGGGGGCGGCGGTCCTGTCCCGTTGTAAGTCGACGCTGGACAATTCTGGTCGGCGGTCAGGAATGCCACCACGATCAACACGACGCCCGCGACCGCGAGCAGCGCCCGACCAGCTTCCGATTCACGAGTATTATGGGTGCAAATCTCAGCTTACCCGTAGCGGTCCGTTCCGCACCGCGGGAAGGGTCCACGAGCGGAGCGAGTGGGAGAGACCCGCGCTCCTAGTCGCGCAGGATCTCGAATCCAAGCAGGTCTTGCGAAATCGCGAGTTCCGCCACGCGTTCCACCGCGTGCGCGTGACTCGCGTCCCGCGGACCGCTCACGTCGCGGAGGAAAGCTTCCACGGCCGCGAGATCGCCCTGGACGTCAATGAAGACCGTGCCATCCGTCCGGTTCGCAACACCGCCGACCAAGCCATGCCGGAGCGCCGCCTCCGCGACTCGCGCGCGGTAATTCACGCCCTGAACGCGACCGCGCGCGACGCAATTCCAGTGGACAATTGAGGTCACGGATTTTGATCCTACAAGTCCGGACTGAGGCGGTCGAGGAGAGTCACCTCGACAGGGAAGTCGCGGGCGGACGACTCGGTACGTATTTCCACAGCAGGTGGACGAACCCTGAGATGAGGGCCCACCAGAACACGAGGGAGCCGCCGACGAAGAGGAGGAAGACCCCGAGGGGCTGGGGATCAGGGGACGGTGCACCCGAGCACGCGAAGAGCCCGGGACAAGGGGCGGGTGCGGGCGTCGCGTAGGCCGTCCAGAATCCCACCAGTACGAACCCCCCCAACCCGATGCCGAGAACGAGATACCCTGCCGGCGAGTGGAACCCTCGATTACGGTCCGCCATCGGATCCTTGCTTGTTGATCGGGCACACTCCCCTTAGTTTCTTCGTCCAACGCGAGTTCTACGCGGGGGGGACCCGGCTATCAACGTTCCGCCCGATTTGAGGGGTAGAATACCGCTTTCTCTCGAGAGCTCACGCTGTACCCGCGGCGTGCTCGTTCGTCCCTTCTCTTTCACCCGGAGGAAGTGAGAATCTCCGTGCTCGACTCGCAACCAGCTATGAGCGCCCTTCCGCGCACCAAGACATCAGCGACGTCAAGCTCCCGACCGGCAACCCACACTCACGAGCAAGTGACGGCCGGCGTCTCCGTCGGCATCACGGGGTCCCCCCAGTGGCGCGACCGCCCGGGACTGTGATCGGTGTAGGGAGTGCCCCGCCGGAGCACCGCATACACCAGCTGTGTGAGGCGCTGAGCCGCCGTGATGGCCCCTCCCCCTCGTGAGTGACGGCGCGCGGCGCGCTTGCCCGCTCGGGCCGCCAGGCCCGAGCGGGCGCGACGGCGGTGCCGCCAGGATGCTTCTACCAAGATCCACTGCAGCAGATGGTTGCAGTCGTTCCGAAGGTGACCCTGGTAACTCGAGTCCGCCGACTGGAAGTTGGTCGGACAAAGGCCGCAGTACGCAATCACCTGGCGGACGTTGCGGAACCGCTCGATCGGGGTGAGGAACGCCACCAGCACGACGCTCGTAACGGGACCCAGGCCGGGAATTGAACCAACGAGCTGCGCCTGAGGGTTCGTCTCATGGACTTCCTTGAGGGTCTTCTCGAGGGGACGGAGCAGACCCTCCAGCGCGATCAGAGCATCGAGGCCACGGTCGATCTCGGGTAGTCGCCCCCGAAGCTCCTCACGCTGCCTCTTCCGCGAAAGGAGTCGCTCGGAGTAGGGAATCCCCTTCGCGAGGAGAAGGGAGTATGTGTGATTCCGCATCGCGACCAGCTTCCGCTGGAAGAAGACCCAATCACGCGCCAAGCGGCGGAGTGCCCGGAGTTCGTGTGGCGGCGCGAATGCTGTTGGCAGAGCGTTAAGGCGAAGCAGCTGAGCGAGAGCCTCGCTGTCCACCCGGTCGTTCTTCAGGCTCGTTTCCGCGATCAGGCGTGTCTTCAGCGGATTCGAGATCACTACCGAGGCTCCCGTGGACTCAGCCGCGTCGTAGTAGTGCTCCGACACCGTCGTCGCCTCGAGGGCGACGTGCTTCTCGCCGGGAAGTCCCGCGAGATACTCGATCAGTTCGCTATCCGTGGGTCCGAACTTCCGCTGATCAATCCGGTTTCCCATCGAGTCCAGGGCGGTCGCGACAACTAGGCTCTTGTGTACGTCGAGTCCCACGTAGGTGATGCTCTCCATCGGTCGCCTCCGAGGGCAGGACACGGGGCGGCCGTCCTTTCCCTTTCGTCCCATCGGGCGGAACGTATGATGTCCTCACGAGCGGAGCGAGCGGGGAGGACCC
>JBEKEY010000097.1:0-2736 GCA_050013595.1 Thermoplasmata archaeon | reverse complement strand
AAGGGATCCAGCTCGGCTAAGGGACGGTCGCCACGGACGGAGGGGGGGAGATCGACCGTGGTCGCTCACTGGCTCGTGAAGCAGGAACCGACGAGCTACTCGTGGAGCGAGTTCGCGAAGGAGGGAGAGACCGAGTGGGACGGCGTTCACAACCCGCTCGCGCTCCGTCACCTTCGTGCGATGGCGCCGGGCGACCTCGCCCTCTTCTACCATTCGGGGGACGAGCGCGCGTGTGTCGGGATCCTTCGTATCGTTCGGGGACCTCGGCCCGACCCGAACGATACTCGCGGCTCCTGGAGCGTGACGGTCCGCCCCGTCCGTCCTCTTCGGCGACCGGTCACGCTGGCGGAGATCCGGAACGACCCGGGGTTCGCCGGTATCGACCTCCTTCGAATCTCCCGCCTCTCGGTGATGCCCGTTTCCGGAAACCACTGGACCCGAGTGCTCGCCCACGAAGACGCGAGCCCGACGCCGGCGCGCGAAGCCGCTACGGGAGGACGGAACGGTCGCGGGAAAGCCACCGCGTCGCGGCCGCGCGCGCGCCCGGTGAAACGTAAACGCTGACCGCCCAGTCGGCCGGCGCGCGGGACGCGAGCGTGCGCCAGGGGCTCGGGGATCGGAAGGGGAACGTCGGGCGGCCGTCCAAGAGGACACGTACGGTACCCCAGTCGTCGCCGGGTATCCGTCGAGCTTCGAGACCGGCGAGGTCGATGAGGACCGATCCGGGAGCGCTGCGGATGCCCGACGCGATCGCGTCCTCGGTCGCTCGTCGTTCTTCGGGGTGGCGGAGCATGCGTCGCCAGGCGGTCCGAGCGGCGCCCCTCACCTCCCTCCGACCGAAGGCCCGCTTGTACAGGCGACGCGAGAGTAGGCCCTCCGCGAGCGCCCCGCTCACTCCGCCCCCCTCCCGGAGACGAGTGAGGAGCTCTCCGTCGGTCCAGCGAAATTGTGGACGCGCGACCTCGGGATACCCCGGCTGGCGTTCGACGGCTGCTTGGGCCATCATCTCCGCGGCCCGGACCGTCTTGTGATAGTAGACCGTAGAATACATCAACGCGCGACCGACGAGGAACCCCTCGACCGCGCTCCTTCCCTTTTCCGCGAACGCGACCCGTCCATGGTGCTCTCGAATGGTGTCGAGAAGGCGGCCCGCGTCGACCGCTCCGTGGCCGACCCCCGTATAGTGAGCATCGCGTTGTAGGTAGTCGATCCGGTCGGCATCGACGGCGCCGTGGAGGATCGCCCGTTCCAGCGTGGGCGCGGACGTGGTCCGCGGTGGGTCGACCAAGTCCGCGACCTCGCTCGGTCGAAGGCCGAACCGTTCGAGAACGGCCGGTATCTCCGCGCGTCCCGGGGGCCAGGACGGGTCGCTCCCTTCGATGCGTGCGCGCGAGACCCCTTCGTGGCCGATCCCGAGGACCTCCCTCATGGGGCCGTCGAGGGTGTGGGAGAACGGTCCGTGGCCGAGGTCGTGCAGGAGTGCCGCCGCCGTCACCCGTTGTCGCGACCGTCCGGCGAGACCGAGACGGTCGGCCATCTGGCCGGCGACCCAGAAGGTCCCGAGCGAATGCTCGAGGCGGGTATGGTTCGCGCCCGGGAAGACCAGGTGGGCGAACCCGGTCTGCCGGACTCCCCACAAACGCTGGAACTCCCCCGTTCCCACGAGGGCGAGCGCGGCATCCTCGAGCAGGATCGTCCCGTGGACGGGGTCGAAGATCGACTTCCGAACCTTTCGACCCGTCATGCCCGGTTCCCGTTTCGGCCAGCCCGCGCCACGGATAAGGCGGGCGGCGCGAGCGACTCCGCTTCCGTTCGAGGACGAACGTATTTATCACGTTACGGCCGTCCGAGACCGCCCATGGTGGACGGCGACTCGGCAGAGTCGGGAACGACGGCGTCGCCGATGGACGATGTCCGCCGGCGCTACCGTGCCGTGCAGGAAGCCGAGGGCCGCCCCGACCGGACCCAGTTCACGAACTCTCTCAAGGTGTTTCTCGCCGCGGTCCAGGAGCGACAGGCGAGCCTCTCCGGGGAGGCGAGCGAGGTCGCGCCGATGCTCCACGAGGTCGCGATGGCGTTCTACCGGACCACGCAACCCGCCCTCGCCCGCCGCGCGGCGGACCTCGGGCTCGAGTTCACTCCCGGCAACGCTTCGCTGCTGCACGACAAAGCGCTCATCCTGCTCGCCCAGAACGAGAATCTCCCCGAGGTGGTCGCGCTCACGGACCGCGCCATCGAGGCGAACCCTCACGACAGGGGTCTGTGGGCGACGCGAGGGGACGCTCTGCGGCTCCTGGGGCGTCCGGACGAGGCCGTCGACTCGTACCTTCGCGCCCAAGACCTCGACGCGTCCTCGATGCAGTACGTCGATAAGGCGCTCAAGCTCGCCCCGACCCACGCTGGTGCGCTTCGCAAGAAGCTCTCTATCGCGCGGGCCATCGGAGGAGAACTTCCGGCGCTAGCGGCGTGCGACGAGCTTCTGAAAGCGAACCCCGAGGACCTCGAGCTCCAGTTCTCCCGCGCGGAGCTGCTGGTCGCCGTCGGGAGCCTCGCGGAAGCGCTCGAGCCCCTCGAAAAGGTCCGCGTCGCGCACCCGGACGACGCGCGGACGGCCCTCCTACGGGCCCACATCCTCTTCCAGCTCGGTCGCAATGAGGAAGCGATCCCGATCGCGAAGGCGATCGTCGAGGGCACGACCGCCCCCGAGGCGAACGCCCTCACCGAGCTCGCCCGCCT
>JBEKEY010000096.1:0-3073 GCA_050013595.1 Thermoplasmata archaeon | reverse complement strand
GCAGATGCTCCGATGGCTCGGGGGACGGCACGGTGATGCGCGCCTTCTCGGGCAGGCGGACCGACTCGAGCGCTCGCTCGCCCGGACCTTGGCCGAAGGCACCACGCGAACCTACGACCAGGGAGGGACCCTGACGACCAGCGAGGCGGGCGACCGGGTCACCGCCGCGATCCGGAGCGAGGCTCGATGAGCGGGCGCGTGGTGGCCATCGTCGGCGGTGTCACGACCAAGTTCGGTGTCCGGCCGACCACGTGGCCGGAACTCGCCCAGGAAGTGGGAGCGGCCCTCTTCCGTGCGGTGCCCGAGCTTCGCAGCGAGGACGTGGATTCGCTCTTCGTCGGCGCGGCGGAACCCGAGCGCTTCGCTTTCCAATCGCATGCCGCACCACTCGTAGCGGAACAGATGGGATTGCGGCCATACCGGATCCTGCAGCGCACCGAACTCGCGTGCGCGTCGGGCCAGTCCGCGATCCGGTCCGCCTACGCGGCGATCGCGAGCGGACTTTCGGACGTGGCCGTCGCGGTGGGTCTCGAGAAGATGAATATCCCCTCGATGGCCGAAGCGAACTCGGCGATGGGCTGTGTCTTCGACCGAGCCTGGGACGGGCCGCACGGCGCGACCGCCCCTCCGTTCTTCGCGATGGTGGCGCAGCGCCACATGCTCGAGTACGGTACGACCGAAGAGCAGCTCGCTGCCGTCTCGGAAAAGAACCACCGGTTCGCGAACACGAACCCGACCGCCCAGTTCCACGAGAAGAAGTTCTCCCGCGAGAAGCTCCTTCGGCTCCCGGTCATCGCGCCTCCGCTGCGTCTCGGCGACTGCTCGTCGATGACGGACGGCGCCGCCGCCGTGGTGCTCACTTCCGAGGAGAACGTCCGCCGGTACACCCAGGTTCCGGCGTGGATCCGGGGGAGCGGGCAATACTCGGATTTCCACAATTTGGCGAACGCCGGTTCGCTCACCGAGTGGAACGGGCTCACCCGAGCGGCGAACGAGGCCCTCGGCCGGGCGGGCATCGGGATCCGCGACCTCGACCTGGCCGAAGTGCACGATTGCTTTTCGATCTCCGAGATCGTCGAATACGAGGCCCTCGGCCTCTGCGGCAAGGGCGAGGGCGGGCGGTTCGCCGCGGATGGCCGCGGCGACCTCGGAGGCGACCTCGTCGTGAATCCCCGGGGCGGGCTCCTCGGTTGCGGTCACCCCCTCGGAGCCACGGGAATCGCCCAGGCGGTCGAGGTCTACCAGCAGTTCTCCTCGACCGTGCCCGCGGCTCGGCAAGTGCCGGACCCCGAATGGGCCCTCGTCCACAACCTCTCGGGGAGCGCGAACGTGCATTCCGTCATGGTCTATCAGCGGGGAGGGGCGACGTGAGCGCGGAGGTTCGACCGCGTCGCGGATCCTCCTCCGTCGAGACCCCTCCCGCCGCCCCTCCGGCCGCGAAGCCCGTGGAGTCCTCGTCCGCCACCGCGGCCCCCCGGAAGACGATCCCCAAACAGCCGTTCCTTCTCGATTTCTTCCCCCTCGAAACGGCCGACCAGACCCGTCTCCATGCGTTCTTCGATCGGTTGCGCCAAGGGCGCCTCTCCACGACGCGCTGTCGCCGTGACCAGGAACTTCTCTGGCCGCCGCGGACCGCCTGCCCCAAATGCCATTCGGAAGAGCTCGAATGGGTCGACCTTCCCGAGACCGGTCATATCTACGCCTTCAGCGCGGTGCTCATCGGAGCGCCGCTGGGGATGGAAGCCGACATCCCGTTCGCGGTCGGGCTCGTCGACCTGGACGGAGCGCCCCTTCGACTGTTCGGACGCGTCGAAGGCCGCCCGTGGACGGAACTGCGGGTCGGCCAGAAGGTGCGGGTCGAGGCGTACGACATCGGGGACGGCCGGATGTTCTACCGGTTCCGCGCCGAAGATTGAGCGTCCCGCCATTTCCGCGTCCCAGCCCGCTCTTGCGGCCCGTCGGGTAGACCCCACCGGCGAACGAGGTCCACTGACGGATTTGTCGGAGTAGGCTATTTATACACCCCCTAGGTCTCGCGCGCCGCCGGCTCGGAGAGCCGGTCGCGCATGGAATCGACAAACTCCGGATGGTGGCACCGCCACGGCTGGACCGTGGCCATCCTTCTCTCCGCCTTCGGGATCTCTCTCGCGCTCCGGTCGATCTGGGCCTACCCGGTGGTCTCGCAGTGGGGCCCCCTCTTCACGTACGCCGGAGGTTCGGACTCGTTCTACCACTCCCGCGTGATGACCTACATCATCCTGAATCACACGAATCTCATCCACGACCCGCTGCTCCACTACCCGTTCGGAGGGATCAACCCGCGCGAACCGCTCTTCGACTGGATGAACGCCATCCTCGGGATCATCTTCGCACCGCTCTTCGGCGGTAACGCCGTCACGGCCGGGGCCTGGTTCCTCAACATGCAGGCCCCCCTGTGGGCCGCCCTCGGCGTCTTCCCGGTCTATCTCATCGGTCGCGAGGTCGGGAGCCGGCGCATGGGGCTCATCGCCGCGATGATCTTCCCGTTCTTGAGCGCGAACATCGACTCCTCGATCTGGGGCTACGCGAACTATCTCTCGTTCTACACGTTCATCATCCTGGTCGTCGTCTATTCCTACATCCGCACCGTCAAGGCGGTCGGGAGCCGACGCTGGGTCCAGGAATACCGCCACCCCGGCCAGTACCTCCCCGCGCTCCGCGCGTTCCTCCGCACGGAACGGAGCGCGGTGAAATGGGCGGTCTTCACCGGCGTCTCCCTGGGCACCCTCGCGCTCGCCTGGCAGGGGTACACGTACGGAGTGGTGGTCATCGCGATCTCGCTCGTGGTCGCGATGGTGGTCGAGCGGGTCCGCCGGGTCGACTCGTTCGGACTCTACGTCTCGACCTGGATCGTCGGGCTGGTGGCCTTCCCGATGGCCATGCCCTACTACATCGTCCAGCAACAGTTCACGACGTGGTTCGACCTCCCGCTCCTCGTGTTCTTCGGAGCGCTCGCGCTCCTGCTTCCGTTCCTCTTGATGCGGGACATCCCCTGGGTGTTCTCGGTCCCCTTCTTGGTGGTCCTCGTCGCCGC
>JBEKEY010000095.1:0-3085 GCA_050013595.1 Thermoplasmata archaeon | reverse complement strand
GACCCGTCCGTCGGGGACCGCGTAGTGGATATCGCAGCGCATCAGGCGCTGGATATCGTAGTCGTAGGCGTCCTGGAAGTGCATGTTCCCGATGTAGAGCGTCCGCCAGGTGAACTTCGCGAGGGCTTCCTTGTTCCCCTCGGTGAAGATCCCGGCGATGACCTTCACGCAGTTCTTCTCGCTGAGACCCTCCGGGGCCTTCGAGAAGTCGAAGTACTTCGCGACGTCGTGGAGCAACCGGGCGCCGGCGACCGCCGTGCGGACCCGCGAGAACCGGGCGTCCCGGTACTTCTCGATCATGGACTCGACGTTCTCGAAGAAGCCGTCGACGTCCATGAACCGCGGGAGCGGGGTGATCTTCTGGCCGTCCTTCGAGATGAACGCGAAGGTGGCGCATCCGCAGCCGGGGTGAGTCGTCAGGGTCATCTTCTCTTCGCCGTGGATGATCGAGACGAGCTCCGAGATCGGGGCCACCGACGGGACGGGGAAGAAGTCCGACTTTTCGAACGGTCCCTCCGTGCAGAGGATCCGGACGAGGTCCGACTGGGTGAACCGCATCTGGAACCGGTCCTTGTCGGGGATCCGCGCGGTGAGCGCGACCGGCTGGAAGTTGACGCCGCGGACGACGTCGATGTTGTCGATCGCGAACTTCACGGTCGGCCAGATCTCCTTCTCGTTGAACCCGCCCACGAGGGTGGGCACGAGCACGACCGAGATCGGCTTGTCCGGCTTGCCCGACGCAAGCTCGCTCGCGGGAGAGTGGGTCTCCCGGGCGGCCTGGATCGCCTTCTGCTTCACCTTGAGCAAAGGGACGCCGCGGACCTTCCGGTAGATCTCGTCGTCGAGACCATCGAACTGGAGGTAGAGAGTGTGGAGACCCGCATCCCGGCACGCCTGGGCAAAGCCGGGCTCGTTCGCGACACGGATACCGTTCGTCGCGACCTGGATCTGCTTGAAGGCGAGGTCGCGGGCCATCGAGACCGCGTCCAGGAAGAGCGGGGAGAGGGTCGGTTCGCCGCCCGAGAACTGGACCGCCACCGTTCCGACCGGCTTCTGCTCGCGGAGGGTCTTCAGCATGAAGTGGATCTGCTCGCGGGTCGGCTCGAAGACGTAGCCCGCGGCGTTCGCGTTCGCGAAGCAGACCGGGCACTTCAGGTTGCAGCGGTTCGTCAGGTCGACGAGCGCGAGTCCCGTGTGGGACTTGTGGTGGCTGCACATACCGCACGTGGTCGGGCAGCCGCGGAACTTGTCGTAGTAGGGGTTCTCGTAACCGACCCCGTCGTGGGCATAGACCTCCATCCGGAGGTAGAAGTCGACGTCGTTCGAGATGATGTCCCAGAAGTAACCGTGGGTACGGCAGGTCTTCTCCATGATGACCCGGCCCTCCTTCTCACGGACGATCGCCGGGATGACCTTGATGCATTCAGGGCAGACCGACGCTGTCTTGCGCGGTAGGCCACGGGGCGCCTGGAACTCCTTCATCACGCGTGCCGGCATTCTCGTTTCCTCGTTTCGGGCCTCGCCTGGACGGCTCGGACCTACGGGTCACACCAGTCCCTCCCTACATAATCCATCTGTCGTCTCGGGAGCGACAAAAGTCGCTAGGCGTGACGAGGACTCGCACGGCCTTCTTCGCTACAAACCCTAGCATTGCGACCTCAGGGGAAGGTCGAACGGACCGCTAGAGGCATTGTCTTATGGCCGCCCACGCCTCCGGGGCTTCGACCCCCATGGCGACGAAGAAACGAGGGCGGACGAAGAAGACGGCCCCCCGGTCACGACCCTCTCCCATCGCCGCGGCTCGTCCGCGCTTCGTGGGTCGTGAGGCAAGCCCGGTTCTCGACCGGTACCCCCCGAAGGACCCAAGCACGGCGCCGAAGGGTCCTCCTCCCGTCGCGCTCACTTCAGCCCCCGCCCCGAGCCCTTCTACCCCTTCCACCCCTTCCCCTCCTGCCGCTTCGCCCACGCCGGGCGCTCCCGCCAGCTCGTTGATCACGCTCGAGCGACCGTTCGATGTGGATGATTTCTCGGCCCTGCTGGGCGGGACCTCCGTCCGGATCACGGTACCCCGCGAGGCCCTCGCGGAGGTTCTTCAGCGCGTCCTCGAGTTCATGGGCTTCGGGATCTACGTGTACTCCATCTCCGTTCGTCCGGCCTCGACCGAGCTCCTGAAGGGATTCGTGGTGGAGCTGCAGCGGGTGGACTACTCCCACGAGAAGGGGACCTGGCTGCCCTTCGTGGAGAAGGGCACCACCGATTCCCCGTTCGGTCCTTCGGGCGACCGAACCTGAGCCGCTAGACCTTCGGGGCGAGCGCCCGTCGGGTCAGCAGGATGGCGGCGGCGAACATCGCGACGAACCACCCGATCAGGCCGAGCAAGTAGACCCACGCCGAGTACGGGTAGAGAGCGTCCCCGAAGAAGTTGATCCGCAGCACCTCGACCGCGAGCGTGATCGGGTTGTAGGACGCGATCCCCTGCAACCAGGCCGGCATGGCCCCCCAGGGGTACAGGGCGGCCGAGGTGAGGAGGACCGGGAGGTTGATCGCGTTCACGAGGGCGAAGTAGGTCTGCGGCTGGTCGATCGTGAAGCCGAGGGCGAGGAACAGGGCGGCGAACATCAGGGAAAGGAGCAGGATGGCCACCACGACCTCGGCCGCCCCCGCCACCGTGACCGAGGCTGAGATGTGGAGGCCGGAGAGCCCGACATGTCCAAGCAGGATCGCGAGCCCCAGTACCAGGAACGCGAGCGCGACCGGCTGGATCGACCCTGCCACGAGGCGAGCCCCGAAGATATCGGTCGCGGTCGCCGGGGAGGCCGCGGTCCGCTTGAGGGAGCCGAAGAGCTTGTCGAAGATGACGTTCGCCCCCACGAACAGCGTCGCCGTGACGCAGACGAAGCCGACCATGCCGGCGGCGAAATAGGAGAAGTAGTCGGGGGCCCCGAGAAGGAGGGCATTGAGGGCCGCGACCCGCTCGGCCGGGGGTAGGTAGTTGAGCGAGGAGGTGAAGTTGAATCCCTGCCCGAAGAGGATCAGATAGAGGATCGGAAGCATGAGCGACGTGACGATCGCCGCGGGGTTGCGC
>JBEKEY010000094.1:0-3298 GCA_050013595.1 Thermoplasmata archaeon | reverse complement strand
GAGCAGCGGTCGAGAAATTCGACCTACCCCGGACCCCCGTCAAAGCACCGATTTTGGGGGCCCAGAACCGTGCCCCCAATGCGCCCCCAAATGGCCGAAAACCGGACAAAAAGAGGGCAAATCCCTGACGTGCGCTCAGCCCGCCCATTAGTCATCATCGTTCAGCTGGTTCTAGTTTTCATCATCGCGCGACGTGGACTGTGAATCCGTCGAACCGTTCTCCGGGAGCGAGGATTCTTCCCAGTGGTTCAACAGGTCATCGATGTGGAAGATCCCCCCCGCGGCGTGGGCGGCCGCGAGTTGGGCTAGGTCCCGAGGGTGGAACGACCCGTCGACCCACGTCGGGCCCCCGACCGCTATCCGGCCCACCAGAGCCCAATCGGGGTCGGTCTCCCGTGGGGACACGATAACGTGGTCGGGCCCGGTCTCACGGACGATCCGAACGATCTCCAGCGGATCCTCGGTCTCCCAGCTGCGGTCCGCGAGCGCGAGCCTTCCCGACTCGAACTCCATCTCGAACACGAGTTCGGTGGATAGTCGCCACGCCCGCTTCAACTGGCGTGGTCCATGGAGGTACGCGCTCGAAAGGACGGCGCGGCGAGCTCCCGCGACCAGGATGTCGATGGCCTGGTCGGCATTCCGAACGCCACCGTCAACCCACAGGGTCAGGTCGCGAGAGATCTCCTGCAGGTAGTCGAGCTGCGGCTCCTGGTGCTCGATGCCGTCCAGGTCGACCACGTAGAGCATCGAGTAGTCCTTGGCCAGCCGGTCGACCACGTCGAAGGGGTCGAAGGGTGCCCCGGCCGGGGAGTGCGCCACCATGGGCCCCTCGGGTCCCGGAAGACACACCTGTCCCTTCCGCAGGAGCAGACACGGCATGAGCGAGGGCCCGCGAGGAACCGGTGGGATGGGCTCGCCGTGCGCGGGGATCGGACCGGGCATCGCTCGGGGGACCGCGCGCGGGTTATTCGGTCTTCGCTAGGGTCTAGGGCCACCGGAGACCATCCGCCGCAAGGCGCCCCGGTCATCGGAGGCTTTTTCCCGTACGAGCTCCTCGTTCGCTCGCCAGGAGGTGGAGGGCAGCTGACGGTGGTCCGTGCCGGCAACGGCCGGCCGCTGAGGAAAGTCCCCGCTCCGGGAAACACGGGGTCGGGTGGGAGCCCGACAGGCGAGAGTCTGAGCTCCGGAGCAGAAACGACACAGCCCGATGGTACGGTGAAGGCGTTGCGCTGGAGATTCCATCGGGATATGGTGAAACGGCCGACTCCCCGGGAGCAAGCCCTGACGGACGGAATGAGGAGTTTCCCTGACCGTCGAGGAGAGCGCGTAGTCGAATGCTGTCTGAAACAGAACGGGGCTTACTACCACCACCTGGCCGCCCCGGCGGGAAACCGCCGGGGTGTATGCGTGCCCGAAGATCTGTAGTCGGTAGCGGATGCCCCGGGGCGACCCGTACTTCTGGCTAGACTGTGTCCGGGGGTCCGCCGCGACGGATCTCGATGGGTACGCAGTGGATCGAGTTGTTCCCGACCCCGCGGAAGTTCCATTCGGCCTGCACGGGCTGAGAGTTCCCGTTCTCGTCCGTGGCCCGGACGCGGAGGACATAGAATCCCGACCGGGGGATATCGCAGAGAAACTCCCAGTGGCTCCAAGAGTACGGCGTCGACCCGGGCAACAGACGGGCCGGTTTCCAGACGGCGCCCGATCCGGTCTCCGGGCTCGTGCTCACGTCGACGCGAAGAATCGGCGCTTCGCCCGACCAAGCCACTCCGCGCAGGCGATGGGGTCCGGGAGCGAGGACCTGACCCTCCTTCGGCCAGGTGACGAGCGACTTGACCCGCACCGATGTCACCGGCGGCTTCGGCGCGTCGCTCGATTCTCCCTCTCGGATGTAGGCGTACGCCCGACTTCGGAAGTATCCTTGGAATGGCTTGTCCGTAAAATTGATGCGGGTGAGCCATTTCACCGAAGCCATTCCGTACCAGCCCGGGACGATGGCTCGGACCGGGAAGCCGTGGCTGGCCGAGAGCGGTTCACCGTTCATCTGGTCCACGAGCAACGTGTTCTCGTCGAACGCCTTGCCGACAAAGATGCTCATGGCGTACCGAAGCTCCTCGGCGACACCCGGCTCGTGGCCCGAGTCAGCGCCTTCCATGACCGCTTCGATTGCCGAGGGCCGGACACCGGCGGTTTCGAGGACTGCGCGGAGGGGTACTCCACGCCAGCGAGCGGCGCTCACGGCTCCGTGACCCCAAAGGACTCCCTCGGCTTTCGGGCGTACGCTCACTCGGCTGTTGCCCGCACACTCGAGAACGGAAGTGAGGTCACGATGGGGAAGCTCCTGGAGGTCGGCGAGCGTGAAGGTGAGAGGTCGGTCCACCTCCCCGTCGATGACCAGTCGCCAATTCGCCGGGTCGATGCGGGGCACCGCGAAGTGGCTCCGAATGAAGAACCGATTCGTGGGCGTGATCTCCTCGTCGAGCGAGGAGAGCGACGCTTCGAGACAGCGGGCATCTGGGGTGGGGGCCCGCACCTCGAGAGGGAGGAAGCGCGGATCGCCCTGGGTCGAAGAAAGGGGGCCCGATTCACGGCGTCGCTGGGTCCCCTCCATTGGAATCGACGCCGGTTTCCCGACGGCAGTCTGAGCTCCTGTGAGTCGGGTACTTAAATTCGCCGCCCTTCTTGGCGCGCGTCGTCGTTCGGTACGAGCTTGATTCGAGCTCGTCCCTCCACCGGGGGTGCTGCGAGACCGGCAGGAAGGATTTCCGTAGTCCACCGAAACGCAGGTCCGAATCCAGGGGCCGAACTCCCAGGGATCTGTGTCCCGAGGTCGCGGGGGCACTTTCTAAAGAGGTTCTCGGCATAGTGGAGTAGCTGGGTCGCATGTTCGAACGTGTGCTCGTCGGGTTCGACGGGTCGCCTCAGTCCCGCCGCGCTGTCCAGGTGGCGACCGAGATCGCGGGACGATTCCAGTCCACCCTCACCATCGCGGTCGTTCGTCCTTCGAACCGGGGAGAGGAAGTATCCCGATTGGACGCACTGGTTCCCTTCGGTGACGACGGACGCACTCTCGTGACGATGCTCGAGGAGCTGCGCGAGCGCGCCCTGGCCCACGGCGCGGCCGTCGTGGAGCTGGTAACGCTCCACGGCGAAGTGCTCGAGAGCCTCCTCGATTACCTCGGGAGGAACCCCCAGGACCTCCTGGTCGTGGGGTCCCGTGGATTGACCCGGGGTCGACGTCTATTGTTGGGGAGCGTTTCCTCCGGCCTCGTCAATTCCGCGCATTGCCCGGTCCTCG
>JBEKEY010000093.1:0-3396 GCA_050013595.1 Thermoplasmata archaeon | reverse complement strand
CCAGTGGTCGACCCGACGGAACCGTCGGGCCGCCAACGCATGGAGCGTGGCGGCGGCCATCAGGATCAGGGTTCCCTGTTCGACAATCTTCTTCTCGCTCAGGAACCCGGCCAGCCGCTCCAGCGGCGGAACGCCGGCCGGATTCGGAGGATCGGGGGCCAGGTCGAGCTCTAGATGTACGTGGCTGTACGAGCGATTTCGACGCCGCCGGCTCGAGCGGGGGCCCGAAACGGACGGCGGCGGGGTGGCCAGCAACTCCCCGACTCCCGGGGCAGCGAGCGCGGGTTCGGCCTCCTTCGAAGGGACCATATCGCCCGAGGCCGTCGCCGCGAGAAGAGCCTTGTCCCTCGCGCGGCCGATGCGGGACAATCCTGATCTCACGGCCTCGCCGTTCCGGCCACCTTCCCCCAGTGCGGTAGGTGGAGGGAAGAACTCGCACGGCATCCCGGGGGGGACCTATGGGACTAGCATCACACACGACCTTGCCGTTGGTCGAGCGCGGCCGGGGGAAGCCGGTCGTGTTTCTCCACGGGTATCCCTTGAGCCATGAGATCTGGGAACCGCAGCTCGAAACCCTGTCGGCCGGGCATCGCGTCGTGCTGCTCGACCTTCCCGGCTACGGACTCGCTCGGGAATGGCCGGTCCCCGACTCCCTCGCGGGCTTTGCCGAAATGGTCCATCGGACCTTGAACCGGCACTTCTCGTCTCCCATCGTGATCGTGGGGCATTCGTTCGGCGGTTACGTCGCCTTGGAGATGTTTCGGGATAACCCGGGTCAGTTCCGGGGTCTGGTGCTGACCAATACCCGCTCGGAACCGGACGGCGCCGAGGCGAGGGAGAAGCGCCTCGCCACGGCCCAACGGCTCGAGGACTCTTCGCAGCGCCTCGACGTCGAAGCGACCGCCCGTGGGCTCGTCTCTCCTCGAACCTGGGAGGGCACGGGGCCTATCCCCGAAACGATCCGCCGGATCGTCCGGGACGTCCCATCGCGGACCCTCATCGGCACGCTCCGGGCCTTGGCCGGTCGCCCCGACCTGACGCCCGTGCTCTCCAATATCCAGGTGCCGGCCCTCGTCATTTGGGGAGAGGAGGACGGCCTCATTCCTCCTGCGCAAAGTCGCGCGATGCTCGCTCGCATCCGGGGGAGCTCGGGGGTGGGGATCCCCGAGGCCGGACATCTTCCGTCCTTAGAAGCTCCCGCGATGTTCGCTCGGGCGGTCGGCGATTTCCTCGATCGACTCTAGGACCGAACCTCCGTCGGGGTGCGAACGGGCTTCGCGTCCGCGCCGATCGCAAAGCCGTGGGCTGTTGGCTCCCCCCTTAATCCGAGTCAAGGGAGGGACCATACCCCTCGCCCGGCTCGTGGGCTTCGGGTAGCAACATGGTGCAACGGAGCTTGGTGACGTTCCTTGCAGCGTTGGGCGGGATTCTGGTCATACTCGGAGGGATCGTCGGGTTCCTTCTACGGTACGGTGTCTACGGCTACGGGCCGCGCTACGGCGCCGTCGACATCGCGGTGATGGGCGTTCTCGCCGTCATCTTCGGTCTCGCGATCCTGGTATTCTCGGGCTACACGCACGTTCAAAGCGCGGAGCAGGGCCTGACCGGCGGCGTGATTCTGATGGTCCTCGGGATCGTCGCCTGGGCGATCGCGGGCGCGTGGCTCCTCGTCGCGCTCGGCGCGTTCCTGACGATCGTGGCTGGCCTCGTGATGGTGGTCCTGGTGGCCCTCCATGAGCCCCAAATCCGGGTGCAGAGCGCGTAATCTCGCTCGCCGCCTCCCGGACCGGGGCCGGGCGGACGGGGAGGGGTACCCCCTCGACACCTCCCTCGGGGGCGGGTCCCGTGTCCACTAACCTGCGCATCAGCCTCACCATCCTCTCGCTCGGTTTCGCCGTCGAAGGGGGCGGCGAGGTCTACTCGCTTCTCACGGCGGGCTCCTTCCTTCCGGGAACGAGCCTGCTGTTCCTCTTCCCGGCCATCGTCACTCTCTTGGGGCTTCTCTTCCTTCTCATCGGTCGTCACGAATGGGACGAGCTTCACCGCGCACGGCTCCGTCGGGCGAACCTGATCTTCGGCCTGAGCCTCCTCGCGGGGTTCGTGGTGGGGGTCGAACTGACCCTCCTTGTGGCGTACCCCGGCATCGGCGCTCCGCTCTGGGCGGAGGTCGTGTTCGGAGCGGCGGCCGGCGCGTTCCTCCTGGGAACGTTCGTGACCTACGCCCAGCTGGTCTTCCACCTCGTGACCCGTCCCAGCAAGGTGGCGCTCGTGGCCTCGTCCCTCTGGGCGCTCGTGGTGTGCACCTTCGTCGCGCAAACGCTCGCCGCGGACCTCCCTTCGATCCTCGGAACGATCGGCTCCCACTCCTTCTCGATCGACTATCTGATCTCGCCCGTGGACTATCTCGCATCGTTCCTCTTCATCTCGTACTTCCTGCTTCTGGGGGCGTACGTGGACGCTCATGTCACGGTGGCGCGACGGCGCGCGGCGTGGCTCGGAAAGACCACTCGGGCCGTCACGGCCGCTACGGCTCTGGGCGCACCCTCGGACATCGTGACCACCACTTCCGTGACCCCGTCCCCCATCAATGTCGCGAGCAGTCCGGTTGCGCCCGTCGTGACGATACCGCCGGTCTCGATCGTGGACCCGCGGCTGGTCCTCGCGGTCCCCCTGGTCGAGAACAACCCCGGGTAGGTTCCGTACCCTATCGGTCGGGGCCATCCGATGCGACGGGGAACGACCCCCGGGTGGTATAGCATCCCGGGACTCGATGAGACACCCGAGGACGGAACGAAGGGGACCCTTCCCTTCTCGGAGCTCGGGATCGGTCAGGGAGTCCGCGCCGCTTCGGGCCGGGTCGCGGGGTCGCTGCCGTAACTAGTCGAAGCCGTCATCGGGGCGAGCGGGGAGAGGATCCTCTCTTCGGAGAAAGGAGCCGCTCCCCGGTCCGGGGCTTCCGTTCATCTAAGAGACGACGACGCGACGGGCGCCGGGTCCGAACGCGTACCAGAGAAGGACCACGACCACGATCAGAATCAGCAAGGCGAATGGTCCGATCAGGAAGAGAAACAAGATCGCCAAGACGAGTAGCAATAGGGCCGCTCCGAGACTGATGGTGTGCGCCATGGTAAGGACGACCGGTTCGGGTGGGGTAATGGTTCGCTTGAGCCGAATCAAGGAAGGGCCTGCGGTTCCGGGCCGAGGAGCGACGAGCCCTTCTTCTCATTGATTCGCAAGAATGAGAAGGAGTCCGGGAGGCGCTCGAAACGAAGTACCCAAATCCTGGCTCGCTCTTTCCGAAATCGATCCAGGTGTCGGTCGGGGGGCGAGGAAAGGGTTGGCGGGAGATTCGCCGAATCGCCCGCGTGCTGGGTGGCTCGCGGGGACACGATCCCG
>JBEKEY010000092.1:0-4774 GCA_050013595.1 Thermoplasmata archaeon | reverse complement strand
GTGCGCTCAGTCCGTTCCTCCCTCCGGCCTATACATGTACACCTTCGGGGAAGTGCTTCCCGCCGGCTGGTTCATCGCCGAGGCGGGATCCCTCGGCGTAATGATCGGCGCGGTCGCTTGGGGGGCATCGCGCAGGCGCCGAGATCAACCCGCGATTCCAAAAGCACCTTGAACGCGCCGCATGCGCCCCTCGCGCGCGAGCGTCTCGGCCCGGCCCGGGGCGTTCGCGACCACCGCCCGCGCCGCCTTCACGCGGGAGCGAAACTCGCAGAACGTGGAGGGAGAACCCGCGCCACGATGCTGGGGCAAGCAAGATGACGGAACTGTTGCCGACGGATTCCGGGTGGCTTGGGCTATAGCATCGGCGAGGAGGACACAACCATGGCGGCTACTGTATCCGCGTAAGGCGGTACGGTTCAGTGTTGCCCTCACCAGACAGGATGCGCGGGGGAACGTACGGGCGGCGGCCGGAAAAGAAGACCCGCCCGTTGGAATATTGAACATCGATTATATTTCTGAAATCCGGACCCATCGTCGACAACACCGGATCATCCGATCGTCCCAAGGCGATCACGTGGACCTGGCCCCTGGGGAATACGGTCTCAGCGAGTGCCGGAAGGATTCCATGGGCGACCGGCACCCCGGCCGCCTCCGCCATCGCCTCGAGGCCCGAGAGGTACGCCACGACGAGGTTCGGCTGATCAGCTGTCTGGGGAGCGGCCTGAAGGAACTCGGAATCATCGGGAACAGGCACCGACGGGCCAGCCTTGGTCCAACGGATTCGGTCGAATGGAATGACTAACTCGGGCATTCCTTCTGTCCGATAGTGCCGGGGAATGGCGGACATTACCCGCAGCCGGCTTCTGACCGCATCCGTAGAGAGGTGGTCCGTTATCGAGATGTACGAGTCTTCGGGCTCTAACGAGGGTGGGCCGATTACGAGTGTCCGTCCACCACCTTGGATCGCCTGAATTATCATCGGGGCTGAGATCGCCCGGGAAACCTCTCTGGGTACTGCCGAATCGAAGTCGAGTAATGTTAGGGCGTAAGGAAGGAGCCGCCCAAATGCCTCGGCATAATCGGTGCTTCCGGGCCACAATCCCGGATCTTGGGGGCTGGGGTCCTTGACCGGTGCGTGGATTCGGTCGAAGGCTCCCAGACCTGCGGGAGTGATCGCGGCGAAGCGACCCCCCGTGAGAGTGAAGGGGTATGTGTCGACAGAGACTGCCACACCTCGGAGCTTCTGGATGCTGAGCCAACGTTCCAACCTGCCCTCCTTGAGAAGTCGCGACGTCTCCACGATCCCGTCCACCTGGTAGTCCAACGTAGAGGGCGTTTCCCGTTCAAGAACGAGGACGAGCGAGATGTTCCCCTTCGTCATTCGCTTAATCAGGATACGCTCGATCTCGGATCGCGACGGAATCGGCTCCCCCGGGCCCACGACTCTTTCGAAGTACTGGTCGATGATCGCGTCCCACGAGTCGAGGACGACCATGGTTGGGGGCTTGGCGTTCGTTTTGCTCCAAGCCGACTGCACCGCCGGGGGAAGCCAGAGAAATTCGTCCAGGTCCTGGGCCTCGTCCCGATGGGACAACAGCTCGTCCTTGCCCGCCGGCCTGCCACGATCCTGAACGTGCGCGGTCTCTTCCGAGACGTCCACGATTTCTATTCCCTCGGGCGGTAACATGCGTAGCCAAGGGATCTGGCGAAGGAGGGATCCTCGCGTCACTCGGAGGCTTACGTAGACGCGTCGCCCACGGAACGACTCCATCAGAGCCAGCGCCAGCATCGTCTTGCCGGACCCCGGTGGCCCTCGGATCATAAGGGTCTGCGCGTGCGGTGGTTGTATGAATACCTCGAGCTCGGGAGGAATTCGAACGACGGTGCTCATCGCGCCTCCGCCGGGGTCATGGATTGACCTCAGTACAATAATCGCGCCCTGACGGATAGACTTGTAACGAACCTGTTCGTCTCGGGGCGTTCAGGCGCCCGCCTGAGCCGCACTGTCCGCCAGACTTCGCTCGACTCGACAGAGCATGACGGAAACTGACGATTTTGTCCGTGAGACCTTCTTTGCGAGCTCCGTGACAGTGATTCGTCGCGGCACGTCGAAGTATCCCGAGACCATCGCCTGACGGAAGAGTCCACGCTGGACTGGCGTCATCGTGACTAGTCGGGCTGGATGATCCGAATGGGCCACGGATACAGAAACCGAGTTCTTGCGACCCGGAACCCGGCGGAGCGAGAGGAGGCGAGGCTCAACGCCGATGGCGGAGAGGGTGTCCAAGATGGATGCCAGCCTTGACTTCCAAGCGATGGCCTCACTAGTCATGCTCCCGTTCACGACGGTCCTCGGGAAGCGGGCGAGAAAGTCCAAGCTCCTCCAGACATGGGAAAATTTCGACTGGCGAAATCGGACTCGGTATCTCCCCGAACTGAAGCCGAATTCGAGAGTCTCGACTTCAATTACGTCGGGATACACTCCAATCGCGCTCGTCCAATCCACGGACGAACCATTCACCTCGAATTCGCCGTCGACTTCGCCGCGGTCCGTATAGACGACATTCACAACGTCCAGAACGAGTTCGGGATGCTCACGCGAGAACCGCCCGTACCAAATCTCCTTCGGAATTTTCATCTCGACTTTCAGGACCGAGATGGTGTCGGAATGATTAGAGAGTGAAGCCGTCGACAGCGAGCGTACGAATTTCCTCGGCGCCTTCGGGCGAGATCGTGGTCGTGGCGACCTGATCGCTTTGGAGGGGCGGGAGGCGATTCTTTGCCTCATCTCGTCGTCGGGGGAACGGACTTTCGTTCGTTAAACCTTGTGAATGGCCTTCCGAGGCGAATCGGGCCCGAAAGACCTGGCAAGCCGGTCCGAGAGGGCACCTTCCTCCCCCTTGCCGGGACTCCCTCCGGGACCAATTGACGTACGGCCGACGGGCTGGATAAGAAATTGTCCCAGGCAAGAGGCGCGGCCGTCGCCCAGGCTTCATGAAGGGCGCGCGCGGTCGATGACTGGACCGCGATGAGCGAGGGAGCCAAAACACCCTGAAAAGACCGCGGCTAACGCCGCGGGGCGTGGTGGGTTCCGTCCGCGTTTACGGCCGTCGGTAGGAACTTACAAGGCCACGGAATCACTAGCAGAGATGGACCCATGGCCGCTCAGAACGCGGCGACGTCAGAGCAGATCATGCTCTCCACTTGGAGGCGTGACTACCGCCTCAGCCTCGTGCTTCTCGTGGCGGGCATCGTCCTAGTCGCGGCAACCTCCGCATTTAGTTTCTGGGCCAACTCGACCGGGAACTACCCCACGTCATTTGGGACCGGGTTGGCAATCTATGTCACCGAAACCGGCGGAGGCATGTTGATCTTGCTGGCCGGGACCGTCGCTTACTACCATTGGAAAGGCCTCCGACTGAGCGAGGGCGCCGCTTGACCGGGCCCACACGGAAAACCGATTGAAAAGCGCCCAGTCCGAGCGAGCGTGCGCGAGCGATGGAACGGTCGCGCTGGCGCGTGACCGTGGCCGTGATGAAGGGAGCGCGCGGCCGATAGAGGACCGCAATCAGCGCGCGGGACTCGGACCGATCGCGAGGCGTGGATCAGACCTTGTGACGCGTTCCGACGCCGCGTTCACCGTCACTTCCGGCGGAACCAAACTACCGCACCGAGCAGCGCGAACCCCAACCCAGTGCCAACAAAGATCGCGTAGAACTGCCACGAAAGAGGCGATGCCCCTGTGCTCAGGACGGGAGGAGCGCACGGAGGTGGGGGAGCGCCGACCTGATGGATCGCTGAAACACTGTCTCCGACGCTATCAAGAACAGAGAGGGTGACGTTGTAGGTTCCAGCTGCGTCGTATGTGTGGTTTGTCTCAGGGCCGTAACTCAAGGGCGAGCCGGGACCAAAGTGCCAAGTGAAATTGTAGGGAGGAATACCTCCCGTCGCGTTCCCGGTCAAACTGACAGTTACTGTAATGGGCTGGCAGGTGCCGGTCAACGTACTTCCTTCCGTGAAACTCGCCTCCAGCTCGGAGGCGGGCGCGCTACCATCGGAAGCGGTCCCCAGTCCGATGGACGTGGAGGGAGGACCTGCCAAGAGCGTGAAAATCACGAGAACAGTAATTACCGCCGCGGCGAATGCAAAAGTCAGCGCTCGAGGCGCCATGGGATCTTGGTCCTTCTATCGAGGATAGCGAGTAGGCGCTAAATCCATTACCTCAAGGCAGGCACAGCGAGCCCCCGCCGGCTAGATGTGGGACGCGCGCAGTCGATGACGGGGCCGCAATCAGCGCGCGGGACCGAGGACCGACCGCGAGGAACGCGCGATGCTAGCTTCGAACTGGCACGAACCGGGGGTCTAATGCAGAATTGCATCCAACTTTCGCTAATTCTGGAGGCTACCCGCTTCGGGCGCTCAGGAGCTCCGCGACCCGTGTGTTGTCAGCGTAAACCTGCCAGTGAGCCACACGGTCTTTCCGGACTACCGCTCGCCAGACTGCAGGCACCGCCCAGTGGTTCCGGCGGGGCAACTTCCCGTTTTCCGCGAGCGTTCCTCTCGCTGTGCCCACAAGCACGACGTCCTGACCTTGGCCGAAATGTTGGCGGAAGGTAATCCGGTAGTCGGGGAACAAAGAGAAGTACGTGACATAGCCCGCGCTCAGTCGGGCAGCACCCCGGATTTGCTGACCGAGGCTATCGACGAACAGGATGTCCCGCGCCATCATTTTCGTCATAGCCGCGATGTCCTGCCGATTGATCTCCGTCACGAA
>JBEKEY010000091.1:0-4796 GCA_050013595.1 Thermoplasmata archaeon | reverse complement strand
TCGCGAAGTTCACCTGGCGGACGCTCTACATCGGGAACATGCACTTCCAGGACGCCTACGACTACGATATCCAGCGCCTGATGCGCTGCGATATCCACTACGCGGTCCCCGACGGACGGGTCATCCCGTTCTGCTCGTACAACTCGGGCCCCATCTACCGGACGGAAGTCGAGAAGAAGTTCTCGATCCCGATCCCCGAGTGGCAGGCGGCGAAGAAGCAGAGCGGCTTCGCGCTGAAGTCCCTCGAGACGATGGGCGTCAACGGCGAGGTCATCGTCGACCCCGAGTACTACAAGATCCGGGCGCTCAAGGCAGCCCCGGGCATGTCCTCGGTCTAGGTCGGCCCCGGGCCCCCCGAGCGAACCCTTTCCTTTCCCTCTTTTCCTTCTCGTTCGTCGCGGCGCCGGTCAGGGTACCGTCTCAAACAGCGCGGCGCCGGCAAGGCGCCACCGAAGGCTCGCCGGCCCGTGTCCACGGTCCTCGCGTTCGAGGCGTCGATCGATCTCCTTCCAGACCGCTGCCGGCCGGACCGTGGTCTTGGGGGAGGGGGCCGGCGGAGCCTCCGGGTGGTGCGCGAGCCACCGGTCGACCGCCTCGATATGCTTACAGGTCCCGAGGCCACGACGCGAAAAGTCGGCGCAGGTGCAGAGCGCCGGGTCCCGGTCGGGGTAGGTGGGTCGCATCACGAGGTAGGCGGTCCGGTGGAGCGGGTTCCGTACCTCGACGAGCGGGTACGGGTCGCGCTTCAGCAACCGTAGGTCGAGCGGTTCTTCGAGGGCTCGGGAACGTCGTTCGCTGACCTCCTCGGCACGCTCCTGAGCGTCGGGAGGCGCTCGCGCGGGGGGCCAACGACGGCGGTCCACACGGCGGGGACGGTCGGACGCTACTTACGGATTCGGGATACCGCAGGGCGAGCGTCGACTCCGACCAAAGGTTGTTATTGTCACCGGGGGTGATGCTGCTTGAGTCCACCGGGTACGCCTCTTCCTACCGCTGCCGGGTCCCGAGGCGCGAACCCGCCCGGACCTCGGAGCACGAATCGCCTCCATGGACACGACCACCGAATTCATCGTGGCCCTGTTCCTCCTGGTCGCCATCTCCATTCTGGTCGGGGAGCTCGTCAGTCGGCTCGGGGTCCCGGCCCTGGTCGGCCAGATCACGGTCGGGGTGGTGCTCGGTCCGAGCTTGTTCGGGAACTTGCTCGGGCTCACGAACATCTCGGGCGAGTTCACGGGGATCCAGTTCCTCGCGACGTTCTTCATCCTCATGATGGCGGGTCTCGCGGTGACCCCCGCGCAGATCCGCGCGACCGGTACCTCGGCCGCGGCGCTCGGGATCGCGATCTTCCTCGTTCCGTTCGTGGCGGGCGCGGGAGTCGTCCGCCTTCTCTACCCTTCGTTGCCGACCGATACGACCCTGTTCATTTCGCTGACGATCTCGATCACGGCCCTTCCCGTGCTCGGCATCATGCTGCGGGAGTTCAACCTCTCCGACACCAAGTTCGGTTCCTTCCTGATGAACAGCTCCGTGGTGAACGAGCTCGCCGCGGTGACGGTGTTCGCCGTCCTGTTGCGGCTCGAATCCGGCACGGGGAACCTCTGGGTGGACATTGCCACCGCCGTCGCGACGGTGGGCCTGTTCCTTTCCACGATCCTCGCGATCCACATGGGCCTCCAGAGCCTGCGCCAGCTGCACGTCTGGGACCGATGGGTCGACCGCTTCCGCCTCACGTGGCGCTCGCGCGAGGCCGGCTTCGGGATCCTGATGATCGCCGGTTTGGGCGCCGCGCTCTACTCCCAGTTCCTGGGCCTCACGTTCATCGTGGGCGCGTTCTACGCGGGGCTCCTGGTCACGCCGGAGAGCGCCGGTCGCGCCGGGCACCGGACCATCTCGCTCGTGTTCAACGCGATCACCTGGGGATTCTTCATTCCCCTGTTCTTCGCGCTCGTCGGCTTTGGAATGAACTTCCAGACGCTCAGCATCGCCGACTACTCCATCTTCGCGTTCTCCGCCCTCGCCCTGTACGCCTTCTTCTCGAAAGTGTTCGTCGGGACCGCCTTCGCCCGTACGCTCGGATGGTCCGCGAACGAATCTCTGTGCGCGGGCATGCTCGTCTCGAGCCGGGGCGCGGTCGAGCTCGCGATGGCGGTGATCCTGCTCAACCAGGGGATCTTCACGACGCAGATCTACACCGTGGTCGCCGGCGTCGGTTTGCTCACCACCCTTTTCTCGCCGATCGGCGCGAAGCCGTTCGTCCGCTCCATCACCTCCGCCCGTCGGCTCTCCGCGGAACGGGCGGCCTCGATCTCGGAGAGCCTGCCGCCGCGCCACCTGATCTCCGACGGCGAGGTCTCGCTTCGGCGGTGACGGACCGCGCCGGCACGGAGCACCGCCACCACGGTTATCTTCCGGCCGCTGACTGACCCGCCGTGACGTCCGAGGGGGCGGGGCCGGCCCGCCGGGTTCGCGGGCCGCGATTGTCAAAACCCGCCAAGATCGGCCTCGGTCTCCTCCTCACGCTCGTCGGGCTGTTCCTGCTCGTCCTCCTCTTCCCGACCGACCCGAACAACTTCTCGACCCTCCTTCCCGTCGCGGCCGTGGGGATCGTCGCGCTCTGGGTCGGCGGCATCCTGATGGGTGTTGGCAGCCGTTCCTGAGAGGGCGTCCGTGGAGCGACCGTTACCCTGGCGCCTCGTCACGGTCGACATCGACGGCACCCTCACTCGGACCCACGGCTGGAAGGAGATGGCGGTGGCATTCGACCGGCTCGACGCGTTCCAGGAGACGAACCGCCGATTTTTCGCGCACGAGATCGGAGAGGACCCGCACCTCACGGACCTCCTCGACCTCGTTACGGGGCACACGGTAGCCGAGGTCCTGGCCGTCGTCGAGCGCACACCGAAGCTACGGCGGATCCGGGAAGGAGTCGTGCAACTTCACGACCTTGGCGCACGGGCCGCGCTGCTCACGCACAACCCCAGCTACGTGGTGGATTGGTACCGAAACACGTACGGCTTCGATGACGCCGAGGGAGTGAATGCCCAAGCGGTCGAGGGCGGTCGGATCGGACCCCCCGTCGGGGTCCATGCCGACAAGTCGGGGGGACTCCGCGCCCTCCTTGCCCGGGAGCGGGTCGTGCCCTCCGCAGTGGCGCACGTGGGAGACGGTTGGTCGGACGCGGAGGTCTTCCGCCAGGTGGGCGGCGGGGTCGCCCTCAACTCGCCGCTGGTCGAGGTGAATCGCGCGGCCGACCTCGCCCTGACCACCGAGGAGTTTCCGGACGTGGTAGCGGCGCTCGCCCGGCTGGCCCCCCGCCCATGAACCGCGAGCCGACCCGGTACACAGAATTCTTATAGCGCTCCCCGTCGATTATCTCTCGATGGAGTATGTCATCGTCCGCGCCGGCCACCCTACGTGGCTCTCCACGCAGCTTCCGAGCGAGGTCGCGGAGCTGATCTGCTTCCGGCCCGAGGCGGGGGCACACCGGGACTCGAGCCGGACCATCTCCTTCCTGGCCCGAGGCCCGGGAGTCGCCCGGGTGATCGCTTCGCACCCGGCCCGGGAGGCGCTCGCGATCGAAACGGTCCGAAACCGGCTCGTCGCATCGGCCCGGCCGGGGGAGCGCCACCTGTTCACGCTCCCGTCTCCGCTCGTCCAGCACCTCGGCCTGCAGGTCTATTCTCGGGGCCCGAGGCTGCGGGGAACGGACGACCGGATCGTCTGGTTCGTTCCCGCGCCCGAGTACTACGAGTACCGCTCGGTCGTGGAGTCCGGGAAGAGCTGGACCGGCCCGTCCGGCGGGCCTTTCGCCCGAGTTTACGTGGCGAAGTCACTCGTTCCCTTCCCAAAGGAGCTCTCCCAGCTCGCCGAGGTCGAGTACCGCATCGAGGAAGAGGAGTGGCGCCCGGCGGTGGAAGCCCTCCAGAGGGTAGGACGGGGTCGTCGGGTCGTCCTGTAGGGGGTCCGACCCCGTCCGGGACCCCCCCTGCCGGAGATTCCGGGGTCTCGCGGAGGGCCGGGTCCGCGGGGGTTAACAACCCGCGGATTCAGTAGATTTCCATAGTTAGATATACCCGTCCAAAGGATAGATTCCACCCATGCGGGGCACCCCGATTGGTTCCTCAAAGGATCCCGGTCCGAGGCACTATACTCTTCGAAACCCGGTGCCGCTCCGCACGAACGCGGACATGACCACGACCCGCGCGGGGATTCCCACCGATTCGGTGCTCTCCTACACTGCCGGGCCGGTGGACTTCGACTCCCTGGCGAAGGCGATCCGAAGGTCGGTCGGCCACGAGGGGATGCGTCCCGAGGACGCTCGGTCGATCGCGGCCCACGTCCTGAACTTCTTCGGATTCAACGAGCGGATCATCGACAACGTCCTCGAACCGGACGACCGCGACACGTTCTACATGCTCGAGGACACGGGGATCCTCGAGACCGAACGGGACGAGACCACCCTCTACGACGGGCGCGAGTGGAGGATTCACTACTGGATGTTCCGCAAGGAGCGCATCTTTGAGCTGGCCCGCGAGGAATCGGCCGCGATGGCCGCCGCGGGCGAGAAGGAGGTCGTCTACTCCTCGAACGCCAATCGTTCGGGCGGTTTCATGCTCCCTCATGGCGAGACCGGCACCGGCTTGGCCGCCCATGCTGTATATCATGAGCTGGGGGACGAGATTTGGCTCGAGCGCCGGCAGACCCCGGCACCGGCACCCCCCACGCCCCCGAACCCCCGGCGGCGGGGCCCCGCGGCCGAAGAGTGAGCTTCCGTCGGGCCGTTCCGAACCGTTAAC
>JBEKEY010000090.1:0-4904 GCA_050013595.1 Thermoplasmata archaeon | reverse complement strand
GAATGTCACTCTCGAGTTCCGCTGGATGTGGACGTTGACCCAGCCGAATGGATCGGTGGTGAGCTCCTCGTGGACGACCCCGACGCGCACGTACACCAAGGGGAGCAGTACGTTGCCATCCATCTTCTTCCCGGCCCAGTACGTTCAATTCATCCGTGGGCCCGGGAACGGACAGAAGGAAACGATTGGGACCGAATACACGGCCATGCTGGGTGGACCGGTGGCGGGAAAGTACTTCTTCTTGGAGATGGAGAACGGGGCGGGAACGGTCGTTCAGTCTCACGGTCAGACCATCGGGCCGAACGTGACGACGGCGAACGTCACAATCCTGATCCTCAACTACGATCAGTATCTTGCGCCCGGACCGGAGTTGGTTCACATCCACGACGCGTGCGGAGCCATCTTGTACAATAAGCCCATTGACGCGGTCTTTGCACCCACCGTGACCGTCTGGTTCTACCTCCAACCCGGATTCTGCGGACCGATGACATTCAACGGAATTCCCTTCGCGAATGGCACTTCCGGGACGGTCGTGCCTTCTACGACACCGTATGCGTTTACGGTCCCGGTGTGCAAGGGTTACTCGTTCAACGATTGGTCGAGCACGGGCGGACTACACATCTCGTCCAACGACCACCTCTTGGTGAGCTACAACGGGACGTTCACGGTCGCGTTCAAACCTAGCTGAGGGACCCGCCCCCTGCTCGCTCCATTGAGACGATTTAGGGGATTCGCTGGGGTTCTTCCCAGGACGGACGGCATTGGCTGCTCCCGACCCGACGAACCAGAGGGCCCGGATCCCCTCGACGAATCCTTCCCCAAGGCGGGTCATCCGGAGTCCGAGGACGCCCGCGGCGGCCGGGGAGCGCAGACCCGTCCACGCACGCTTCCGACGGCACCCGTTCCGCGCGCCCTTATCGGTCGTAGACGCCGATCGACCATCTCGGCAAGGGCTGAAGAGCCGAACGGGAGCAGCGCCAGAGAACTCCCAATCGCATAAGCGGCTCCAAAGTTTGAGGCCCTCCCGTCGGGTCTAGGAGTCATTCTCAGAGGGATGAGTCGGGGTCCGTGCGTCCCTGTGGTGGCCGCCGCGAGATGGGCTCTGCCGGCATCAACGGCGGCTGGCTTGGCTCCGCCCTTCGTCAGCCTCCGCACGAGTCGAAGGATGAAAAGAAAAAGGATTGGGGCGATATCGGAAGGGGACTTTGCTTCGGCTCCGCTATCACCAAATCTTAAAGTCGGCTCTCGTTGCTAGAAGGACGGAACCGGACGGTGGCAGCGGAACTCGTAGAACCCGGGACAGGGCCGAACTCTGAGAGCTAGCACATGAATGTCCGAAAAGCGTTGATTTGCACCCTCGGCCCCAGCTCGTTGAACGAGCGGGTGATTCGTCAACTGGAGGAAGCTGGCGTCACGAGCTTCCGGATCAACATGTCGCACACGGATATTGGCGACTTAGAGCGTGTCATCCATCTCATCCACAAATGCACCCATGTGCCCATCTGCCTCGATACCGAAGGAGCGCAGATCCGCACCGGTGACATGAACGACGGGGTAGCGGTTCGGGAGGGCAGCCTCGTGCGTTTGGTTCCCGGGGCGATTCGGGGCGACGCATCGACCATCCCGCTCACTCCCGGATCGGCCATCGGGCGGCTGGGGCCGGCGACCTGGATGAGTATCGATTTCGACTCGGTCATCCTCCGGGTCGACAAGGTCAGCGATGGAGCCGCGGAGGCCACGGTCGTCACGGGCGGCGAAATAGGTTCGCGCAAGGCTGTCACCGCGTTTCCCGCGCCGCAACTACCCACCTTCTCCGAAAAGGACCTCCTCGCGATCGGAATCGCCACCCAAAACCAGGTCCATGAGTACGCCCTTTCCTTTTGCGATGACCAGGGTGGCGTTCTCCGGCTCCGAGAGATGGTCGGGCCCAACGCCACGATCATCGCCAAGATCGAGAGCCGAGATGGCGTACGGAATCTGGAGGGAATTGCACGGTCCGCGGACAGGATTCTCATCGACCGAGGGGACCTCTCCCGAGAAGTTCGACTCGAGGCCATTCCGTTACTGCAAAAATCGATCATCCGCAAGGCCAATGCGCTGGGGATCCCGGTCTATGTCGCGACGAACTTGTTGGAATCTATGGTGACGAGGCGCGCCCCGACGCGGGCGGAGGTGAACGATGTCATCAACACCTTGTTGGACGGAGCGAATGGCTTGGTGTTGGCGGCGGAGACCGCCGTCGGCAAATATCCGGTCGAGGCGGCACGAATGATCGCGACCTTGTTGAAAGAGTACGAGGGGTCGATCGAGGGATATCACCTCGATGAACTGCTGGGCGACCACCCGCTCGCCGTCCACCGATCGCCCGCGGGCCCCACGTCGGGGTCGGAGCGCGCGGCCCACTAGGCTCGTGCGCGGAACGGGGTTTTCGAGATTCGACTCCCGAGTTAGCTCGGCGGGGGGGGAGGCGGTGGTTCCCCGCCCGGCTGCGTTCCCGCGGTTCCTCCCGGGGTCCAGCTCTGCGCCGGCGGGGGCGGGGGAGGTTTTCGACGCGCCAGGATCGTGGTGGCCAGGAAAACCAAGGTCAATACGACGAGCACGCTGATCACCCCCCATGCCCACGTGGGAACTGAGGTACTGCTATTGGACTGCGTGACCGGCACGACGGTCAGCGTTCCGCTCGGGGCACCCTGACCGTTGGAATTCCAAGCGGTCACGTAAAAGCAATAGTTCGTGCCGGCCGACAGACCCGAGACGGTCGCCGTGGAGGCGACGCCGTTGGTCGACTGTCCCGACCAAGGGCTCGAGCAGGTCGCAGAGTAGTAGAGGGTGTCGTTGACCAAGGTGCCGGCGGGGTTCGTCCATGCCAACGTCGCGGAAGAGGTCGTATCCGCGGTGACCGACAACCCGGTGGGAGCCGCCAGCTTGGTCAGCGGCAGTAGACCGATGCAAACCGTTCCCCACTCGACGGCCGACGAGATCGTCGACGTGGAGTTGTACTTCCCCGCAGCTGCCACGTTCTCGAATTGATCTTCGGCGGCATAACTGGCCGTGGGGTCGGTGAAATAGCTGAGCGGCGTCATGCTGCCATTGACCGAAATGGTCGCCGTGCTTCCTACAATGTAGGTCTCGCTGAAGACCACCTCGTTCGCCTGGGTGGTGGTCCCCGTGCAATAAGCCGCCGTGCTGGACGAGGCCGATGAGTTATCGTTGCCCGTGCCGGAGTCGTAGGTGCCCGAGATTACCGCACCCGTGAAGTCGGCGAGCAGCACAAGGTAGTGGTTCGGGCCGGAGGAGTTGACGTAGACGGTGACCGTGCCGACAGACATGCCCTCCACTCCCCAAATTCCCTCTCCCGCGGTATCTGCCCCGAGATCCCCGTTGCCGTAGGTCAACTGCGATGCGGTGTATCCATGAACGGCTGCGGAGAAGGGGTGGCCGTTATAGTGCGGTCCGATCCCGATGAGGAGGTCCGAGGAGGCCGCCACCTTGATCGTGGCCGAACATGTGGTCACCCCACTACAGTCCACGGCCGTGTATCCCGGGTTGACGCCTACGGAGGCGGTCTCGAGGTCGACGGGAGACCAGCTCACTTTCTGTTGCGGGGGTTGCGCTTGGGAAGGCGCGCCGATGAGCGGGCTGGCACCCCACCCGACAAACACGAGCGCTAACATCACGGCGCCGAGCACGCCCCCAAGGTTTGCCTTCTGCATCATCGGATTTCCCTATTCGACTATGAAGGCGCCCGAGGATCGCCGGGACCACCCAGACCCGGTTGCGAGGGGGGCCTCTTAGGCCCCGACGGACCCGTTCCCCGACGACGCTGAACAACCACGACGAGGCCGATTGCCACTACGACCGCCACTACCCCTACGATCACGTAGTCGAGGAAAGGAGGGCTGGACGAGGCCGAGGAAGTTGACGTGAACCCCACGGTCGCCGGAACGGGACTCTGTCCGTTGACGGTGAAGCTCCCCGAGTGGCTCGAGTAGCCGGACGCCGAGCTAGTGTAGGAGTAGCTCCCGTTCGACACGTAGAATCGGATGGTGGAAGCACCGTCGGACCATCGGGTGAGTGTGACCGAGCTGCTACCGAGAGGTATGACGAGGATGATCGAAGGGGCGCTACCGGTCAACGTCACCGACCAATTGGTGCCCGGAGGGAGGGTGGTCTCGGTAAAGGTCACCGCATAGACCATCTCGAAGCTGACGGGAATCGAGAGAGGGGCGCTGCTCACCGTGAAGGTCTCCGTGGACGGACCCAGTCCATACCCCGTAGGCACTCCTATCGAGTACACGTAGTTGCCGTTCGCCTCGGCGAACGTGACGGCATCGGTCGTCGACGGGCGGGTCGTCCCGTTCACCGTCACCGACCAGCTCGTTCCCGAAGGCAACCCGGTCTCCGTGAACGTCACAACGTACCGGACGGGACCGATCAGCGAGAAGCCGATCATCTCGACCACCGGACTCCCGCCGACGGCCACCCCACCCGAACTTCGATTCGCGGTGTACCCGCTCACCGATCCGATCGTAAACGAATACGTGCCGTTGGGTTCCTGGAATGCAATTGTAGCAGTCGCCGAGGTGTTCAGCGCCCCGCCCAAGGTCACCGACCAGGAAGTGCCCGACGGAAGGCCGCTCTCCGTGAACGTCACCGCGTAGGTGACCTCCGTGAACGTCACCGGTACCGAGACCGGACCGCCGCTCACGACGAAGGGCGACGTGTATGCCGGCGCCCACGTCTTGTTGGCGCTGGCGACGGAGAAGGAGTAGCTCCCGTTGGTGAGGTTCGCGGACACCGAGGTCCCTAGGGTACCCGCCACCGTCGCGGAGAGCGAACCCCAGACCGTTCCGTTGACATACCAGGTCGTACCGCTCGGGAGGCCCGTCTCCGTGAAGGTCACG
>JBEKEY010000089.1:0-5486 GCA_050013595.1 Thermoplasmata archaeon | reverse complement strand
TGGGGTGGCGGATGCCGGTATCCAGAACGACCGACTCCGAGCCGGCCGACTTTGACCGGAGGCCCGCGAGGTAGGCGGTCAGGTAGGCCGCCGGAGTGGACGACAAGCTCGAGACCGGGAATCCCAGACGACCGAGCTCGGCGCTCTCCGCCGAGGCGACGACCCGGTCCCCGACGGGGTCGTACCGGACAATCGAGACCCGCACGCGTCGGTCGGAGAAGCGGACGACGGCGCGGTCGATGCCGCTCTTGAGGAGGCGCAGGCGGACCCGGTAATCGGTCTTCCCTTCCCGCCGTCGGCGGAAATGGACCCGGAAGCGTGGACCCGTGCTCATGCGGAACCCTCCTTGAGGTGGCCCGCGAGCCGGAGATTGACCATAAGGTGCGCGCGGCTGCGGAACATTCCGCCCTTCGCCCGGCGGTAGAACTCCCGGTAGACGGCCGGTGGGATCTTCTTCGTCGCGCGGAGCTCCTGGAGGAGCTTCCGCTGGGCGCGAATCCGACGGATCCAGCGCTCCTTGCGGGGGACCCGCGAGGAGGGCGTTCCGCGCCGGGAACCCGGTCCGGAATGGCGGCCCTTCAAGACTTCGGCGGCATGCAGCCGGGCTCGGACGCGGGAGGTCCCCTGGATCGGGGCCCGCCGGATCACGCCGGCCTTGATCGCACTGCGCACGTCGGACCGCGTGACCGCGTCGGCCAGTTCCTCCTGGCTTGCGGGGTCGATCCAGACCCGGCCCTGGCCGCACTTGAGGAGGGCGGCGGCGAGACGGCGCTGGTTCGAAAGGTCGGGCATTCGGCCTACCCCTCCCGTTCCGACTTCACGATGGGGTTGAGCACCCGGATCCCGAGCTTGCGGGCCGTTTCCTCGAGCACGAGGCGGCGCCGCGTGCCGACCGTGCGGGCGATGATCGCAGCCTCGAGCTTCGCGTTCAAAGCCTCGAGGTCGCGCGTAGTGTGAACGATGATCGGTCGGAATCCGCTCGGAACGAGTCCTCGGACCCGCGCGGGGCCCCGGTAGCCGACGCGAACCACTCGTGGCCGGTAGCCGTAGTGACGGCGCTGCTTCGACTGGAGGCCGCGGGGGGCCCGCCACGACATGTCCCGACCGATCCGGTAGTACCGGTAACGGGCCTGGCGCCCGAAGAGGGGGCGGCGGCGGTCGATGTCGTCGCGCGCTCGCATGAGCGTTCGCTGACCTTGCGGGAGGTCGGCACGCCGGGGCACGCGGGGTCCCTCGTCCTTCGCCGGAACTTCCGATTTCTTCTCGGCGGGAGCGCTCTCCTCCTTCGGAGCGGCCTTCGTCCGGCGGCGGGGGGGCGACTTCTTGGGGGTCGGCTCGGCCGGTTCCGTCTTCGGTTCCGGAGCGCTCTCGTCCGCCATCAGGCCGCCTCCTTGAGGTGGGCGCGCTCGACGAGGTAGATACCGTCCTGGAAGACCCGCGGGTCGTACTCGCGGATCCGGCTCGCGCGTTCGATGTTCGCCGCGCTCTGGCCGACCTGCTCGATGTCGTAGCCGGAGAGGATCACGAATTCGCCCTCGACCTTCGCGGTCGTTCCCGGAAGGAGGTCGGACGAGCGGGGGTGTTTCTCGCCGAGGAAGTTCTCGATGAGGATGTGGTTCTCCTTCACCTGGACCTTCATCGGGAAGTGCGCGGCGACGACCTTGAGCCGTGCCTCGACGCCGAACGTGAGCGAGCCCGCGAGGTTCCGAAGGTGCGCCGCCCACGTCTTGAGGAGCGACTGCGAGCGCTTGCGGTGCGTAGGAAGCCGGAGCGTGAGCGTGGCCTTTCCCTTGGCCGTCACGAGGTCGAGGGCGTCCGACGGGAACGGGCGCACGATCGAGCCGAGCGGCCCTTTCGCGGTCAGCCGCCGGTCGGCCACCGTGAACGTGACGCCCTTCGGGACGTCGACCGCCTCCTGGCCCCGGTCCGGTTCAGTAGACATAGGCGAGCAGCCGACCTCCGATCTTGAGCTCCCGGGCCTGCTGATGGGAAAGTACGCCCCGGTTCGTGGACAGGACGAGGATACCGAAGTCCTGCGCGGGAAGGAACCGGGACTCGAACCGCTCGAGGCGGTCGTAGGAGACGGAGAGGCGGGGCTTGATCACACCGCAGGAGTTGATCCGGCGGCCGAGCAGAACGTCGTACTTGCCTCCGCGGCCGGTCGGGACGAACGTGAACTCCTCGATGTAATGATGCTCGCGGAAGATCCGCAGCACCTCGGCGATCAGCTTCGAGGTCGGGGCGATCTCGACGTGGGGTTTCCCATCCTTGTCCGCATGGCGGAGGGTGACGAGCGCGTCGTTGAGTAGGTCCATCTGCATCGTTCGTCCCTCCCTACTGGTACTTCCTGAAGCCGAGGTCCATGGCGACCTCGCGGAAGCACTGGCGGCACAGGTGGAGACCGTAGCGGCGGACGATCCCGCGCTTGCGGTCGCAGCGCAGGCATCCGTCCTTGCGCCCGAAGTTCTTCTTGGGCTCACTCAAGGAGCGTCACCCCCAGCGTCGAGACGAGGAACGTGCGCGTCTCGTCGCGGGTCGAGCGCAGCGATTTCGGGAGCGGACGGGCCTGAAGTCGTCGGTTGCGGATCCGGTGGCCCGCGCGGCCCATCTCGACCGCGATGTCCATCCCGTGGATGCCGATCGCCGGGTCGTACTTCATCCCGGAAAAATCGGTGTAGTCCGCGATGCCGAACGAGAAGTTCCCGTTCCGGTCGATCGAGTCGACGTCGAACTGCTTGTCGCGGGCCTCGAAGGCCCTCCGGAGGAACTCGAGCGCGACGTCGCCACGGAGCGTGACCTTCGCGCCGATCTCTTGGCCCTCCCGAATGCCGAAATCACGGTTCGTGGAGTGCGAGCGCGTCGCGACCGGCTTCTGGTGCGTGACCATCTGCAGCACCTTCTCCGCCTTCGTGCGGGGTTCGCCGGACTCCCCGACGCCCGCGTTCACCACGACCTTGATCACGCGCACCGCCCGGTACGGGTTCGCGCCGGTCGGGGTGGGGTGGGGCTGGGAGGCGGCGGTGGGGGGAGCGCTCATCGGTCGACTCCTTCCGCGATCGTGACCTCGGGGGCGTTCTGGCCGACGACGTAAACGTACTCCTTCACCGTCGAGAAACCTTCCTTGAAGTGGACCAGGTTGGGTTGCGAGGAGTTGCGCACTTCGACCTTGTCGACGCGCGCGAGCTCTCCGACGTGCGAGCCGCCCGCGATGTACGCGAGGGTGCCGGGAGCGAGGGGAATGTGCTCGACCACCTTCTGGCTGGGAAGGGCGATCTTCACGGAGTCGCCGACCCGGTAGGGGGTCGATGCCGCCACGAGTAGGTTCCGCCCATCGTGCAGGGTCACCTCGACCCGACCGCCGCTCACGGCGTGCTTGAATCGGACCCGCCCGATCTTGACCGCGGCCTCGGTGGAGGGGATGGTGACGAGGGCGAGCTTTCCCCGCCGGTCCTTGACGATTCGATAGTGGGCGTCGAGCGGAGCGGCGAGCGAGAGCGTATCCATGAGACCGAGACCCCGGGAGAGGTCCTTGGCGACCTTGCCGTCGACCTTCACCGCCCCGGACCGAAGAAGCAGCCGAGCCTCCCGCGTGCTCGTGACGACATGTCGAATGTCCCGAAGGACGAGGAGGAGCGGGATCGATTGGTCCTGGGCGTGCGGCCCGGGGGCCGGGCGCTTCAGCCACTTCGTCCCCTTGCGGGGAACGGTCCACGTTCGCGGGGCGGCCCGGCGCTTGAGACGGAACGTCATGCGTCCTCCTCGGTTGCGGGCTTCGCCCGGGGTTTGCGAGCGGGCTTCTCGGGAGACGATTCCGTTTCCTTCTCGGATCCGGTTTCCTCCGCCGCAGGCGCAGCCTCGGGCGGGGACGGCGTCTCGGGGTTCGGGGCGACGGTCTCGCCTTCGGGGGATTCCTCGCCCTCGACCGCCTCTCCGCGCTCCTCGGGCGTGACCTCCTCGTCGCGCACGCGCAACGAGCGCCGGCGCCAGGGGTCGGAGAGGTTGAGGCGTGTGATGACCAGGTTACCGACGCCGAGCGTGAGAGGCTTCAGCTTCTCCTCGGCCGTCTTGAGCGTGACGTTGTCGAGCGTGACGCGGTAGTCGCGGCGGTGCACCTTTGCGACGCGCTCCTCCCGTCCGGCGAAGCTTCCCGAGAGAACGCGGACCGTGTCGCCTTTGCGAATGGGGACCGTGCGGGTGTGGAAACGGGTGCGGAGCTCGCGCGAAAGCGGAACGCCCATCCGGACGCGGCGTTCGAACGAATCGGCCGTGTAGAGCGCCTTGCGTTGGCGCCGCGGCGATGAGGAAGAGACGGACATCGGGGTGACCTCCTAGAGGATGATCGACGAAGCGGCCGCGATGCGTGGCCAGCGTTCGGCGGCCTCCTTGGCGACGGGTCCCTTGATCTGGGAGCCCTTGATCTCCCCGGTCTCGGTCGTGATGACGGCGGCGTTGTCCTCGAACTGGACGCGCGTCCCGTCCGCGCGACGGAACGGCGCGCGGGCACGCACGATGACGGCGTGCAGGACCTGACGGCGCATCTCGGGCGTCCCCTTCTTCACCGAGACGATGATGAGGTCGGCGATCCCGGCCCTCGGATAGCGACGGTGGGTGCCGTGCCAGTTCCGCACGGCGATGATCTCGACGACCTTTGCTCCGGTGTTGTCGACGCAGTCGAGGCGCGCGCCCTTCGGAAGGGAGCGGCCGCGACGGCCCGCGAGACCCTTCATGGGCTCTCCTCGCCGGCTTCGGGCGCGACCGGGGTCTCGACCGGCTCTTCACCGCGGACGCGGCGGGAGGCCTCCCCGAGGTCCTCGACGATGCAGAAGGAGACGAGCTTCGAGAGCGGTCGGGTCTCCGCGATGCGGACCCGGTGACCGATCGGAACGTTGAGACAGGGCGGGGCGTGCGCGAGGTAGCGGCGACGGCGCTTCTCGTAGCGCTCGAACTTCGGGACGTAGTGCAAGAGCGTGCGTTCGACCACCGCGGTGCGCTGCATCGAAGTGGAGACGAGGGTCCCCTCCAGGATCTGGCCCCGGACGGGAAGGCGTCCGTGGAACGGACAGTGCCGGTCGTCGCAGCGCGTCTTCGGCGCGCGAACGTCGAGACCGATGTCCCGGGCCCGGCGTGCAGGTGTCGTACGTGGGGGGGTCATGCGAACCTCCGGGAACCGCCCGCGAGAAGGCGCTTCGTGCGGTCCTCGGGCCGCCAGCGTAGGGTGTCGCCTCTTAACGGTAACTCTCCCGAGGCGAGAGCGATCCGGCCCTCGAGGCCCGCCTTCGGGACGCGCACCGAACGCGACGTACCGGCGAGGCGGACGGTGAAGGTAGAGAGGGATTCGTCGATGAGGGTTCCCGCGACGGGGACGCGGAGGGCGGGCGACGCGGGGAACGTGACCGATGCGCCCAGAATCTCTCCGGCGAGAGTTTCGCGCTCGATGCGGGAGAGGGCGGTGAGGGCGTGGGATTCCTTCGACATCGGCTCACCTA
>JBEKEY010000088.1:0-6002 GCA_050013595.1 Thermoplasmata archaeon | reverse complement strand
TGGGAATGGGGCCGTCAAATCATGCTTTGGCGATCAATCCCTCTCCGGGGAACGCGGCTGAATGGTCCAATTCCCGAGAGGAGAACCGGCGACCGGGTTCCCCCGATGGTTGGCGAGGGCCCTTCGAACGGAAAGCCGAGACCCCGCCCTGCGCCCAAGCCCCCTCTGGAGGGCGGGACCCTGAGGTCGAGGTCCCGCCCCGGGTCGGGCTCGTCTAGAGGTCGTGGCGGTCGACGACGAGGCTCAGCCCGTTCCCGCCACCCATGCAGACCGTCGCCAGGCCGAGCTGCCCGCCGGAGTGGATCAGCTCGTGGACGAGCGTCACGACGATGCGGGCCCCGCTCGCTCCGACCGGGTGGCCCAGCGCGACGGCTCCGCCCTGTGCGTTGAAACGATCGTCGGCGAACGCGAAGGTCCGCTGAACCGCGATCGACGCCGAAGCGAACGCTTCGTTGTGCTCGACGCGATCGAACATCTCCGGCTTGAGGCCGGTCTTCTGGAGGTGCTTCTGTACCGTGGGGATCGGTGCCTCCATCACGTCGCTCGGATGGACGCCGCTCTCCGCCGTCGAGTGGATCCAGGCGAGCGGCTTGAGACCGCGTTCTCGGACGTCGGTCTCGCTCGCCAGGAGGAGGGCGGCCGCCCCGTCCGCGAGTCCGGAGGAGTTCCCGGCGGTCAGGACCCCGTTCGGCGCGAACGTCGGCTTCAGCCGGCCCAACCGCTCGAGCGTGGTGTCGGCCCGAGGGCTCTCGTCGTGGTCGAGCCCGGGAGACCCCACGGCGGGATCGGCCGGGACGGTGATGATCTCGTCCGCGAATCGGCCTTCGGCCGTGGCCCGGGAGGCCCGAAGGTGGCTGCGCATTCCGAACGTGTCCACGTCGCCGCGGGTGAGTCCGAACTTCCGAGCGATCCGCTCGCCGGTCAGCCCCATGAACTCGTGTTCCCCGTACGCATCGATCAGCGCGTCCCGTTGCATCGCGTCGTCCAGGACATGGGGACCCGGGTGCGAGCCCCAGCGCATCCGTCCCTCGACGAGGTAGGGAGCGTTCGACATGCTCTCCATCCCGCCGACCAGCACGCGGTCGAACTCGCCGGCTCGGAGGGCGCTGAATCCCCAGTGGATGGCCTTCATCCCCGAACCGCAGACCATGTTGACCGTCGCCGCCCCGGCCGAGTCGGGAATCCCGGCGCCCCGCAGTACCTGCCGTGCCGGGTTCTGGCCCACGCCGGCTTGGATCACTTCACCGAACAGCACCTCTTCCACGTCGGCGGGTGCCAAGCCGGCCCGATCGATGGCGGCCCGGGACGCTAACGCACCGAGGGACGGGGCCGAGAGGGTCCGAAGCGCACCGCCGAAATGACCGATTGGGGTCCGCACCGCCGAGAGGATCGCAACGCGGGGACCGGAGGAAGCTGACATGCCCCAATCCACGTTGGGTGAAGTAGAAGTGGTTGCCGTTCAGGGCGTTCAACGAACTCCTGAGCCGCTCGGCCCGCTACGAAGGAACGTCGGGAGGGATGCCGGGGAAACGGTTCGGGGCGCTCGACAGGGCCCCGTCCGGTCCGCGGCGGCAGGGGTCGCTTCAAGGCCCTACCCGCGAACGGTTGATCGTCGCCCTCTCCCGGCGACGTTTCGCCAAGAACGCGACCCGATGGTGTGTGTCTTCGTGGGTCCCGGCACTGGGGTAGGCCCAATCGATGGCCGGGACCCGTCCTGCGGCTGGCAAGCGTGGTTGGTCTAGGCGGATCGGCTCCGCTTCAGGCGGGCGCTGGCGCGGGCCCAGCCACGCTCGGTGACCTCCCGCGTCTTCGTCCCGGCCCGTCGGGCGTCGCGCCCGAGGGTGTGAGCGCCCTTCGATAGCTTCGGGCGGGCGCGTGCCCACCCGCGCTCCGTCGCCGCGCGAGCCTTCGTTCCGGCTCGTCGGGCGTCGTGCCCGAGGGTGTGGGCGCCCTTCGATAGCTTCGTGCCGGCACGGGACATTCCGGTCTTCACGTCGCGACCGACGTCTTCCGAACGTCGGACGACCCTCTTGCCGAGATCCTTTCCCTTCGACATTTCCGAATTCCCGTGGTGCGGTGGAAAGGTCGTTCAGGTCTTCGGCTCGGACCGGTAGTCCAGCAGCAACTCGTTCATGGGCACATCCGAGCCCACGATGTCGATCCCGTGGATGTCCTTGAGCTTCTGGAAGTACCAGACGTTGAAGGAATCCTTCATGCCCCGTAGGGATTCGAGGGCATCCTTCTGGCTGTCCGCTTCCTGGATCACCACGACCATCGGCCCGCTCGGGGTGTTCTGCAGGAAGATCGACTCCCGCTGGAACCCGGCGTTCACTCGCGAGGTCTCGTACTCCTCCTTTCGCGACCCGTTCAGGTCGGCGACGAATTGCCGGAAATCTTCGGTCTTGTTCGGCTGTATCGGTGCTACAAACGCATAGAGCGCCATCTGTGTTCCTCGAGTCCCGTCTTCGGTTGGGAGGGGATAACCCCCCGCTTAGCGAGAATCAAGCAGGACGGAGCCCGACCGGCTCCCAAGAGCCCCGGCGGGGCCCGTCGGCAGCGAACGGGAGGAGTGAAGGCGGCCTACAGCGCCCCGGAGAATAACCGGCAGGTGGACTCCTTGAACCGGGTCGAACGCGAACGGGTCGCGTAGGACGCCTTGGTGATTTCGGTGCAGCGGGTCATGTCGTCCTCGAAGATCCGGCGGCACTTCTCGCCCAGCTCCCGGTCGTAGATGACCGCGTTCGTTTCGAAATTCCACTTGAAGCTCCGCAGGTCCCAATTCGCGGTTCCGATCGACGTGACGTAATCGTCGACGGTCACAGTCTTGGCGTGCAGGAACCCCTTATCGTAACCGAACGCCCGAACGCCGGCCTCGAGCAGTTCGCCCACGTTCGAGAGCGACGCCCAATGGACGAACGGCTGGTCTGCCTTGCTCGGGATCATGATACGGACATCGACCCCGGAGAGCGCGGCGATCCGTAGGGCCGTCATCACACTCACGTCCGGTATGAAGTAGGGGGTCTGAAGGTAGCACGTCCGCTGCGCCGAGTTCACGATCTTCACGTATTCCTCGCGCGGGGGATTCCACGTCGTGTCCGGACCGCCGCTCACGATCTGGACCGCGGCCGGCCCGACCTTCGGGGTGGTCGAGAAGTACGAACCTCCCAACGTCAGGCCCTCCTTGGTCGCGTAGTTCCAGTCGAGGACGAACCGCAGCTGAAGGGAGCGGACCGCGGCCCCCTGGATACGGACGGCCGTGTCCCTCCACGGACCGAGGGGGCCGAGTCCGAGGTACTCGTCCCCGACATTGAATCCCCCCAGGAAACCCACGGCTCCGTCGATGACCGCGATCTTGCGGTGGTTCCGATAATTGAGCCGAAGGCTCATCGACGGGACCAGCGCCCGGTAGAACCCGGAGACGTGGCCACCGAGGGCCGTGAGCTTTCGGTAGCGTTCGCGAGGGATCTGGTTGCCCAGGTCATCGTAGAGGAAGCGAACCTGCACGCCCTCACGGGCCTTGGCCTCGAGAGCCTCGAGCAGCCGGTTCCCGAGCGGGTCGTCCCGAACGATGTAGTATTCGAGATGGACGTGGTTCTTCGCGTTGCGGATCGCCTCGAACAAGGCATCGAACTTCTGGTTCCCGTCGGTGTACACATCGACCCGATTGCCAGCGGTCAGGAACGCCGCACTGTCGGCCCAGAGCAGGCGGGCAAGGTCCGGGAGGGCCTCGAGTTCCTTGAGATTCTGTTCGGTATCGTCACGGACGCTCTGTTCGAGTCCCTTCCTCACCCGGCTCAGGACGACCTGGTCCCCGGTGGACTTGAGCCCGAACGCTCGGGTCTTGAAGTACTTGAACCCGAAGAGGAGGTAGAGGACGAAACCGGCGATCGGGAGGGTGATGACCGTGAACAACCAAGAGAGGATGCTCTCCGGATCCCGGCGTTCGAAGAACACGAGGGTCAGGATCGCGACCACGTCGAACGCGAGGATGAGCCCGATGATCAGGAGCAATAGGTCGCTCAGCGTATTCTCCACCTCATTCGAGCGAGTATCCGACCGACACCGACGGGTCGACCACGGGGGAGGCGTGCCGGTATCGAGAGCTCATCATTTCGCCTCGCTCCAGGTACAGGCTCTCTCCCTCGGGCAGAATCGTCACCCGGTCGCTGAGGCCCTGCCGGTTCGTCTCTTCAACTAAGCGGCGACGCGCGTCGCCGGCGGGTTCGAAGGAGGCGGGGAACGTCTCGAAGTGCATCGGGAGCATTCGCCTCGCCCCCAGGGCTTGGAAGGCAACCAACGCCTCTTCCGAGTTCATGTGGTTTCTCCGAAACGAGGGAAAGACGGCTCCCGCGATCGGGAGGACCGCGAGGTCGACGGTAAAGCGTCGACCGATCTTACGGAACATCGCCTCGTTCAATCCGGTGTCTCCCGCGAAGTAGATGCAGCTCGGTCCGGTCAACACGTAGCCCTGGTGACCCGACGTGTAGATGAGGGGCAAACGACCGCCAAAATGTCGCGACGGTACCGCGGTCACCCGCCAATTCCCGAGCGTGAGGTCCTCCCAATGCCGGAGGGCCCGGACCTGCGTGAACCCCCGCATTCGCATCGGTGCGACGAGCCCCCAGGGGACGACGACGGGGTGGGTTCGACCCACCCGCTTCAGCGATCGGTAATCCAGATGGTCGTGGTGCGCGTGGGAGATCAAGATCCCCGCGATCCCACGGAGGTCTTCCGGCCGGAACGTGGACGGCGACGTTCGTTTCGTGAAGAACCCGCCGATGCGGTCCGAGAAGACGGGGTCGGTGACGATCGTGTCGCCGCCGGATTCGATCAACAGACTCGCGTGGCCGAGATACGTGATCGTAGTCCGGGGGGAAGGACCCGATGGAGCGGGCGCGGAAGGAGGGCCCGGCAGCGTGCGCCTTGAATCCGCGAACGTCGGGGGTTCTCGCGCTACACCCGCCATGCCCTCGTGACTCCCTTCGCCTCGGACGCTCGATGTAGAGGCCGCCCCACGCTAGGCGGGTCGGTGACCGGCTCTTCACGTGAGCGCCCGACGACCCGGCTCCTCACCATCTCATGGGACACGACGCTCACCCGCGCCTACGGGGTCTTGTTCTTTCCTCGCCGACTTAGGGCGACCGCGGTGCCTGCGACCGCCGCAACAACGATGACTCCGATCGCGATCCAGCCCCACGTTGGGATACCGTAGTAAGTGCCGCTGAGGCCACCGCCGCCACCACCACCGCCGCCACTGCCGCCGCCTCCCGTCGAGGTGAAGGAGATCGCCTGGCTAGCGGCCGAGCCATTGACCGTCACGCTACCGACCGCGGGGCTGGCCGTGTAATTGCCCACCACTCCGACCGTGTAGGCGTAGGTCCCACTCAACACCGTGAACCCGATCGTCGTCGTGGAACTGTTCAGCGCCGATCCGTTGAAGGTCACCGACCAGCTCGTCTCTGGCGTCAACCCGGACTCCGTGAACGTGACGACGAAGCTTCCCGGCTGGCCGGCCGTGAAGGAGATCGATTGGCCCGCGGCCGCCCCGTTCACCGTTACCGGGCCGGAGGAGGGAGTGGCCAGGTAGCCGGCCAGATTGACCGCGAAGGTGTAGGTCCCGCTCACTACGTTGAACACGATCGTCGTCGTTCGGGAACTGCTCTGCACTCCGCCGAAGATGACGGACCAGCTCGTGGTCGGCGGGAGACCGCGTTCGGTGAAGGTCACCGGGTACGTAGTCACGGCGGTGCCGGTCGGCACCGTGATGGTGCTACCCGATAGCGAAACCTCTCCGGTTTCCACCAGCGCCCGTCCGTCGAGCGTGGAACCGGTCAACATAGAGATGGAATCGTGCGCTAGGATGGTCCCCTGCATGACCGAGGTCGTACCGAGGGTGGCCGAACTACCGATCTCCCAGAAGACGTTCGCCGCCTGCGCCCCGCCTGAGAGGATGACCGAGCGACCCGAGGTGGTTGTCAACGAGGACGCCACTTGGAAGATTA
>JBEKEY010000087.1:0-6285 GCA_050013595.1 Thermoplasmata archaeon | reverse complement strand
CCGCCGCAGTCGGTCGACATGCAGTGGGTGAACGTCTCGACGAACCCGTACACGGTGCAGTTCAACTTCACCTTCGGGAACCTGTCGAGCGCCTTCGGTGGCGAGCCGTCCCAGCCGATCGTCCAGATCTACATCCACGAGCCCGGGTCGAGCGGCAGCACGGCCGGCATGCCCGGTCCGGCGATCAACCTATCGGCGCCGTCGGCGTGGGTGTGGGGTATCCAGGCCTCAGGATACCCGGCGGACGACTACATCGAGAACTCGGCGACGCATATCGAGAACCCGGCGCCGGTGCTGGTCAGTACCAACCTCGGAGAAGCCCCCTCGAACACCGCGGCCTTACCGCACAAGACGATGAGCGTCGAGGTTCCGACCTCCCTCATCGGGAGCGCGGTCTCGACCTACAGCTACGTTTTCGTCGCGGGTTCCCAGGACGGGTACGGGACGAACGGCTGGAGAATTGTCGACCCGACCGCCAGCCAGTACCAGGGCGGTGGCGCGTTGGCCGCGGACTCGCCGAACGTCTATAGCTACATCTCCCCGGCGATGGTCGGCTCGAACCCGGCGCTCACGCAGCAGGACCTGCTGTCGAACTACAGCGCAACCCAATACGCGACCCTAGTCGGAATCCAGCTTCCGCTGCTCACGACCAAGACGACGACCGTCGCGACGCTGGGGGCATCCGCGATTCTGAACGCCTCGGCCGACCCCTACGCGTTCTACGCGATCGGCTCTCAGCTCTACTCGTCGATGTCGAGCAACGGGGTCACCTGGACCACCCCGATCCCCCAGGTGAACTTCTCGTTCGTTCCGAACGGATTGGCCGCGACGGGCGGGGCGTGGTCCGGGCTTCTCGCCTGGAACGGAACCCACTACGTCTTCGTGAACCTGCTCACGGGCGCCCTCACGAACGGCACCGCGTCGGGCGCGATCGAGTCGGCCGGCGTAACTTACGCGGCAGGCTCGTACCTCATTGCCCTGGACGTCGGCGGCACTGTCACGGTTGGGCCGCCGGCGGCAGCCGCTTGGGGCACGGACGCCCTGAATTCGTCCGTGATCGCCCTCTCGACCAGCGAGACCGGAACGTACCTCGCGTACGCCACCGCCACCGGGGTCGCCGTGATCTCGGTCGCGATCGCGACGGGCTCCGCGACCTTCGGTACCACGACCGTTCTCAACGCCACGCTGCCGAAGGGCGGAACCGCTGAGAGCCTCTCGCTTGCGGCCGCCCCGAACGGCGCGTTCGCTCTGGCCATCGCGGACAAGAACGCGAGCGGGTCGAACATCTACCTCCTAACGGGCACGGGAGCCGGGACGCTGAAGGCGCTCACGACCGACGGAGCGGACAGCTCGCCCTCAGTCCTGCTCGGTAACGCGAGCGGTAACTACACGGCGTACGTGGGCTTTACGAACAGCGCGGGAAGCGGGAACGTCTTCTTCCTTCCGACACCGGTCGCCACGGTCAAGCCCGGAAGCTCCACCACGACGCCGCCGCCTCCGGCCTCGAGCTCCTCATCGGGAATCCCGTGGTGGGTCTGGGTTGTCATCGCGGTCGTGGTGATCCTCGTGATCGTTGCGCTCCTGGTCGCGCTGACGCGCCGCGGTAAGGGTGGCACAACTACCACGACGACCACGACCGACGCAGAGACGGGGACCGAGACCACGACCACAACGGATACCGGTCCCGACGCTCCGATGGAGGCCGACTCCGGGGAATCGCCCCCTGAGTCCGGCTCCGGCTCGTCGTAAGCGGACAGGTCGGGCCCTCCTGGGCAAGGCATCGAGCCGAGCCTCATCGGCGACATGGTGAGCCGACCGGCTGATTCGATACCGCGGGGTATGGACTCTACGGCCCGCCACAGGGGGCTGAGGCAACATTCCACTCCGGTCAGAAGAGGTGGCGGTGGAGCGGAACCGGGCTCCGAGTTCGGAAGTCCTCGCGAATAAAGATTGAAATAGCGATTCGCCGTTCCGCTGTCGTGTCCGCTTCCGGATCTTCTAATTCGAGCGGCAGCGCTGCCCCGTCTTTGGACCAAAAGGGATCGTCGCCCAAGGGCCCGCCCGCTCGGGGCCCCCGGCGTCGAGAACGTCACCTCGGCCGGAATATCGGTATCGTTGCCGTGATCGTCATCGTGGTGGCGGCGGGCTCGCTCGCCTACCTCTACGAGAACCACGCCCTTCCTGGCCAGAAGAAGGGCGCCGCCGGCTGCAATTCCCAGAGCACGATCTCGGTCTGGCAGGACTTCTCCGCGACCGAGTTCCCGGCGTTCGCCAAGGCCGTCGGCGAGTACGAGGCCCAGAACCCCGGCCAGGTCGTCAGTTGGGTCAATGAGACGACCCCCTCCCCTTCGAACTACGTGGCGGCGGCGCTCGCGTGCCAGGCGCCGGATATCCTGATCGGGACGAGCGACTTCGCGGGCGGACTCTACTTCGACGGCTTCCTCGCGAACTTGAGCCATTACCTTCCGACCTCCGCCTTCAGCCCGTTCATCGCGACGGGGCTCGCCGACGTGACCCAGGACGGCGGAGTCTACGGCTTCCCGCTCAACGTCAACGGCGTGGCGATGATCTACAATAAGCAGCTTGTCACCACGGTCCCGAAGACCACCGACCAGATGATCTCGGAAGCCCAGAACATCACCGTCACCTCGGGCGGCAAGATCACCACCGCGGGCCTCATCTACGCCCTCGACTCTGATGGAGGATACCGGTATCCGGCCTGGCAGGCCGGATTCGGCGGCCAGATGTTTTTGGCGAACGGCGCGCCGGACCTGAATACCACGGCTTCGACCAACGCCCTCACGTTCGAGAACAATTTCTCGACCGGCGACCACATCGAACCGGCCGGGATCACGGCCGAATCGACGTGGGAGGGCCTCTTCTCGGAAGGCAAGGTCGGGATGATCTTCGACGGGCCCTGGAACATCCAGATGTACGTCAATGCCCTCGGGGCGTCGAACGTCGGCGTCGCGACGATGCCCATCGTTTCCCAGACCGGTCTCGCCCCGAAGCCGTTCTGGGGGTCGATCGGAGCCTACGTCAGCCTTCCGAACGCGTCCGGCGCGAGCCCGACGCTGTTCAACAACTCCATCAAGTTCGCCCAGTTCCTCGCGAGCCCCGACGTCGAGGGCGAGCTGTTCAACTCGTCCGGGGATATCCCGTCCCTTACGTCCACCTTTGCATTCGTGAAGAGCCTCAACATCCCGTTCGAGAACGGTTTCCTCGACCAATTCTTCAACGACTCCCAAGCGTTCCCGAACACCCCCCAGATGACCTACTTCTGGGACCCGTACAACACGGAGATCTCGAGCTATCTCGCGGGATCGGTCTCGGCCTCGGGAGCCCTGGGGGGCATCCAGACCTCGATGATCCAGCAGATGACACAGAACAAGATCCCGCCCTATTGACGGTCAGCGCCGGCCCGCCGGGTCCGGGACACGTCAGCGGCCCGGGCGTCACAGCTGACGCGGTAAGCTGGGGTGGAACCGGGAGGATGGTCTAGGCGGCAGCCCGCGGTGCTTGCCCCGAGAGCCGTACGCAAGCTTCGAAAAGCCGTTGGGCTTGGGCGCTGTCCCGGGAAGTTTCCGAGCCCGGGGTGGCCTTTCGGTCGGCGTAGTATCCCCCGGTCGCCGTGACAAACTCGGGAGCCGTTGCCACGTATAGGACCGAGTCCGCCCCGCGGACCGGGCTTCGGCCGAACAGCACCCCCAGGATCCTCATACCGAACGCCGTCCCGCCGCCGTTGTTGAGCCCAAATCCGCTACGGACGAAGCCGGGATGGACCGCGTTCACGGTCACCCCAGTGCCTTCGAACCGCCGCGCGAACTCCCGAGTGAGCCAGAGGAGTTCGAGCTTCGATCCGCCGTAGACCGTGAACCCGCGGTACTTTTGGCTCGATTGCAGGTCCTCGAAATCGACCCGCCCCGTCCGATGCGCGGCGGAGGCCACGTTCACAACCCGGGCGGGAGCGCTCGCGATCAATCGCGCCCTGAGCAAGGAGGTCAAGATGAACGGCGAGAGAACATTGAGGGCGAACGTGCGCTCGAATCCCTCCGTGGTCATCTCGCGCTGTCGAAAATAGGCCCCCGCGTTGTTCACGAGGATGTCAAGCGCCGGGTAACGTTCGATGAGGGCGGCGGCCAACTCACGAGTGTCCGCCATGAGGGCAAGGTCGTCCACCCGAAGACTCTCAACGTGAGGATTGCCGGTCGCGGCTGCAATCTCGCTCGCGACTCGCGTGGCCCGCCCGTTGCCCCGGCCCACGACCACCGTTGTGGCGCCCAGGCGAGCGAGGCCGAGGGCCACCTCTCTACCGATCCCCGAGGTCGCCCCGGTGATTACGGCCACACGCTCGGAGAGGTTGGGGGACGCCGCCGCGCTCATGATGTTACTCTCCGTCGAGGCTTCGCCGGCGGAAGGGCCTTTCGGAATGCCGGATGTCGGGGTCTACGTGAGACGGTACTCCCGACGTCGGGAGTCATGGAGGGAGATCGTCTCTTGGACAAGCCCCTGCTTCCGAAGGGATTCGAGCGCGCTCTGGACGGTTCGGCGGGGGAGCCGTGACATGTGGGCGAGCTGGGTCTGGTCAAGACCGCGATAAGTTTCCAAGAGGAAATATAGGAACTTCGCGGCCGGGGGGCCCCGTATCGAGCGGGCGTGCCGGATCGTGCCGAATGTCTCCCCCCGGAGTCCGAGCCGTTCCGAGGCGAGGGGCGCGACCGAGCCGAGAGCAACGTTGCCCAGGTTCACTTCGGCGCCGAGCTCTCGCAGCAGTTGGAGCTGCTGAGTTTCCTGTGGGGCCTCAAAGATGAGCTCGTCCGCAGGATGCTCGGAGAGGATGGAGCGGACCCAGTCCCACTTGATCGCTCCGTCGCTGTCGTAAATGCCGACGCCACGGCCGGATTCCCGGCTTTCGATGATCACCCGTCGGGGCTTGAGAGTGCGCGCGTGAGCCACCTGCGCGTTCGTCTCCTTCAGGGAGAGCTGGTGTTGGGGGTCCTTCTTGCCCACCTCGATGAAGTAATCGAGACTCCGTTTGCGAACGGACTCGGCGAGACGTTCGATCTGAGGGAAGGAAAGCTCGATGATTCCGCTCGAGATCTCGATGAGGTCGAAACCCAGGTCCCGCGATTCGTCCATCATCTGAGGAACTCGGTCGTGGGCCACGGCATACTCGAGGAGGGTTCCACCGGTGCAGACCTCCACGCCGACATCATGGTAGGTCCGGACGCGTTCGCGCACCTTCTCGCGCGAGAGCAGTAGCGGGAGCCCCCAACCGATCTTCGCGACGTCAAAGTACGGCGCTAGATAGGCGAGCTCGTCCTTGTGGAGTCCTTGAAGTCGGTCCAGGACATGGGTTATACCGCTCGGCCGCGGGCGGGTCACGCGGGGCGCTTCCGCGGGGAAGAACGCGTGCCCGGACTTGGCAGATGCAGAACTTGCCGCCACGATGACACTTCCACGCAGTACGCGCCATGTGAGTTGGTCGGAAGGGGTGTAAATAACTACCCCATCCGCACCGACTTGGCAGTCTGCTGATCGAGGACGCGTCGATAGGGTCGACTACCGTGGCGGCTTCGAGGGGTGATGTAGGTCAGGGCTATCTCGTTCCGGAAGCGAGAGCGAGCTCTTCTATGCCATGGCTCCATCCGTATCGATGCCAAGTCTGCCCATCCACGTTATCGCCTCCCGTCGTTCTCGGTCGGGCGCGTTGTATAACCGGGTTTGCACACCAACGAATCAATTGCGAGCGGTACCCCCGAAGAGGCGCGGGGGGTGGGTAGAGAGGTCGATCGGCTGGGTGTTCGTTCTGGCGTTCGTGACGCTTCTGCTCGGGGGGGCTACGCTTGCCGTCTCAGAGACCTTCCCGACAAGCGTCTCGGGAGTCTCCGGTTCGGGCCCCGCGGGCCTAGCTCCTGCGTCGACCTCCCTCGACTGCAACAAGGTCGGGAATCCGTCCCCTTCAGCGCTGTACATTCCCACCAGCGAACCCACGGTCAACCTCACTGGCGGCGGCAAGATTGCCACCACGATGGAGTTCGCCGTAGTGAACTACACCTCCTCCGACATAGGAATCTCCCTTTACTTCCCGACGGTCTATTTCACCTTCCCGCTCTCCCCGACCGGAAGTTTCAGCCAGACCCTGCTTTCGCAGACCCTGCGCATCTCCGGTTCGGGTTGGACGAACGGGTCGCACACGAACCGCTCCGTAACGGTGGCAGCAGGCCTTGACTTCGTCAAGAACGGAAAGGACCGCGTGTCCACGCAGAAGGTCGCGATCCAGGC
>JBEKEY010000086.1:0-6289 GCA_050013595.1 Thermoplasmata archaeon | reverse complement strand
CCGAGGAGTACTCCTTCCTCGCCCCGGACCTGCCCGCCTCGGAATCGGTGGTTTGGACCTTGAAGGACGACCGCACGACGACGAACGAAGCGGTCGCTTCCCTGAGGGGGGCGGTCCAACGGGCTCTCGCGGGGGACCGCCCCATCCCGGGAGGTCCGCTCTCCGTGGTGCGCGAGGAGCTCGAGTCGCTGGCCGGCGTCCAATTCGGACCCGAGGCGGCCCATCGCCTCTTCGTCCCCCCGGTCCGTCTGAGCGGGCGGCCGTGGTTCCAGCGCGTCACCGACGGCCGCGCCGACCTCGCCACCTGGCGGGAGGAACGCGGGTTGTTCCACCTCACGGTCGCCGGAGCGCGACGTCTATGGCCCGACCCGCCGCTCGCCGTCGAGGCTGACCCGGGCGTCACGCTCGAGGGAGACCTGTTCGTCCCGGGGGTCCGTCACGCGGACGAACGGATCCGCGTGGGGGACGCGGTCGTCCTCACGCGGGACGGCCGTCTCGCCGGGGTGGGCGAGGCGGCGCTCCCCGGCCGGCTGATGACCGAACTTTCCCGGGGCCTGGCCGTGCACGTCCGACATCGGGAGCACGCTCCGACCGACAGCCCCATGACCGAGGAGCGGTCTCCTTCGGACGCGGGGCCGGTGGTCTAGTGGTGATGACGCCGCGCTTACAACGCGGATATCGACGGTTCGAATCCGTCCCGGCCCACTGGAATGTGAAACCTGCGCATCGTTCACCTTCGAAACGCAACGCAAACCCGAGGGCTACATTTCCGAGAGCGGCACGATGGAAAATCACTAGCAGAGGGAGGATCGCATTGACTAGGGCGACGCACGCGCCAGGATCTCAGGATCAGAAGCTATAGGCGTCGAAGACGCCAGACCCCCGACCCCCCCGCACGGGTTGTTCGTAAAGTTGTTAAAGACCTGTTCGCTCGTGGCCAAGACGGAGGCAACAAACGTTGCCCCCGCATTCATGCCGCTTGGCGTGAGGGGGCATGTCGTCAGTAAGAACTGCCACCACACAACGGGCACTCCCGTCAGGTTTAGGTTTACATTCAATCCGAACTCCAGTGAGACCCGGGTTGGATGAGCCTCGAGCCACGCACGTCCTCCCGCGGCACCCATCGCGGATGCGGCAGCTCCACTGTCACCGACCTGGGCGGGGATCTCGGAAAGCGTTGGGTTGGGTGGGACGAAGCAACCGGCTCCAATGTAATCGTACTCGACCACTATCTCCGTTCCGGCGATTATCACAACGAGCGACGCGTTTGTCACGGCATCCTGATAGTTCAGCAACCAATCCGTCGCAACGCCGCTGAGGAAATCTCCCGAGAATGGAGAGAGCGTTACGGAGCTAGGAATGGGCCCTGTGATCGATCTCAAATTGCAATTGGGTCCGGGGAACGGCGGATTCAGAACTAGGGGGGTCGCGTTTGCGACCGCGTATGCGCTCGCATGCGTCAGGCCCCAGGTCCCGAGGATACTTGCGGCCGCGTTGCCGATCGAACGAGCGACAGCAAACGACGCCGCCCCGGCAGAAACTCCACCGGAAGGAGCCTCCAGAAGGCCAAAGTTTAGCGTGACGAATGCAATCGCTACAACGACGGCGACCACTATCGATAGGACCCCGGTGAGAACTCGCCGCGAAGCTCGCGACGGGGGAGCTGGGCGTTTCGACGCTCCTAGCCCGAGCGTCACAATCAATGTGACGAGCCATCCCGTTATGAATAATTCGTGGAGAGGGCACTCGAGCCATGACTGGCGGCCTCATTGGAAAGACACGAATCTAGGCTCCATTACGTTACGAGCACCTTCCACGATATTCGAACCGCCCGGCGATTCGAGACCGTCCCGGCCCATGGAATATGAAAAGTGGACGCTATACGCGTCCGAGAGCGAACCGCGACGTCAAACGCGTGCCGGGGCGTTTGTCACGTCTCAGCGTCTTGGCGAGAACTGGCCTCGTAGACGCAATTGTTCCGCGCGCCACACACCCTCCTCCCGCGAGTCGCTTGGGAGGCCTCTCGGAATCGTGAACGGCTCTGCAGTGCGCCCGTCGTGTGCGAGCGTCTCGGCCCCTGCTGCGACCGCGAATTATCAACCGCTTCGAACCATTAGAGTGACATTGAGGGTGCCATCCCAGAGGATCGCGACGTCGTGGTCGGGCGAACCATGTGCCAGGCACGTCGCGTGATCGGGGACCCAAGATGGAACGCCATTCGTCGAACCACAGGCGTAGAGGAGTCCATCCCACATGCTCAACGGGTACGCGGTCCCATTGGGCATCGTTGCGGTCGCGTTCAGTGTCGTCCCGCCCGGTCCCCCCCATCCTTGCCCCTGTAGGTTGAAGGTCACACCAAGGTACGCTGCGGTTTTCGGAACGTCCGTGAAGTTGACGATCGGGTTGAGTGTCACATTCTCTGAAAAGAATGCAGGCAGCGGGTTTGCCACCGAGAGCTGGACGGTAATCGAACGTTCGGCGCTCGAAAGCCAAGCGATTCCGAACACTCCGTCAGGAGAGAACCATTGGCGGACGCCCTCGGAGGGGACTAGCGGGGATCCACTCCCGAAGCCAGTGGAGTTGTTTTCAACAACCAAGAAGGCGAAACGGGCGCCGCTGGGTTCCGTTCCTGTCCCCTGAAGATCGAATCCCGATGGGGATGTGAACTCTGGGAAAAGCAAGAACTGGACGCCCTCGAAACTTGTGTTTGTTACCGGCCCCCACGGCGGTCCGTTCGACTGAACTTGGATGGTCTCCGATGAGTAAGTGATCGGTCCCCTGGGCGGTTGAAAGACGGAAGCTGATTTGGGGGAGGGAATGATTGCGAGGACAAGGACCACTCCGAGGGCGACACCGAGAACCGCCGAGGGCGCTGAGGCCCGCATTGAATTGATTGTATCGCAGGAGCGCGTATGACCATATCGTGAGCGAGGTTCACGCGATAGCTCGTCCCTCCGTACTCTCAAGTGGCGCGTCAGGAACGCCTCGCTGGAACTACGCCTCGGTGATTTCGAACCGCGCGTAGAACGACGCCCCCTTCGCTCGGTACGGCCGGAGTCACGTTCCACAATATTCGAACCGCCCGGCGATTCGAGACCGTCCCGGCCCACTAATCTCCGGCCTCCTCCCGGACAGGCTCGGCGGGAATCGCTTTAGACGCGGGTCCGCTCGGAAGGTCGGTGGGTCCGCTGCGTGTATCGTCAACTCGGACCGATCGAGGAGACCGCGGTCCGTGAACGGGAGTCGTGAGTCGAGAGGGGCGTCGCTCGCGATATCGAACGCGAAGGTGTACCCGTCGCCCGACGCTCCTCCCATCGAGCGTGCCACGGTGCTCGTTCGCGACGGTCGGATCGTCAGCGTCGGGCCCGAGGTACCCATCCCGCCGGATTCTCCGCTCATTTCGGGGGAAGGTCGCGTGGTCACGGCCGGCTTTTGGAACGCGCACGTGCACTTCACCGAGGGCAAGTGGAGGTCCGCCGCCCGCGAACGTCGGGAGATCCTCGAGGCGTACCTCCACGACATGCTGACGAGCCGGGGGTTCACCACCGTCGTCGATGTCGGCTCCGACCCTCGCCGCACGATGTCTTTACGACGAAGGATCGAGTCCGGAGAGGTCCTGGGCCCCCGGATCTACACCTCAGGCCCCGGGGTCTATCCTCCGCGAGGCATCCCGTATTACCTGCGGGGCACCCTCCCCTTCTGGCTGCGGCCGTTCGTGCCGCAACCCCGAACTCCCGCGTCCGCCGTGCGGGCGACCCAGCGCAACCTCGCCCACGGCGCCGACCTGGTGAAGCTGTTCACCGGCTCGTACGTCGAGCGAGGGAAGGTCGTGACGATGCCCGAGCCGATCGCCCGGGCGGCGGCCGACGTGGCCCACGCCCATGGGCAGGTCGTCTACAGTCATCCTTCGAACCTCGAGGGCACGCGCGTCGCCCTCCGGTGCGGGGTCGACGTGCTCGCGCACCCGCCGGACTCCACCGAGGGCGTCGACCGGTCGATCCTTCGGGAGATGGTCGACCGACGGATGGCGATGATCCCGACACTCAAGATGTTCACCGACACCGTGAGCGCGCGAGCGGAGTACGTCGACCCGATCTACGACGTGGTCCGCGAGTTCCGGGCGTTGGGCGGCGAGCTGCTGTTCGGCACGGACGTCGGGTACATGACCGATTACGCGACCGAAGACGAGTTTCAGGCGCTGACACACGCCGGGGTCGATGCGCGGGGGATCCTACGAATGCTGACCACCGCCCCGACGGAGCGCCTGGGTCTTTCGAAGGGCGTGGGGACGGTCGTGCCCGGCCAGCGAGGCGACCTGGTCGTTCTGGACGCGGACCCGATGGAGGACGTCAGCGCGTTCGCGCGCATCCGTGCCACCGTGCGCGAGGGCCGAGTGCTCTCCTGGCGACGATGAGGGCGGCGTGGGCCGTATTCGACCCGGGGTGATGGACACCGTACGTTTTCGTTCGGTCGATGTGACCGGTCGGAGGGGCGGAGAGTGTCGTTGGACCGACGGACGAGCTTCGGCGAAGACGCCGAGCTCTACGACCGAATCCGTCCCGGCTACCCCGACCCGTTGTTCGACGACCTCGCCGCGATCACCGGACTGAGGGAGGAGGCTCGCGTTCTCGAGGTGGGGTGCGGGACCGGCCAGGCTACCCTTCCCCTCGCCCGTCGCGGGTTTCGGGTCCTGGCCGTCGAACTCAGCGCGACCCTCGCCGAGGTAGCCCGCCGGAACCATCGGGCGTTCCCCCGGGTGGAGGTCGTGGTGGGCGCCTTCGAGGAGATGCCCGCACCCCCGGAACCGTTCGAACTCGTGCTCGCGGCGACGGCCCTCCACTGGGCCGACCCGTCGATCCGGTTCCGGAAGGTCGCCGAGATCCTGCGATCCGAGGGCTGGGTCGCGGTCCTCCACACCCACCACGTCGCCGGCGGAACCACCGCGTTCTTCGAGGAGAGCCAGCAATATTACCGTCGGTTCTTCCCCGAGAGCTCCGTCGGGTTCCGGCTGCCGCGCGCCGAGGATGTCCCGCGGGTGGGGGCGGACCTCGCCGGATCGGGAATGTTCGGCCCGGCCATCGCTCGATCGTATCCTTGGGAGCAGAGGTACGCGACGGCCGACTATCTCGACCTCCTGCGGACCTATTCGGACCACCGATCGCTCGGACCGGATCGGCGGGAAGAGCTGCTGACGCGCCTCGGAACGATGATCGACGAGCGGTTCTCGGGCGAGGTCCGAAAGGCGTACCTCACCGTGCTTTCGGTAGCGCGGAAGGTCGACCCAGCGATCGGCGCCGGTGCCTCGCACCCTCGCGGTTGACGGCGCGGCTCCCGATCGGCGGAGACGGGGTCAACCTGCGTTCGAGTTCGCTCGCAAGAGAAGTTCGTAATGGAGGAACTCCCGGTCCAGGGTCCAGTCGCCGGCCTCGTAGAGACGTTGCGCGGGGTTGTCGACCGCGGTCGAGAGCTCGAGATAGTGGGCTCCCGTTCCCTCGCCGAACTTCCGAGCCGCTTCGAGGAGTTGCGCCGCGACCCCCTGCCGCCGGGCGCTCGGGTCGACGAAGAGGTCGTTGAGGACGTAGATCGGGCCGAGGGAGACCGACGAGAACAACGGATACAGTTGGGAGAAGCCGAGCGGCCGTCCGGCTTGCTCCGCGACCAGGACGACCGATTCTTCGCGGGAGAGTCGATCTCGAAGGAATGCTCGGGCGGCAGATAGGTCGGTCGATTGCTCGTAGAACTGGCGGTAGGCATCGAACAGGGGAGCTACCGTCCCTACGTCCTCGATCGTCGCCCGTCGTATCGCGACCCGAGCCTCGTGCGGCGGTGGGACGCTACGTCTCGGGGACGGGACGGGACCCGGCCGGGGCCGGCGGACCAGTTCGCCGGAGCAGTTCGGGCAGACGTACTTCAGTTGGCGGTAGCACGTGGCGCAGAAGGTGCACTCCTGGGCGCAGATGTACGCCGAGCGGTCCCCGCTCAGGGTAGCATGGCATCGGCCGCAATCGGGTCGGAACTCCATGGAATCCCATCCCCTCGGCCCCGCATAACGGTTCGACGGGGGTCGATTCGGCGATCTCGACCGCGGGTCGCTCAGGTGATCCGAGCGCCGAGCGGATAACCGGCGAGCATCAGGATGTCCCCGTGCCCTCGCCCTAGGTTGGGAACGCCGACGAGTCGAGTGTCGATCAGCCGAAGCTCCTTGAAGGCCGGGGAGTGGAGTTCGTGGTCCCGGGGCCAGTCGGCCCGGAACAGGAAGTGGAGGTCCCAATGGTTCCCACTTTCGGGG
>JBEKEY010000085.1:0-6343 GCA_050013595.1 Thermoplasmata archaeon | reverse complement strand
TCGCCAACAGATCGATGCGGGGCTGTATCCCGACGCGACCCGAGTCTCTCGGGAAGCTACCGAGGAGGCTCGCTGGGCGATCGAGAGGCTTTTCGCGGGCCCGATCGGTGAGCTGCGCCGAAAGCTCGATTCGGCCCGGCACGAGGGTCTCGGTGCCGAGGTCGACCCGATCGAGGCGATCCTCGGTGAGGCCGAGACCGCCCTGCGCGCCCGAGATTGGGCCCGCGTGAAGGAGGCCATCGCCCGGGGCGAGGCAGCCTGTGTCCGGATCCTCGACGAGATCGTCGATGGCCGGTGGCGCGAAGTCGAGGCGGAGTATGTGCGCACCTCCGACGGTCCGCCGGCCGAGGTCGACCGGAGGTCGGAGGTCCGAGCCCAGCTGACGGCGCTCCGCGACCACCACGACTACGGCGCGGCGCTCGTCTTGGTGCGCTCCGAACTCGAGCTCGCCCGCCAACGCCGCCGCGAGGACATCGAGCGACAGATGGCGGAGTTCAAAGATCGCCTGTGGGTCGGTGAGCGCCTCGCCCTCGACACGACCCCGGTCATGCAAACCTTTAGCGAAGCCCGGGTGGCCCTCGATGCCGGACGGCCGGACGAAGCCGAGGCCCTCCTGGCCCGGGCGACGAGCGCCCTCGAGCCGACGGTCCGCGAGCCGTACACCCGTCGGTGGCGCGAGCTTCAGACGGAGATCAATTTCGCCCAGGAAGGCCTGCACGTCAAGGTCGGGCCTATCCGGGAACGCCTGCAGCAGGTCGAGGAACTCGACCGATCGGGCCAGCTGCTCGACGCGGCCCGCCTCCTGCTCAAGATCGAGGAGGAGCTCAATCTGCGAAAGTCGCTCCATCGGGAGCTGATGAACCTCCACTATCTCATCGATGCCGCGCTCACGAAGGCCCACGAGCTTCGGGTCGATACGTCCGAGGCACGGGCGCTCCTCGCGGAGTCGTTGAGGCTTCGAGAGACCGACTATTCCGCCGCCCTCGAGAAGGCGCGCGAGGCCCTGCGCAAGTTGCAGAGCGAGGGTGTCGGAACGGTCGAGGGTACCGTGCCGGCGCCCTCGCCGGCGTCGAACCCGTTCTGGCCCTTCCGACGGCCCCCGTCCGAGCCGTAATCGCCTACGCGGACGACAAGTAACCCGCGCCGACGGGCGTCGGCGGGAGCCCGGGGGGTCCGCGCGGGGGTCCGAGAGGAAGGCGGTCGTACTCTACCGTGTGCTTGATGCCTCTCCGGCGGAGAAGGGTCGACACCTGCTCCGTGATCTGGACGACCTCCTGGCATCGGGCGGGCTTCGCGAAGTAGAACTCGGCACGTCGTTCGTCCGCGATCGGGAAAATGAGGCGAAGGCCAAACGCATCCTGGCGGTTGTAGCCGACCGGCTTGCGGTTCCCCTTGAGGTCCCTCAGGTTCTCGTCGAGGAGAACCTCCGGGAGGAGAGGGTCCGACTCCTTGACGAACGGACGGTTCATTTCGACGACCCGTTTGTGGATCTCAGGGTAGACGCGGACGAGGTCGCGGTACGACCGTTTCGGGTCCAAGAGGATGTGCCCGCTGCGCGCCTTGACCGGGGGAGTCACGACCGGGAATCGAACCCGGGGTCTTAGGGGCTTCGGGGCCTTCCCGCGACGCCCCGCACCACGTACGGGGGTCGATTTGGCGGCCCCCCTTCGGTACCCACCGTTCTCGCACCCCGGCATGGAATCGAGCGCCCGGGTTGGTTGTGAGCATCACTTTGGAGTTCGGAGAGGGGTGGAAACGCAAGTGGTCGGCCCCGGCGTCGAAAGGCTCAAAGAGGCTGCCCGCTACCGACTCCGGGCGCTCCCGTAGTCTAGTGGTCAAGGATAGAGGCCTCTCGAGCCTCTGACGCGGGTTCAAAACCGGCCGGCAACGACCGGCTGGGGAAACTCCCGCCGGGAGCACCTTTCCCGCCGTCCGTCTTTGTAACGGGTAGGTTTCCAATGGATGGACTCTTGGCCAAGATGCCGGAAGCACGGGAGGCCCGGACTGAGACAACGCGAAACCATGATGTGGGCGGAACGCGTCCGCCTCCGCGGTGGGGTATATGGTGAACGAGAAAGTGCTACGGTTTCAGGGAAAGAACAAAGAGCTGGGTCCCCTGGGCGCGCAGATCGAGCAGCGCCTCAAGGCGGACGGGTACCAGACCCAGATCGCCACTACACCGAAAGGCACCGTCATCCAGGCAAAGAAAGCCGGTATCTTGCGCGACATCATCACGGCCGATCGGGCATTCACGATCGTTCTCTCGGGTCAGCCGAACGACTTCACGGTCAAGGTCGGAATTGGCAAGCTGATCCAGAACCTCGTGGTGGCAGCGGCAGAGGCGATCCTGCTGGAAGGAATCCCCCTGCTCGTTGATGTCCCCGAGATGCTCTGGACGACACACGTCGAGAAGGGCGTCATTCAGGAGATTACCCAGATAATCGGTTGAGCCGGTCGACCCGCCTGCCCCGGACCTGCTGATTCAAAGGGCCGGGGCAGCCCCGCGCGCTTCTCGAGGTCGATCCCAGAACGGGGGGAACCGTCTCCTCGGCATCCTGCTTGTGGTAGGTGTTCCACCTTTCAGTCGGCGCTACCTGCCGGGAGCACCGCTCCCATCGGACTTTTCTGAAAGGGGCGGGTTGTCAACCCACGGGTCTCTTACGCCGTGACAAATACTAAGGGTGGCGGGCCGGTCCCTCCTTCATATCCGTTTCGAACCCCTCCGGAGAATTCTCCGTGACGGGTAGGCGCAGATGGCCCCGCAGAGACAAGATCATCGTCGCGATGGTTATCGTCGCGATACTGGTTCTTTCAGGCATCGGCTTCGAAATCACCGTCCCACGTCCCACTGCCGTGGGAGGATTCGCCCCGGAGATCGACCACGTTGTGTTCATCTTCATGGAGAACCGCCCCTACGACCAGTATTTTTCCGGATACTGCCTGGTCCTGAGCGCCTACTGCAACGACATGGGAAACGGAATCCCGACGGGAACTCGCGAGCCGCAACTGAACGTCACCGGGGGCTACGTGGTTCCGTACAACTATACGGCCAGGAACTTCACGATTCCCGACCAGCCGCATATCTACAACTCCACGGTCGAGTCGATTGACGGCGGCCGGATGGATGGATTCTATCTCGCAGAGGGGACCGGGCTGAATCCTTACGGTCACTTCAACGGATCGACTCTCCCCGTATACTGGGACATGGCTCAAGAGTATGCAATCGGGGACGACTTTTTCTCCTCGGCGCTCTCCTACTCCTTGCCCAACCACTGGTATGCGCTTGCCGGTCAGGCTCCGGCTACGTTTTTCAACGATACGACGCAAGCCACCGTTGCGGAGAAACACGCCTACCTTAACGAGTCGAACCGGACGGAAACAGTACAGGACTTGCTCAACGTTTCGAGCGTGTCCTGGAAGTATTACGACTGGGCGCTGGATCCCTATCAGGAGGCCATCAACGGAAACCTCGGGGGGAACTCGGTAGGATCCGCCTACGCCTACTGGAATCCTCTCGCCGCGAGAGCGGAGAGCTACAATCAGTACTTCGTATCCCACTTCTCGAACCGGACCAATTTCTTCACCGACGTTGCCACGGGAAACTTGCCGGACATTTCGTGGGTCATTCCCGATGGGAACTATTCCGACCATCCCCCTGCGAACGTTACGGCCGGCGAAGCCTTCGTTGCCAATTACGTGGACGCGATCGAAATGTCTCACTACTGGAACAACACGGCCATTTTCCTAGCCTGGGATGATTACGGCGGTTTCTACGACCATGTCGCTCCCCCCAATCTCGACCCCCTCGGGCTATCGATCCGGGTGCCGTTCTTGGTAATTAGTCCTTACACTCCGGCAGGGACCATCATCCATACGCTCGGGTATTTCGAATCGACACTCGCTTTCATGGAGCACCGGTGGAATCTTGGATGCATCGGATTTCGAGATTGCAACGCGCCCGACCTGTTGAATTACTTCGACTTCAACATGGCCCCTCGTTCGCCGGTATTCTTTGACCCGAACTGGTCGAACGACAGCTACCCTATGACTTCGCAACGTGAAGTCCCCCTGAACACCACGGCCTGGACGGGAAGCGACGCCGGTTTGACGGACACCGAAGCGGATTGAGCCGGGGGGCGGCCAGACGGAGTTCGGGCCCCCTTCGGCCGTGGGTAAAGGATCTCGAGACGGGCGGCTTACAAATCTCGCCGTTCTATCTTCGCCCGCGCCGGTCTATTGCAAGAGAGGGGGTCGCTAGCGCCCTGCCTTCCGCCTTGGGCCGCTCGAGACGGGCCTTTCGGCTTTCGTTCTTACAGGGAGTTCCGACCCTTCGGTCGATGGTAGCTGCCGAGAGCACCTCGCCCGCCGGTCCGCGTTGACCGAGAACCCCCTGAGGGCGGTCAGTCTCGAAAACACCGGGGTCCCAACGCCTCAATCCGTGGAATGGCCGCGACCTCCTCCAAAGGTGAGGTCCTTATCTGTGGGTCGCCGTTCGAACTGTCCGTGGCAGACGTTCCGCCCGCCGAGGAGCTCTTTCCGGGAGGATTCGGCAAACCCTCTTCGGTCTTCATCTCAGGGACCAGCCGCTCGTTGCTGAAGTGGTTCGCGTTCGCTTCGCTCGCACCCTACACCTCGCGAGTCTACTGGACCGACGTTCGCCTGCCGGGAGAGATCCTCGACCCTCTCGACCCAATGTCCGTTCATGCCATTCCGGAAGAATCGGTGTACGTTCTCCTGCCCCGCGACCTTTCGCCGGACGACCAGGGAGCGCTTCAGGCCGAAGTGGCCGCGGCCACCATGCTCCGGTCCGACGAGACCACGAACTCGATCGAGGGTCTCGTGGAGTTCCTTCGCATGCCGACCCATGCCCAGAAGTTGATCTCGACCACGGGTCGCCCGGACGCGCCTTCGATTCTTGTGACGGCCAATGCCCAGCGCCTCGCGTCGGCGTACCCGCAAGATCGCATTGCTCCGCTAATGCGCACCATGTTAGAATCCGGAACATGCCAGGTCGCCCTTTGGGCCGAAGCCTCGACGACGCTCACATCGATTTTCGATGTCATCCTCCACGTGGAGGGAAACGGCTCGGCCGACTGGCGCAACGCGACCGTACGATGCGAGAAGGGTATTTCCACCGGACCGCTCGCGTCGGGACGAACCCCCCGCCTCTCGGAGATAGGGTCGATCGCAGCGATCCTTGAGAGGTCCATCCCGAACCCTTCGAAAGGCCCGGCGTAACTTCATCCGTCGCAACCCCGTACCGCCGTCGGTGCGGCCCACCTGGCGTGCCATCACACTCGCGCTTCAATCTCGCCCGGCTCGCACGGATGGTTCGCGATCGTTCGATCTTCGGGAGCGGGGCCAGGTTCCCTGAAAATCGCGAGAATTAGTCCGAGCCTCGTTGGAGGATCAATGGCGTTCTCGAGGAGGGAATCGAAATTCTGAGCCGGCGTCTAAAATACTCCCGTCCGTACGCTACCCGCACGCAAGCATTGTACTGCTCCCACTGCGGTGCCTCGATCAGCACCGAAACGCAATTCTGCCCGTACTGCGGTACCACGATCCCGAGTGCCGCCACCCCGCTGACCTCGGTCGGTGGTGGAGGGCCGCCATCTCTCCTCTTCTCCGGTCCTTCGGTGGTTAACCCTCAGCCAGCTCCGCCTCCTCGACGCCGCCATCGGCGGCTGGTCATCGCGGTCATCGTGGTCGTGGTCGTCCTGATCGTCGCCGTGGTCGCGGTCGATTACTTCGAAATGCCACCGGTACAGGTCGCCTACGTCTACGTCTGGGCGCCCGACAATGTGTGCGGCCTGAACGCGAACGCGATCGAGTTCCCCGGATACAACGGTTCGACCGGGGCCAGCCAAACGCTCGACTTCCTGATGCCGAACTACAATACTTCGACCTGCACCGTCGTTTCGGCCACGACGAATTCGTCCGGATTCTCGCTTTCCGAAATTCAGGTGCCGCTCTCCATTTCCGCGGGCGGCACAGCGTCGATGAACATCACGATCACCTCTCCCTCGTCGGATTTCTCGGGGAACATGAACCTCGTACTCGGTTAGTTTCGAGCGAATCGAGTCCCCCATCGCTCTCCAGCGCAACCCCGCCGGCCGTCCCCCAGCTCTTACCCGGGGGGAGTTCTGGGTCGGATCCCCTCCGGGGTCTCGATGATCCATTGATTCCTCGAACAATGCTCGAGAATTCGATTGAGCCCCGCCAGGGAGATGCGGTGGCCCCGAGTCTCTAATTCAGCGAGTATCTTGCGTCGACGTATCGGTCCCGGAGTGGACCGAAGAAGGGAGAGCACTGCCTCGACGGACCCGGGAGGAATTCCCGCCAT
>JBEKEY010000084.1:0-6401 GCA_050013595.1 Thermoplasmata archaeon | reverse complement strand
CCAACTTCAACCCGGAGGGACTCCTGACCCGCGCCCACTCCGAGTACAAGGAGGGCAAGACGCTTGTCGACATGATACAGGAGGACCTCATCGCTGAGCGGATTGCGATCGACACATACTCCGAGATCATCCGATATCTCGGGAACAACGATTCCACTAGCCGATTGATGATGGAGAAAATTCTATCGATGGAGGAGGAACACGCCGAGGACATGAAGACACTGCTCGCCAAGGTGGACAAAGACGGACACGTCCGAAACGCGCGGAACTAGCCCTGGGTTCGGGCCTGCTCGCCGTGGTATACTCAATCCGGACGACGGACAATCCCTTGGCCCCGCCGGGAGGGACTGGCTTGAGCCGTCCTTTCAAGAGGCCTGCTCCGTAACAACGAGAGCCGTAGTTGCCCGCTAGGACCCTACTCTGACCTGGGGGTTCGGTAGGGGGGTTCGGCGCTCGCCACGGCCCCTCGTCTCCGCGAGCGCTGATTGCGGTCCCGTCACCGGCCGCGCGCGTCCTTCAGAAAGCCTGCGCGGGCGCGGCCCCGCGCGCTCCTGGCGGTCGGTCATCAGCCGCGGACGCCCGTGAAACCCGTGCCTCGGAACACGTCCGCGTCGGCGGCGGAACCACGGACCGGGCGTCCGTAACAGGACGTGCGTGCCAAGATTCTCTCAAGAGAATTGGTCGGCCGAGTCGTTAGGCCCAACGAACGGACTCCCAAGAAATGCGCGCGGTTCCGTGAGGCGAGCTGAAGACGCCCCAACTCAGGTCCCTTCGGGCTCCCATCGGTCCTCGTAGACCTCCTGGTGATTCGGGGTCTGCTGGAAGGACCACCGGGTTCGAAGGTGGAACGAGTGGGAGGTGTCCAGCGCGAGGATATCCTTCGCTAGCTGTCGGTGGAGAGTTTCTGCCGTCGTCCCTTCGAGAAGGGGTACGACCGCGCGCCATTCCGCGGGATGATCAAGACTTGGCCGGGCCGGAACCTTGACGTCCCACACATCCGGCCACCGTTGAGAGAGCACGGCGCTGATCCTAGTCGCGAGCCCGTCCGGGAGACCCCCGTCGACGTAGAGTTCCAGGCGAACCTCGAGTACGGGGTTCCCAGCCATTCCTGGGGGATGGCTGGGATTCTGGATAAAGGCACCTCGCCGACCTTTCGCGCTCCTCGCGAGCAGTCAACGAACGCGGGCACTCCACATTCAGGTCGCAGCGCCCTACGGCCTCGATCCCCTCGTCACATCTGAGTGCATCCGCGCGTCCGGAAAGGGGTGGAATCTTCGTATGCAAGCGTCGATAACGTGACTCCCTGGCCGACATTTTCCCGAAGTGTAATGCGACCCTAGACCTGAAAACTGATGCCGCCCATAAAAGGGCAACCTTCGGTAGCGGAATCGGCATCATTTTGGGTAAGAAATGTGGCGCTGTGCTCGGCGGAAGCGTCGTTTAGGTACCGGGCCGTCCGCAGCTCTTGGTGATGTTCTCCCCAGTCAAGGAGGCGAAGCGAAGGGGTCCGATTTTCGAGGGAGGTCGACTTGGCTTTGCGACACGGGTCTAAGGACCAGCGAGACCCACGGTGAGGCGCCACTCCCCCGGCTTCTCAATTCGAATTCAGGGTCGCGGATGCGGGGACCAGGTATGCAGCGACTATGGGAGTACACGGTTGGATCGTCGTTATCGTGGTCGTAGCCGTCGTGCTGTTTTGGATTGGCATCATCCACGGAGAGGTGCCGATGGCACCAAAGGCTTGCCTTCGGTGACCCGCTCCTCCTGGAGGTACTAGTACGCCGGTCCCCGCACGGTCGCTCGCGCGCATAGAGAGGATTAGCGCAACCGCCGGCGCACTCGGGTAGTGCACGCGCGTTCGAGAACGCTCCTCGACCGCGTGCGTAGGGGACGCCTTCCATGACGAGTGACCTCGAAGGTGACCGCTCGGACCCTCCTTAAGCGAGGGGTCTTCTAACGGAGGTGGTCCGGCGCTCGCCGCCTTCTCGTCTCCGCCCGCGCTGATCGCGTTCCGTCCTCGGTGGCGCGCGACTTTCATGCAGCCTCCGCGGCCCCTGTGGCTTATGCGCGCCTGGTCAATCGCTGCGCCGGGAAAGGGGTGCCATTTGAAAGAGGCCTGCGTCTCAATCCGGTTGGCGTAGTCTGCGTGGCTCTCTTATGCCTTGAAGAACGCCAGTAGATCTGCGTTGATCTGATCCGGCTGGGTTCTGGGCATGCCGTGCGGGAAGCCCGGATAGACCTTCAGTGTGGCCTTCTTGACTAGTTGTGCGGTACGGAGGCTCGCCGCCGCGATCGGCACGATCTGGTCATCATCACCGTGCATCACCAACATCGGAATGTCGATCTTCTTCAGGTCCTCGGTGAAGTCGGTCTCTGAGAAGGCCTGGATGCCGTCATAGTGGGCCTTGGCCCCTCCCATCATGCCTTGCAAGAACCAGTGCTGGCGGAGAGCTTCGGAGACTTTCGCCCCCGGGCGGTTGAATCCGTAAAACGGCAGCGTGACATCCATGTAGAACTGCGGCCGATTCGCAGCCAGCGCGGCTCGGAACCCGTCGAAGACCGACAGAGGCAGCCCGCCCGGGTTCGCGTCGGTCTTCAACATGAGCGGCGGTACGGAGCTGATCAAAACGCATTTGGCAACGCGCTTAGCACCGTGCCGCGCGATGTAGTGAGCGACCTCGCCACCGCCCGTGGAATGCCCCACCAGGATGGCTTTCTTGAGGTCGAGCTCGTCGACTACCGTCGCCAAATCGTCCGCGTAATGGTCCATGTCATGACCGCTCGACATCTGGGTTGAGCGCCCGTGTCCCCGCCGGTCGTGCGCAACGACGCGATAGCCATGCTGCAGAAAAAACAGCATTTGCGCGTCCCAGTCGTCGGCGGACAGGGGCCATCCGTGGCTGAACACCACCGGCTGCCCGGTGCCCCAGTCCTTGTAGAAGATTTGCGTCCCCTCTTTCGTGTTGACGTACGGCATAGACTCTCTTTCCCCCGGAAAGTCCACAAAGTATAACGTGCTACCGATTGGGCTCGCCGAGGATTACCCTCTGCGAGTCGTTTCTGAAAAGAACTGAGGTTGAACGCGACACCGGGCAGACCTCGTCGCGGCCCGCGGGTTGATTGCGATCCTCCTTCAGACGCGCGCCCCCCCACATCAAGGAGGCGGGAGGCTCGACGATGCAGTTATCGTGCCCGAAACGTCCTCCGGACCATGTGCGAATTGTGTACTTCGACCGGTAGCGCCGACGAAGAGGGCGGAGCTCCGACGGAGTGCGAGTGCCCCTGCCTCCCTAAGGAGCTGCTACCGAGTCCCAAACGCTGTAGGGTCTGCTACCATGATCTTCGGAGGGCGAACCCGGCGGCGGGCGGGCGATCACTGGCGTGATCTTGTAATAGGGGGATTACCGCTGGACCGCGACAGCGCATAGGCCTGATCGCGCCTCGGGCGCCCCTCGCGGTCGGTCATCGAATTCGCGCGGCTCGCATCAAGCGGGCAGTCGCGAATCGCGGGGAATTGGTTCCGAGGCGACAACTCTCTATCGACGCGTGGCTCGGCGGGAGGGGGAGGAGTTGGTGGGAGGGTTGGGAGACCTCCCGTTCCGGTCGGTCACTGGGTCCTCTTCTGCCTCGACCGGCGGTTCTTGGGTAATATCCCACACTGGCTCCTTCTGCTGCATCTCGTTCCACCGTTGGCCAAGCAACCCACTAGGACGGGGGGGTTAATGCCCTCCTTGGTTCGAATTCAGGGAAACGACACGATTGAGAGATTGGCCGTTGGGAGTTGGGCAGGTCGCCATAATTCGGGGATTCGAAACTCCTCTCCGAGTTCAGGGTTCGGTTCGCCGAACTCCCCGCGTCCTCACGCGCTTATCGCGGTCCGTCATCGACTCGTGCGCCCTTCATGAGGGCCGGCCTCGGTTCTCGCTGGCGTCTCTCGGCCTGGAATACCCTTAGAGACTGACTACCACATCCGGTGGATTCGTTGCCAGTGCGGCGTACAAGTCGGGGAAGCAGCCCACATGCAACCCATCAATCGCGTTCTTTAGTCGGATCTTTTCCGGTGCGGCCTTGGGACGAGCAGTCCCCCTGTCAGGATCGCACCAAACGGGCTCACCTACGGCAAGACCTCTGTCCAGGGCGCACATGTCGCAGACCCCCAGCCAGATGTTGTGTTGCTTCGCAACTTTGGCCAAGCGTTCTCCGAGTGGATCGCCCTTGCGCAACGCGTACGCATTGTCGTCGAAGAAGAACATACCCACCACTTGTACCCCGTGGGTGCCGGCTTCGAGCTGTGGGAGTATCATCTTACCGAGCTTGTAGTCCACCGTGTGCCCCGAGGTCGTGAAGACGTACGCTACTTTCATCACGAAAGGTCTGACTCCTGCCGCGTTATATAACGAGCGGGAAAGCGACGAGCGCGACTCAACGAACCTTCCCTGATTTGTCCCAACTGACCCGCTCTGCCGCCGGTGCTATGCAAAGGCCATCCCGTTCCAGACGAGGAGCCGACTCAGGAACTCCCCGCGTGTCCGCAAGCTTGATGATTCGGCCAGGCATCTTCGTGGGTGATGTCCGTCGAACTAGCTTGTGCGTGCTGCTCCTGCTCGAATTGTTGTCGATGCTGTGCCTGTTGCTCGGTCCAGCGCGCGTGTTGCCCCACTTGTCCCCCGAGTCTCCGGGATTGACCTGATCCGTCGCGCGAAATCGGACCCGCGCGTTCCTCGCGGTCGGTCATCTACCGCGGGCGCCATTCCTGGAACACGCGGGGACGACTTGCCGCCCTATCCTCCTGATCTTCAGAATCAATTCTCGCATTCTGATACCGGTCGTCACTTGAAACCGGGTGTGCGGTCCGGGACGAAAGACCCAATGAACATCAGGATGGCAGCAACCGTCAGGACGGCACCACCAATCTCCAGATCGGTGGCTCCTCCGCAGTTCGAAAAGGTCGGATTCGAGCTTGTGCCGCCGACCGTACATCCGATGTGAACATAGCCAGCGAATAGCAGGAACAACCCCAGCACCAGCGCGACCAGACCGAAGGCGAGGAGGTAGGATCTCACGAGTCTCCTTGCTCTCAGGACAACCCGACTGGGGGCACGTCCGATTGGCGACCCGCGTGACGCATATTGAACCTCACACTCACTCTAGGCTATCACGTAGAGGAAACGACCCGGCGCCTGGCAGAAAGGCGGACCCGCCTGCGGCATCTCGAAAGAGATTCCACCGTGAGGAATCGGTGTCACGCCCGCGACTCGGCCCCAGGAGTCAAGTCCCGAACAGGCGGGTTTCCGCAAAGGGCGTGGCATGACGTCGACGACGGTTCGTCTGGCGCTCTCACCGCGGTCGCGTCATCGACCGCGCGCGCCCTTCATGGAGCCTACGCGGTCGCGGCCCCCCAGGGCTCCTCGCGGTCGGTCATCGAGCACGCGCGGCCACGTTCCGGGTAGGTCGGCGACCTTCCCTCGAGCGAAGTTCGAGACCCAATTCATCGGGTGCGCGATCGGCGTGGCACGAAGACTCGCGTGGCTCTGGGTGTCACCGGGCGGGCGATTGCGAGATCATAGACCAACCAACGGTCTTTCGTCCGGCGCAGAAGAAGGGATCCGACGCTGTTGAGGGCTGCGCCTGAAAAGACCACCCAGCACACCGCGAAGAGAGCCGTTGGCAGCGGCGCGAAGAGGAGCCCGGAAAAGAGGTACGGTGCAACGAGGAAGGCGAGAAGAAGCGATAGTGCCCAGGCGGGCCACGCCGCACGCGAGACGACAATGGCAAAAAGTGGGACCAGGCCCAGGGCTATCCAGAATGCCAATAGGGAGGGGGGCGGACCGAGAAAGGTAAAGGTAAGCTGAACCGGCCCCCCCCCGAGGCTACTGGATCCTCCGGTCGACGAATGGACCTGGTAGGTCTGGAACGCAAGTGCGCTCGCGCCCCCAACCACCAGCGCGCCACCTGCAGCGACCAGCCCCACACCTACCCACCATAGACGGCGGAGGCGGGGATCGACTGGAACTATGTCTCGAAACCCAACCATAGCCCTCCAACCCCCTATGGGCAAACATTCCGACGTGTATAGACGCATCTGAGGCCTCCTCGCAAGGCGCCCTCGAAGGGACGCAGATTTGCCAGGCGGAGTGGCTTTGACGGGCTCCGTTCGCGGTCTCGCGCGCTGATTGCGGTCACGTCATCGGCCGCGCGCGTCCTTCATGAATTTCTGGCGGAGGTCGCCGGCCGGAGTGAAGGGACAGCGAGTCTGTCTTGATCCAGGGTCCCGGAATGAAGGACGGCTGGGTGAGTTGAATATCCCAAATCACTATCCTCAGATGGAACAGAAGGAGCGAGCGATGCCGGAATCGGACCCAGAAAGTGTGGCAATCCAGTTCGTGACGGAGATCAATCGG
>JBEKEY010000083.1:0-6509 GCA_050013595.1 Thermoplasmata archaeon | reverse complement strand
GGCTCTCCGTGCTCCGCCGCCCGGGAATACTCCCGCTCGACCACGTGCTTGAGGAGTCGCGCCGGACTTCCCCAGATCGTGACCCGGCTCAACGTACCGGCCCCGCGCCCGATCCCGAGCGCCACGATGATGCCGCGTTCCTTGTACCGGAATAGCTCGGGCTCGACGCCGTTCGCTCGGGCTACGATGTTGCGGGCTGCGACCCGCGCCTCGGCGAGCGCCGCCTGGGCGGTCCCGGGAACCAACATTCCGGTAGCCGGGTCGCGGAACTCCGCCACGTCCCCCACCGCGAACACCCCCGGATAGCCCGGCACTTCGAGCGTGGGCTCGGTCGCGATACGACCTCCCTTCCCGTGCGGAACGGGTAGATCTCGAACGAGGGCCGGAGCCTCGACGCCCGCGCACCAGACCGCCGCATCGCACGCGAAGACGCTCCCATCCTCCAGGTGGACCCGATTCGGTTCGACGTTCACGACGTTGAGTCCGTGGACGATCGTCACGCCGATCTCGTGGAGGATACGGCGGGCGTGATCGATCAGGCGGGGCGGAAACCCCGCAAGGAACGGGAGCGAGCCCGCGAGCAAGTAGACGTCGGGCGGACGGACCGGGGTCCCCGTGAGCTTCCCCCACGCGGTCGTGGCGACCTCGGCCGCGAGCTCGGTGCCGGTCGACCCTCCCCCGATCACGACGACCCGGGGGCGGCGTTCGCCCTTCAGGTCCACGGAGGCTCGCTCGATGTCGATGAGGGCTCGGCCGAGCCGCTGTGCTCCCGAAAGCCGGTAGACGTTGTGCGTGTGCTCGGCGGCCCCGGGCACTCCGTAGTACGTGGCGACGTTTCCGAGACATACGGCGAGCGACCCGTACGGAAGGTCCGCGCCATCGACCCGAACCACCCTTCGGACGAGGTCGATCCCCTCGACGTTGCCCTGTCGGACCGTCACGGAGGTTCGGTCGAATACACGTCCGAGCGGGATCGTCCACCGGGCTACATCGCTCTCAGCGGCCGCGATCTGCCCGACCTCGTAGAGCTCCGTGCGCAGAACATGGATCGGGTGTCGGTCGACGAGGACCACGGGAATCGATCCCTTGGAACGTCGAAGAACCTCCTCCGCGACGGTGAGGCCCGCGTACCCGGCTCCGAGAATGACGAGCGGAGCGCGCGGAGTCGACACGGTGGTCCCGGACACGATTCTCTCGGCCTTCGGGAGGCCATAGGCTTGGCGGCGCCGTCTCCGCGAATCGATATCAACCATCCACGGCTACTAGACCGGTGATGACAATCCGATCGGTCCTCATCGCGGACGACATGCTCGAGTCCTCCCAGCACGCGCTCGAGGAAGCTGTGGACATCGCGAAGTTAGCCAACGCGAAACTGACGCTCGTGAGCGTCATTTCGGTGATCTCGCCCGGGTTCGGCATTCCGGTCCCGATCGGAGACTCCTTCGAGGCGCTGCTCGAGGCCGCGAAGCGGCGACTCGAGGCGCAGAAGGCGCGTCTTCTCGCGGACGGGGTGCGGGAGGTCGAAACGGTGTTCCTCGAGGGGGACCCGGTCGAGCGGGTCGTGGAGTATGCGGAAAAGCACCCACCGGACCTCATCGTGGTCGGGTCCCGGGGTCTCTCGACCGCGGGCCGCTTCTTCCTCGGGAGCGTCTCCGACGGGATCCTTCACCACGTCCACTGCTCGGTGCTCGTCGTGAAGGCGCAGACGGCCCCGAAGACGCCCGGCTGAAACGGACGATCAGCCCCTTGGGGCGTAGCGGCCCTCCGGACCGAGCTCGACCGCTCGCCGTTAGTTCGTGGGCTTGTGTCGCCAGTAGTCCAGAATGTCCTTCAGCGTGTCCGTGAAGGAGAACTGGGGACTCCAGCCGAGCTCCCGGATCTTCGAGATATCCGCCCACTGGACCGGCTCGTCGAGCGGTCGCCGGAGCTCCTCGACGACTTCGACTCGAATCGGGACCGTGGCGAGGCCCACGAGGCGGTCGACGTTCTCCCGGATCGAGCGAGATTCTCCGCGAGCGATGTTGTAGGCATCCCCTGGGGTCCCCTTCGCGAGGACCAGGCTCATCGCTCGAACCGCGTCCCGTACGTCCGAGATGTCGCGCTTCGGGTCGATGTTGCCGACCCGCAGGACGCCGGGCTTCCCGGTGCGTTCGATCTTCGCTATCTGGCCTGCGAAGTCGTTCGACGAGTCCCCGACCTTCCCGGGACCGCTCGTGGCGAAGATCCGGTAGCGAAGCGTCCGGACGCCGTACCGTTCGAAATAGACCCGGCAGAGGAGGTCGGCCGCCACTTTGCTCGCGCCGTAGGGGCTCTGGGGAGCAAACTCGGCGGTCTCGGGGGTCGGGACCACCTTCGGAGCTCCGTACTCGGTGACGCTGCCCGCGTAGCCGATCGCCGGGGAGACGCGTGCGTTCCGCACGGCTTCGAGGAGGTTGAGCGTCCCCAGGAGGTTCGTTTCGTACGTGAGATGCGGGTCTTCCCAGGACTTCATGATAAAGGCTTGGCCGGCGAAGTGGTAGACCTCTTCCGGGGCGACCTTGCGGACGAGGGCGGCCACGGCCGCAGGGTCGCGCACGTCCAGGGTCTCGTACGTCACGCCCGGTGCTTTCGGGAGGGCGTCCGGCCGGGTCTGCTCGAGGCGCGTTCCGACGACCTCGTCGCCGCGCTCTTGAAGGTGCCGGGCCATGTACGAGCCGAGGAATCCGGTGGCCCCGGTGACGAGGACGCGCATCCAGGCTCCGAGAGAGCCGAGGCCCTTTAACCGTTGGTCCGCGCCGGCGCGTAGCGGGCGGTGAAGTGAGGGAGTCGCTCCGGGCGGTACGTCATGGTGAGCCCCTTGATCTTGGACCGGCGTTCGTAGACCCGCCCGACCACGTCGGCCACGTACGCGAGATGGCTCGCTGAATAGACGCGCCGAGGGATGGCAAGCCGCACGAGCTCGAGGGGTCGCTGCGACTGCGAGCCGCCGGGGAACATGATGGAGCCGACCTCGACGCTGCGGATCCCCCCTTCCCGGTAGAGCTCCACGGCGAGGGCTTGTCCCGGAAGGTCAGCGTCCGAGAGATGAGGGAGGAACCGGTCCACGTCGAGATAGATGGCGTGACCACCGACCGGATGCAGAAAGGGAACGCTCCGTTGGTCGAGGAGGGCTCCGAGATAGCGAACTTGCCCGATCCGGTGCGTCAGGTACTCGAGGTCCATGGCTTCCTCGAGACCGACCGTCATCGCCTCAAGGTCCCGTCGCGCGAGGCCTCCGTACGTGGGAAATCCCTCGAACAGGATGAGCGCCTCCTTGAGACGCTCAGCGAGTGGCGCGTCCCGGACCGCGACGAACCCCCCGATATTGACGAGACCATCCTTCTTCGCGCTCATGGTCGCGCCGTCCGCGAGGTCGAAGAACGCCCGACCGATCTCCGCGATCGAGCGCGCACCCATGCCGGGCTCGCGCTCCCGGACGAAGAACGCGTTCTCCGCCCAACGGCACATGTCGAGGTAGACCGGCACTCCGTGACCGTGGGCGACCCGGGCCACTTCGGTGAAGTTCGCGAGCGAGACCGGTTGGCCGCCCCCCGTGTTGTTCGTGATCGTCACCATGACGAGCGGTATGTGCTCCTTGCCTTCCACCGTCAGCAAACGGTCCAGCGCGGCCGTGTCGAGGTTTCCCTTGAACGGAAAGTCGCTCACCGCGTCGTACGCTTCCGCCACGGCGAGATTGACCGGTGTCCCCCCGGCGTGCACCACATGCGCCTGGGTCGTGTCGAAGTGCATGTTGTTCGGCACGATGTTGCCGGCGTGGCACAAGGTCGAGAACAGGAGATGCTCCGCGGCGCGTCCCTGGTGGGCCGGGACCACGTGAGGGAAACCGGTGATCTCGCGAACCTTCGCCTCGAAATGAGCAAAGTTGCGGCTCCCGGCGTAGGACTCATCGCCCAACATCATCGCGGCCCACTGGCGGTCGCTCATCGCGCCGGTTCCCGAGTCGGTCAGGAGGTCGATTCGGACCTCTTCCGAGCGGAGATTGAAGAGATTGAATCCGGCCCGCTCGAGCGCTGCCTCCCGCTGGCCCGCGGTCGGGTTCGGCATCCGCTCGACGACCTTCGTCTTGAACGGCTCGAACGGCAACGCTGCGTCCGGAGGGGTCATACAGCGTTGGACAAGAGGCACCTATTTGAGGCCGCTCGGGCGGGAGGGCGTGGCGAGATGCTTCGCGCTCGTGCCCAGATGGGCTCCAAAACGGGTTCGGGAGACGCTTTTAGACTTCAACGAGGGTCTTAAGAGGGGGTGTCGATAGGGGCGCCCGAGTCTCCATGGCCGCACCAGCGTATCCAATGCCGCCGATGATGGCTGCTGACCCTCCCGAAGTGCAGTCGATCAAGTCGATGCTCCACATCGTCCGGATCTTGGCGATCATCTTCGGGATTCTCTTATTTCTCGGAGGTATCGCCTATGCCGCATTCCTCGCCTGGGCGTTCTCCGTTTGTGGGCAGTTCGCCGCGTACTGTGGTGGCAGTCTCGGATTCGCGCTGATCCCGGCGATTTTCATCATCATTTTCGGTGTCATCGACTTCGTCATCTTCATGCAGATGAAGGAGATCGAGTCGATGGTCAACCAGCACCAATACGAGCAGGCAAAGTCGAAGACTCTGCTCTGGATGATCCTCGGGTTCATCCTTGGTGGCATCATTCTGGGGGTCCTACTGCTGATTGCCTACCTCAAATTCGACCCGGTAATTACCTGGCAGCGGAACCAGCAGATGGGTGGCGCCCCGCCCCCCGGCTATGCGCCCCAATACGCCGCTCCTCCCCAACAGTATACTGCTCCCGCCCCGGTAGCGCCCCCTCCCCCGGCCCCCCCGCCGGTAGCGGCCCCGGCAGCTCCGAACTGCGCGAAGTGCGGCAGGCCGACCACGTACATCGCTCAGTACGGGCGGTACTACTGCTACGCGGACAACCTCTACGTGTAGCGGAGTCCCCGGCAGGGGACAGGCAAGCGCAGAGCTGGCTTAGAGCCGCGCCCGCGCATCATGCCCTCGCAGGTCAACACTTTCCCCACTCTCGAAGGGTTCTCCCCTCAGGCTCGCGAGAGTTCCTTGCGGAGCTCGGTGAAGAACTGGTCTCGAGCATATCGCTCCCTCCATGGATCGTGACCGCAACGCTCGAGCACGACGACGCGCGGCTCCACGCCCGTGCGACGAAGGGGTTCCACGACGCCCTGTAACGGATGGGGATCGGCTGTTCCGTGGAGGATGACCACCGGAGCCCGGACCTGTCGAAGCGCTCGCACGAGCGCTCCCGACCTTCGCATCTCGTCTGCTTCCGCCCAAACTGTCCGGAACGTCGTCGGGTCGACCGCGATCTCTGTTGGCGGTCGGGGCAATAGCGCGTACGAGTCCGCCACATCCGCGAGCTCTCCAAGGCGGCGCAACGCGTCGGCGGGTGTTCGCGATGCCCGGCCCGACAATCGCCGCTGAATCTCCTCGAACTCCTGCCACTGGCCCCGAGTGAGTCGCTCCTTGCGGCGCCGCCGGATTTCGGCAGCGTATCTCTCCTGAAAGGGGCCGGATCCGACCAGAACGACACGTCGAACGATCTCCGGATGCTGCCCCGCGAGGAGGAGCGCGAGCCAGGCGCCCCAGGAGTGGCCGACGAGCGTGACCGGCGGAGACGCCCAAGCATCGATCTGGTCCGAGAGCTCCTCGACCTGGCCCGCGACCGTTCGCGCGGTCTGCCACGGCTCGACGACACCCAAGGTGACTCCCAGCTCTTGCGCCACGGGCCGGAGAGTTCCCGGCGCCCCCGGACCACCGTGGACCAGCACAGTACGGAACGGTGGCGAGCCGTATCGTCGGGGACCTTGGGAGACCACCTTGCGAGTGACCATCGATAGCGCGGACGGCGAGGCGCCCCTGAAGGGTAACGGCTTCGGCCCTCCCGGACCCAGTAGAACCTTTCCTCAGGGTGGCTACTTCCGAGCCGGGGCGCAGCTCTCGCACAGGCCCTTCCCGAGAGCGTTCCATCGACCGCAAGATTGGCAAGGGGTGATGTCGTCGGGAAGTCCGAGCTCCTTTCGTCGTGCCCGGCGCGCGGAGGCGATCTCGGCGAGCACCGTTCGGGACGACGCCTCCCGTCCCAGTTCGAAGACCGCGCCGTCGAGCTCGATCCCCTCGAGGACCATTCGGTCGCCGTAACCGATCCGCAGCTCGGTGCGGTGAGGGGCTGCGCCTCCGATCCCTTCGAGCGACATCGAACGGGCGGAGGTGGGGGGATGAGAACGACCGAAGAGTCCGCCCTTCGCCATAAAGAGGATTCGGCGATTCGTCAGGAAGAGGTCACCCGAGGTGGGGTGACCGGGCGCCGCCGTCGGAGTGCGTGCGGGCCACGCGCGCAGGATGCGCTCCCCGGGCGAGAGTTCCGGGGTCGGGGTCATACCGGGGAGACGGGCACCGCAGGGCCGTGAAGCGCAGGAGCCCAGCCGAGCCCCCGAAGGCGTTTATCCACTTCTTCGAAAG
>JBEKEY010000082.1:0-6727 GCA_050013595.1 Thermoplasmata archaeon | reverse complement strand
TCCCCAACAGCGACGGAACTGCCAGCAACAAAACTGCCCCTCTCGAGGGGATTACGAGCCGCAATGTGGCCCAACAGACAAGCGCCATCAATTCCTTCGAACCCCTAGTCGAAAACTTGTCGTTTACGTGGGAACACTCAGGCTACCTGAGTTTTCCAGGCTACGAATACTCCCCCGAGATGTCGGTCTACCTCATCAGTGTCAGTGTGACCCAGACTTCAGCCACAGTTTGAGTGTCGCGTCGGGTAGCGAACTGCAATCGGGTTCGGCCCCCTGATTTGGGCCTATCGACGCGCGTCCGCTTAGAGCTTGTCTGGATAACCAAGACCTGAGTGATTGGTTCGTTCAGGTCATCATCTTGCAGTCTACTGTCATCGAAGGCCCGTTCGAGGTAGCCTCGAGCATCATTGGCCAGTTCACCAGGCTGCGAACGCGTGAGGACCGCGTGTTCCGGCTATCTTGCGTGCTAGGAGACTCAAGTCAAATCGAGCTCTTAGACTGTTGGATGGTTTACTAGGATTGATGCAGTGTTCTCTACGCGTCCTGGTCCGGACCTGCTTACGGGAGCCGAAGGGCTTCCGGACGCCGATTTAGGGAGGGGTCGATACCTCCGGTCAGTGGATGGCGATGGATCCGATCATTGTAATTCCAACCGCGATAGCCCGCTTGATGTCGCCTCCCGCCCCCTTGGATTCGCCGACACGCGCACGGAATTTGATGGGAACTTCAGTCACTGCAAGGTACTCCCTCAGCGCGACGAGAATCATGTGGGGAGAGAAGTGGTGGCTTCCCACCGTGAGGCGGTCAATCATCCGAGCGAGCGCCTCGCGACGGATTGCCCGATACGTACAGCCTACATCCGTGAGCTGAACCCGGCCCAGGAATGACCAATCCCAGTAGCGGAGCCGGATCATGAGGGCAAGGAAGAGATTTCCCCACGACATGAACCAATTCATCTGAGATCCTTCGCGGGTGAGCGTGCGAGTGTTCCGCGTCCCGATGACCATGTCGCAATCCGCCATGTACGGGAGGAACTTCGCTAGGTCGTCCCCGTAGAAGGTCATGTCCCCTTCGCAGAGCACAATGATATCGTTCGTGGTGTTCGTCAAAGCGTATCGCATCCCGGCGATGCAAGCATAACCGTACCCCTGATTCGTCTCCCGCACAACGGTCGCTCCGTGCGCGCTAGCGACCTCTGAAGTCCTATCTTTCGAGTTGTTGTCGACCACGATGATATCGTGGACGAGGGGGAGGCCCTTGAAATCATCAACCGCTGAGCCGATCGATGCCTGGTCATCATAAGCAGTCAGGACCACCGCCACGGACGCCTTGGTCCAATCTATCGGGTGCGGTTTTTTCCAAGGCGAGGGCCGGTTCCGGACCAGGAAGTGCCACACAAGAAGAACGAAGACGCCAATTGGGGCAACCACGAAGAAGTAGTACACCGCGAATTCGAACCAAATTCCATTGAACGCCAGCGCCGGAGGAAGGTTGAACGGCGTGGCTAAATCAGGGTAGGAGACAATCCCACCCACCGCCGCAAGAACATCCCGGACGAAGTGCACTAGGCCGATGACAGCCGTTAGCACGGCAAATGCGACTGTTCCAAGAAAAAGAAAAACTAGAATCCTTCCCATGCCTTCTCCCGAAGTCCTAGGTCACCTGACCTTCCTCGATGCCGCACCCTTCGTGAAGTCCCCCGGCATCGGGTCCAGGTCTCGTGACTGGTTATACGACGCCATGAAGGGGTACATTAGGTTAGTGAGGCAGCCCTCCCAGGAACGCAACCATCTTCAGAATGGGGCTACCGGTTGCGCAGCTGTCGGCCGAGAAGGGAGGTTCGTGACTAATCCGAGGCTTCGGCAGGGGACCTTCACGATCTTAGGGGGGGAGTGAAGAGGGGCGACAAGGAACCGCTCCGTGGGGCTCTGAAAACGCGGAAATGGTCGCCGCATGGTACTCCTGGCGATGCAACAGGCGACAAATTCTCCTTCCTCGATGCTGCGGGTCGCCAGGACGCATCCGGTGAAGACTCCCTGGCCGGCAGAATAGAGTGGGAAGACAACGCTCGCCGGGTGGTGGATCAACCCGATCGGTAGGACGTGTTGGATACTGGATCTCATGCACGCGGTTGGTCGCTATGCCGTAGTACGGTACTGGAGCCAGGTCGGGCCCTCACGGGCCAGCCCCCAAGTCCACACGCACAACGAGTTATAGACCTCGGAGTCTCCCACGACCGAATGGCCGGATTGTCCCATCGACGTCGGCTCTTGATAATCGGGCTGGACGGAGCCACCCCGGATCTTCTCTTCCACCGGCTCCGGGAAGTGATGCCGACCACCGCGCGCCTGGTGGACCGGGGAACGCGGGCTGTTCTCCGGACTACCGACCCTCCTCTCTCGGTGCCCGCGTGGCCGGTGATGTTCACTGGAGTCGACCCCGGCACCCTGGGATTCTACGGGTTCCGTCATCGCTCCGGGAACTCCTACACGGAGATGTACGTCCCGCGGGCAGACCAGACCCCGGTGCCGACCGTCTGGCAACTCGCCTCCCAGGCGGGACTGAGAGTGGGAGTCATCGGGATGCCCCTCGGGTACCCACCTCCGGCCGTGAACGGATTCTACATCTCGGATTTCCTCACCCCGCCGGGCAGCCAGGACGTTACGTTCCCCCCCGAACTGAAGGCCGAACTCGAGCGGTCGTACGGGCCGTACCGCTTCGATGTCGTGTTCCGGTCCCAGGAGCGAAAGGAGCTTTTCGATCGGATCGTGTCGATGACGGAAACTCGGTTTCGCGTCGCCGAAGACCTTTACTCACGGGAACCCTGGGACCTCTTCGCCGTCCACGAGATCGGCACCGACCGGTTGAACCACGCCTACACGAAATATTTCGACGAAAGCCACCGGGACTTCGTCCGAGGAAATCCGTACGAGAACGTAGCGCGGGACTACTACCGAGTTCTGGACGCGGGGATCGCCCGACTGCTTTCACGGGCCGACCGGGAGACCCGCGTGATGATCGTCTCCGACCATGGTAGCATGCCCATGGACGGCTGCTTCTGTGTCAACCAGTGGCTGGCCGAGAAGGGGTATCTGGCCATTCAGAGCGCTGTGCCGCCCGGCACAGCACTCGACAAGGCCCCGGTGGATTGGGATCGCACCACGCTCTGGGGGGCGGGCGGCTACTACGCCCGCATCTTCGTCAACCTCCGAGGTCGTGAATCTCGAGGGATCGTGGCGCCGGGCCAGCTTCCCGCCCTTCGCCGCCGACTTGAAAACGACTTGGCCACCATCCGAGACCCCGCCGGCAACCCCCTTCAGGTCCAGATCCTCGATCCGAAGACGATCTATCACGAGGTCCATGGGGATGCACCGGATCTGATGCTTTACTTCGGGGACCTCAAGTGGCGCTCCGCCGGGACGCTGGGCTACCCTGGGCTCTTCCTTCGCGAGAACGACACGGGCCCGGACGACGCCGTCCATTCCTTTGACGGGGTGTTCTTGTGGACCTCCGTGAGGGACGAACGGGCTGGGGTCGACCTGCCCGAACAACAGATACGGGACGTCGCTCCCACGATCCTTCAGTTCCTCGGACTGCCAATCCCTCCCCACATCCAGGGGCGACCCATCGAGCTAGGCACGGACCCGACCCCGTCCCTCTGACCCTCCGGCGTCCGGTCGTTGCCCCAAGAGCTGATTCGCCGGTCGGGCGCCACTTCGACCGGAGCGGACGCACGGGGCCCCCTGGAAGGGCCAACCCCGTTCCTACTCCTCTTCGTCCGGTGAGGACACATCCCGCCTTACCGTGACCGCGTCGGCATCTGAGACGGTCTCGGGCGGTTTCCGGTCGGGGTCGCGGTAAGTGGGAATCCATCGTTGGATCGTCCTCGGTCTGGTTATCGAGCCTCGACTTCTCACCACGGTGGTACGCGGCGAGCCGACCGGGATTCCAGAATTGATTGGGCCGGATGCCGCGGAGCGTGTGGTTGGGATCGGGCGCTGGACTGTGCTCGTTGTGGACCACCGTCGGGTGCGCCGTAGTCACCGAGTATGGGAGCAGCGAGTGGGCGTCGTCGCCGCAGGGGGCCTCCCACGCATCGGTTGTCTTGACCCAAGAGTCTCGGGCGGCGATTGGTCATACCTGCTGGAACTGCCATTTGGCCGGCGCTCAGGGCATGGAGGGACCTCGGCACGCTGTTCACGGCTTTCCTCGAAAGGAGCGCGGACGACTACGGCAACTCAGGGGACGGCACGGGAGCGGCAGAGAATCGCTCCAGAAATCCTTGGAGCCGTGGGAGCGGCCGTCGGAATAGTCGCTCCGCAAGACGGCAGGCGACGAAGTCTCCTTCCTCTATACTGTGAGTGGCGAGCATGCACCCGACGAAAATCCCCAGGCCGACAAAGTAAAGTGGGAATACGATCCAGCTGGGGTGCGGGATCAACCCGATCACGACGAATACCGGGATCCCGAGGGCGAGAGATCCCGCGAGGGGGAGGAGTAGGGTTCGTCGAAGGGGGGTGATTCTGTGGGTGAAGTACAGGGATGTAGCCCCCGCCGCCGGGTAGATCACCCGAGCCACGGACCAGGCGACCGCGGCACCCATCAGGCCGAACGCCGGGATGAGCGTGAAGCTGAGGATGATGTTACTGATCGCGGAGGCCGCCGTCGCGATCAGTAGGGGACGCGTCATGGCCATACCCGCGAGGGCGGCGTTGACGGGACCGAACGCGACCGAGACGAGCGCACAGAGGCTGATCACCACCAACGCCTGCGAGCCGGGAACATACGCCCCCCCGAACACCGCGTACAAGGAGTCGCCCGGGAGAAAGGCGAATACGAGGAACAGAGGGACCGTGAATAGCAGAGTCCATCGAGCGGTCGTGGTGAACGTCGAACGAATGGCGGCGATGTTTCCCTCGCCAATAAGGCGGGCCGCCACCGGAAGGAAGATGAACGCCACCGCCCCGCTGGCGATGAGGATCAGACGGCCGATGGTCAGGACTGCGGAGTAGATCCCGACCTGTTGCTCCGGGCGGAACGCGCCGAGGATCAACGTATCGGCGTAACCCGTGACGTAGGTGAGAGTCGTTACCCCCCACAGGGCGAGAGCGAGGGTCCACAGCCCCGTCGGTAGCATCGAACTGGCCGAAGAGACCGGGGGCAAGTGCCGGGGAAGCCGTCGCCACGCGTACAGGAGGAGGGCGACAAAGGTGACCACGTTCGAGATGACCCAAGCGAGGAGCGCCGCCGTGAGTTCGAGGTGGAAGTAAAAGAAGATGTAGACAAAGACGAGGAAAGCCCCGGGTTGGACCGCCTGATTGATCCAGGCGTTCGGGACGGTGTCTTCGAATCCCTGGAAGATGGAAGCGATGAACGTGCAGAGGAGGGTCAGGCCGATGGTCACGGAGAACATCTGGAAGACGACCGTCAGCTCCGCATGCTGAGACGGGTCGAAGAGCGAGGCGATCTGGCTCGCAAAGAAGTAGACCAGACTCGACGTGACCACGGCCGCGACGACCGTCACACCGGCGGTCCACCGGATGAGATATCGTCGGGCCGCGGGGTCCGCGCGTTCCGCAAGTGACCGAGCCACCGCTTGGTGGAGACCCAGGAGGGCGACCAGGGAGAGGAGCCCGGCAAAGGAGAGACCGAGATTGAAATCGCCGAATCCCACGAGGGTAAGATTGCGAGCGACCGCGACCCGTCCAATGAGGCTCAGGAACAGAAGAAGGATGGTGCCGACCACCATGATCGAGGTGCCGCGGCCGAGGGAGTCGATCGCCGAGCGGTGCAAATCGGTTTGACGGGTTGCCATCCACCGCCCCCCTCAGGGTTTGCGTGGGTCGCGTATAATACGCCTACGGAGTCGGGTTCGACCGCTCGCTCGGAATTTGATCGATGGTACCGGAATGGGGCCCCCGGGACTCCATCCGACCCCGAGCGCAGCCGCCTCTCGGCTCAACATCAGGCCCGAACTGGCCAACCGGCGCGTTCGAGCTCCGCGATAATGTATTGTGCCGACTCGAGGGGAGTACGGTGCAGGGTGTCAATGGTGATGTCCGCCTTTTCCGGTGGTTCGTAGGGATCATCGACCCCCGTCATTTCCTTGATCGTCCCTTCCCGCGCCTGCTTGTAGAGTCCTTTGACGTCCCGTTGTTCGCAGACTTCGAGAGGGGTCGAAACGAACACCTCCACGAACCGCCCGATCTCCGTGCGGGCCCGGGCCCGGGACGATCGATAGGGGGAGATGAGCGCCACGATCGGAATCACGCCGTTTCGCGCCAGCACCTTGGCGACGAACGTCACTCGGGCCGCATGCGACTCACGGGCGGCCCTCCCGAAGCCAAGGTCGGAGCTGAGGCCGCGGCGGATCTCGTCTCCGTCGAGCAACTCGACCCCCCAGCCCTGGGCCCTGAGAAGAGGAACGAGCTCCCGGGCGATGGTCGTTTTCCCGGCGGACGGCAGTCCGGTTAGCCAGATGCAGTAACCGTGGTGGGTCATGGTCGTGAGACCGGGGCGCCGGAGCGCGTTGGGATATGAGGATTACCGGGCGGGTCGGTCACATGAACCAACCGATGGGCCGGCCCTGTACTTCTGCCGGGACGGGGACTCCCATCATCGTAAGGATCGTCGGTCCGATGTCGATGAGGTTCTCGGTGGGTCCTGTGGTCCCTGATCCGACCCGGGGCCCTTCGACCACGTAGATTCCATCGAACGAGTGCACCGA
>JBEKEY010000081.1:0-6899 GCA_050013595.1 Thermoplasmata archaeon | reverse complement strand
GATCTCCTTCGTTTCGACCGGGCGCTCGGCCCAGACATCATAGTCAGTGACCATCGCGAGGCAGAGGTAGCAGAGGGCCCGTTCCCGGGCGAGGCTCACTTCGGGGACGAGCGTCATGCCGATGATGTCGGCGAACGACCGGAAGAACTTCGACTCCGCGCGCGAACTGAACCGGGGGCCTTCCACGCAGACGTACGTCGCGCCCTCCACGAACGGGTTCCCGAGCTCGCGGCCCGTCGCCGCGGCGGTCCTCGAGAGGTCCGGGCAGAACGGGTCCGCGAGCGACACGTGGTAGACCCGACCGCCGTCGTAGAACGTGGTGGGGCGCTGCTTCGTGAGGTCGACGAACTGGTCCGGAAGGACGAACATTCCCGGAGCGAGCTCCTCCTTGAGCGACCCGACGGAGCTCACGGTCACGATCGCCTCGGCGCCCAGCGAGCGCAACGCGTCCACGTTGGCGCGGTAGTTCACCCGGTGCGGCGGGATCGTATGCCCCGGTCCGTGCCGGGGAAGAAAGAGCGTCCGGACGCCGCCCACGAGGCCCTCCTCGATCGGTCCGGACGGCGCGCCCCAGGGCGTCGCCACCTTGTGGCTCTTCGTCGCGGCGCCTTCGAAGATCCCCGAGATCCCGGAGCCGCCGATGACCCCGATCGTCGTCCGCGGAGGGCTCATCGGTTCTCCCGGACGGTCCCGCTCGGAGGAGCGGCTCGCAGATGCAGGCGGGCCATCACGACCTCGCCGCGGGTTCGCTCGAGCAGCGAGCGCGCCGTATCCTGTTTCGGCTTCAGCTGCACGATCGCCCGGGTCGTATCGAAGCGCAGGAGGTCGCGGGTGAGCGCGTCCATGAGCGCAAGGTAGCTCTCGGCGCCCGCGAGGTCATCGTGCGCGAGGCGGTCGAGGACCAGGCGGCGAACCTCGCCGACCACGTCCCCGAGGCCTAGCAGGTACGGCTCGGGGTCGACCCCGAGGTCCGACGGGCCGGGAAGGGGAGTGCCCGAGAGGATGGCGGCCAGCAGAACGCCCTCGACGCCCTCTTGGAGCGCGTCGAGCGCCAGACCTTCGTCGCCCCGTCCCTCCCGGCGAAGCCAGTCCGCGAGCTCGGAGAGGTCCCGCCGGACCTCCGCGACCGCCGGCGGCACGACGCGCTCGGCGTGGAGGCGGGACATCGTCGACTGGGCCAGCCTCCGGAGGCGGCGAGCGCGCTGGTAGAGCTCTTCGCGCCGCAGCTCGCGCTGGCGCAGGTGGGCCTCGATGCTCGCGAGCGTGGTCTCCGACACCCCGTCGCGGGGCGTCGGGGGCGACCGGGGACTATCGGAAGAGGGTGAATCGCTGGTCATCGTTCCCTCCGTCCAGCAGACCGAGGCGCACGCCGGCATCCAGCCAGCCGTGCGCGTAGCTCGCCGCCGCCAGGGCGCGGTCGCGGTCGCCGGAGGCGGAGAAATGTTCCGCATCGGCGAGGTAGGACCGGGCCATCGCGAGGAAATCGTCGCTCGCCCCCCGCAGGAACGACCGCTCGGGAGGGGCCGGGGTCACCTTGGCGAGAGCCTCCCGGGTCAGCCGAAGATATTTTTCGAGCAAGGGGGTTTCGTTCGTCACGGGCGCTTCCGAGATAGGTGGACGTCCGATAATACCTACAATCCGTGGGCGCGCAGGCCCCGCTCAGCCCTTCGGGACCTTTTCCCAATCTTTGAGGAACCGGGCGAGGCCGATGTCCGTGAGCGGATGCTGGACGAGCTTTTCCATCACCGCGTACGGCATGGTCGCGATGTCGGCCCCGATCTTCGCAGCCTCGAGGACGTGGACGGGGTGGCGTATGCTGGCGACGAGCACCTTCGTCGCGAACGAGTAGTTTCGGTAGATCTGGACGATCTCGCGAATCAGGTCCATCCCGACCTCACCCTGATCGTCGAGGCGGCCGATGAACGGGCTCACGTAGGCCGCCCCGACCTTCGCGGCGAGGAGCGCCTGGTTCGCACTGAACACGAGCGTCATGTTGACGCGCGTACCTTCCTTCGCGAGGACCTTCGTGGCCCGGAGGCCCGCCGCCGTCATCGGCACCTTCACGTAGATCGCGGGATGGATCTCCCGCAGGTGGCGTCCCTCGCGCAGCATGCCCTCGGTGTCGGTGGCCACGACCTCGGCGGAGACGGACGGGACGCCGAGCGCGCAGACCTCGCGCAGCACCTCCTCGAACTTTCGGCCCTCCTTCGCGACGAGGGTCGGGTTCGTCGTGACCCCGTCCAGGATCCCGATCTCCCACATCGTTCGGATCTCGGTCACGCTCGCGGTATCGAGGAACAGCTGCATCGTCCACCCTCCGAATGTGTCCCGGCTACTGAACCTTGCCCCGGGAGCGCAACAGCTCCCACGCCTCGTCCCGGATGCGCTCCTTCGACATCCCGTAGCGGTCCATGAGGGCCCACGGCTCACCGGACTCGCCGAACACATCCGGAACGCCGACACGGCGCACGGGCACCGGATAGTTCTCCGAGGTCGTGGACGCGACGAGAGCGCCGACGCCCGTGAGCACGCTATGCTCTTCGAGGACGAGGATCGCTCCCGTGTCCCGCGCCGCCCGCAGAAGCGCCGGGGCGTCGCACGGCTTCACGGAGGCGAAATCGAGGACGCGCGTGGAAACCCCGACTTTCGCGAGTTCTTCGGCGACCTCGAGCCCCCGGGCGACGAGCGAACCCACGGCCACGATCGTAAGGTCGCTGCCGCTGCGCAGCTCGGCGGCCTTGCCGATCCGGAAGGAGCCGTCCGTGACAGTGGGCAGGTTCTCGCGCGTGAGCCGAACGTACGCGGGGCCGTCCCGCGCGGCCACCTCGAGCGTCGCGGCGCGCGTGGTCGGGGCATCGGCCGGTACGATGACCGTCATGCCGGGGAGCCCCCGCATCAACCCGATGTCCTCGACGATCTGATGCGTTCCCCCGTCGGCACCGACGAGGAGACCGCCGTGGGTCGCGACGATCTTCACGTTCGCGCGGTTGTAGCAGATCGACTGGCGGACGAAGTTGTACGCCTGGCCGGCGGCGAAGACCGCGAAGGTGCTCGCGTAGACCGTTCGTCCCTGGAGCGCGAGCCCTGCGGCGATCGACATCATCGTCGGTTCCATCACCCCGACGTTGAAGAATCGGTCCGGAAACTTCTGCCCGAAGAGGACGGTACGGGTGGAGCCCGAGAGGTCCGCGTCGAGCACGACCAGCTTCGGGTCCTTCTCGCCGAGCTCGACCAGCGTCTTTCCGTAGGCGTCCCGAAGGCTCTCCGCCTTGCCGAGGACCGCGCTCACGGACGCACCTCCTCGGGAACCCGGGAGAGCTCCTCGAGCGCCTGCTTCGCCTCAGCCGCATTGGGAGGTTTCCCGTGGAACTGGTGCTTCCCTTCCATGAAGGAGACACCCTTTCCCTTCACCGTCCGCGCGACGATCGCGGTGGGGCCGTCGGTCGTCCGGCGCGCCTCGTCGAGCGCGCCGAGGATCTGAGGAAAGTCGTGTCCGTCGATCTCGATCGTGTGGTAGCGGAACGCGCGGAACTTCTCCGCGATCGGCTCGATCCCCATGATCGATTCGGTCGGACCGTCGGTCTCGAGACCGTTGCGGTCGAGGATCGCGACCAGGTTCGATAGCCGGTAGTGACCGCCGGCCATCAGTGCCTCCCAGGTCGGGCCGGCCTGGCACTCTCCGTCCCCGAGGATGGCGTACGTGCGGAAGCTCGCCTTACGGAGCCGCGCGTCGAGCGCCATGCCCACGGCCATGCCGATGCCCTGACCGAGGCATCCGGTCGATGCCTCGATGCAGGGAAGCTTCGTACGGTCGACATGCCCCTGGAGGCGGCTCCCGAGCTGGCGGAACGAAGCGAGCTCCTCGCGCGGCAGGAACCCTCGCAACGCGAGCGCCGCGTAGAGCGCCGGAGACGCGTGCCCCTTCGAGAGAACGAGGCGGTCGCGGTCCGGCCAGTCGATGCGCGCCGGGTCGATCTTCAGCTCGTGGAAGACGAGCGCCGTGATGAGGTCGGTGACGGAGAGACTGCCTCCGGGATGGCCGCTCTGGGCGGCGAACGTCATCCGGATGACCTCTTGTCGTATCTCCCGGGCCGTCGACTCCAGCGAACGGAGCAGCTCGACCGGAATGGTCTCCGGCATGCGCGGCGCGCGGAGGTAGGGCGCGCTATTTAGGAGTTGAGGGCCGCGGAGCGGCACGCCGGGCCGGTTTGCGCGCCGTCGGCGGAACCGGCGCGGCTCCGAGGAGCGACCGAAGCGTGCTCAGGTCCTCCGCGTAGCGGGCGTACCCACGGTCGTCGAGCGGGGTCTCGATGTAACCGGGCGTCGCGTTCCAGCGCCGGTCGTTGACGATGTGCCGGAATCCCGGGGTGCCGATCTTGCCCTTTCCGATGTTCTCGTGGCGGTCGAGATGCGACCCCAGATCCTCCTTCGCATCGTTCAGGTGGAACGCTCGGACCGTACCGGCTCCGAGGACACGTTCGACGTCGTCCATCAGGCGTCCGTATCCACTCTCGTCCCGAAAGTCGAAGCCGGCGGCGAAGAGATGGCACGTGTCGAGAGTGACTCCGAGCCGGTCGGGTCGGTCGGCCTGGGCGAGCACCGAGGCGAGCTCCTCGAACGTCGAGCCCAGGGTCGTTCCCTGTCCGGCCGCGTTCTCGAGCAGGAGACGAACTCGGCTCTCCGGAAGTTCCTCCAGAATGAACCGAAGACTCTCCGCGATCGCCCGTAGGCCGACCTCGGGACCGCTGCCGAGATGCGCGCCCGGGTGGAAGATCAGCCCGTCCACGCCCAGCAGGTCGGCGCGGAGTACCTCGTCAAGGAACGCCGTGCGGGATCGCTTCAGCATGAACGGCTTCGGGCTCGCGAGGTTCGCGAGATAGGCATGATGGACCGCGGTCGCCCGGATTCCTTCCGCGACCACCGCCGCGCGGAACTCCTCGGCGGCCGCGGGGGCGATCGGGGGACCGCTCCACATCTGGGGGCTCTTCGAAAAGATCTGCAGCGACTCGCCGCCGATCTTCCGGGCCTCGCGGACAGCGTCGCCGAGACCGCCCGAGATCCCGAGGTGCGCGCCGAGCCACATCGGCCCGGTGACGGAGGACCGGGGATTAAGCTATCCCGGACCGGAGGACGAGGGAGGGAGGCTGACAGCTTTCCGCGTCTCCCGTAGGCTCGCGCACTTCAGTACTGCGCGGAACGCCAGTGGGCTTAACTTCCGGGTTCGGAATGGGACCGGGTGTTTCCCCACCGCTTTGGCCGTCAGCCGAGCGGTGCGACCGAACCCCGGTATTTAACTTTGAGCGAGGCCCTCGCGCGCGCTTCGTTATCGACGACGCTTCAGCGGATGGGTCGGGCCGATAGGGCCCGTTTCCTTCGACCAGATGTACCACGTTCCGCGCGCCTGCGCGAGGCGGCGACCGTCCTCGTCGTAGAGGTTCCCTTCGGCGAAGGCGATGTGGCGGCCGCGGCGTAGGACCTCGCCCCGAGCGGTGAGCAGGTCCCCCTCGCGCGCGGCGCGCAGGAATTCGACGTAGATCGAGGTGGTCGCGGTCGTCTCGCCCTCCGCGAGCACGGAGACCACGGCGGCCCCCATGGCGGTGTCGAGGATCGTGGCGTAGACGCCGCCATGCACGACCGAGTTGATGTTCAGGTGACGCTGCTCGACCCGGCCGGTGACCGTGCACGTGCCCCGGCCGCTCCTCTCGAAGTCGATCTTGAAACCCACCTCGTGATGGAACCCGTGGCGGGCGGCGTGCGGGAGGTCGGGGAACGGTGCCGTCGGGTGCGGCTCTAGGGATTTCCTCGCGCGGGACACATCTGTCGCGAGGGGCCGTCGTAGATAAGTACTGTAGGGAACCGTGCCGCCCCATCGGATGGCGCGGGCACCCCGGCTCGAAGCGACCTACGAGGCGCCGCCGAACATCGCCCTCGTGAAATATTGGGGGGTCCGCGACGCGGAGCGGGTGATCCCCTACAACTCGTCGATCTCGGTGACGCTCGACCGGCTTCGGTCACGGACGAAGGTCCGCTTCGACCCGGGTCTTCGGGAAGACCGCGTCGAGCTGAACGGCGAGGTCGCGACCGGTGGCCCCCGGGACGGCGTGGTCGAATTCCTCGACCGGGTGCGTTCGCTCGCGGACGTGACCGATCGGGCCGACGTGCGCTCGGACAACAACTTCCCGACCGCGACCGGGCTCGCCTCGAGCGCGAGCGGCTTCGCCGCGCTCGCGGGCGCGTCCACCGCTGCGCTCGGCCTCCACCTATCGGGCCGAGAGCTCTCGCGACTCGCACGATTCGGTTCCGGCAGCGCGTCGCGTTCCGTCTTCGGGGGGTTCGTGGAGTGGCGGGCGGGCACCCGACCGGACGGCCTCGACTGCTACGCGCGGCCGCTCTACGGACCGGACCACTGGCCCGCGCTCGTCGACCTCGTCATGATCGTGAAGGGTGCCCCCGTGAAGGACGTGCGCTCCGCCGACGCGATGCACGCCACCGTCGCGACGAGCCCCGCGTACCGCCGCCGACTGGCCGAGCTCCCGGGCCGGAGCCGGAAGATCCGTGCGGCGATCGGGGCCCGCGACGCGCGGCGACTCTTCCCGCTCATCATGGAGGAGTGCGACAGCTTCCGCGAGGTCTGCGAGACGACCCAGCCCTCGCTCGACTACCTAACGACGACCTCGCGGGTGCTCCTCGGCGAGGTTCGGGCCATCAATCGGGAGGACGGTCGTCCCGTCGCGGGGTACACTCACGATGCAGGGGCTCACATGCACGTCTTCACTCTGGAGCGTGACGCGCCCAAGGTCCGACGCCGCCTCTCCCGGCTGCCGGGCGTCGAGCGATCGTTCCTGTTACGACCCGGTCCCGGCGGGCGCCGGACGGGCTAGACTCGACGGGTCGGGACC
>JBEKEY010000080.1:0-6976 GCA_050013595.1 Thermoplasmata archaeon | reverse complement strand
GGGTATGAACCCGTCTAACCTCCGACGGGGGTCCGTCGACGAGGGGGGCTCGCCCGCCATGGTTACGTGAATCCGCCTGGCGGGGGCCTGAATCTCGATCGCGAGCACGTGATAAATCCACCCGTCGCCGGAGCTGAAGAGGTTGCGGGGAACACCATCCGGTCGCCGGCCCGAGTGGTGTTTTTCTCGAGCCTCCCCGTCGGCCCCCCGAGGTCAAGCCCTTGATGCCGAAGCACTCGAGACTTTCGTTGTCGGAGCCAGTGGGCGCCGCATTCCCCTCAACCCCGTTGAAGAGGCACACGCCCGACAACGATGGCGTGCCGCACCCACCGCGGGGCTCGAGAACCCCCGAAGCCGTCCCTGGTCGGAATCTAGGAACCTACAGGTTCTGGTTCAGGTACCAATCGAACGACCCGGTGCACGGGGCGGACGCGGTCGCCGTGATCGTGATCCGATCGCCCGAGACGCTCGTGGGTGTGGTGAGAACCCAGTAGTCGCTGCCACCGACCAGGGCTAGTATCGGGTACGTTGTGTCGTTCCAGGTCTTTGTGGCGAAGTTGTAGTGGGACGCATTCACGAAGGGGAAGCTGGACACGTTCTGGACCACTAAGCTCCATCCGGTAGTGGAGACCGGGGTCCCGGTCGTGTTGTTGACGGCCGACAGTCTCACGTCGCCCGTCGTCATTTTGGTGACGTTGAAAGGGCAGATCGCCGAGGCGTTGTACCAGTAGGTTCCGGTGACATTCGCCTGAGCGGAAACGAAGCGGCAAGAATCAATGCTCGCCTTTCCGCCCCCCCCGCCGCCGCCGCCCCCCTTGAGGGTGGGGCACGCGGTGGTAGTGCTGTCCTTGGTACGTAGCGTGCCGTTCGTGGCCCAGACGATGGCGGTGAACTGAGCCGGAGCGTTCCCGTCCAGGGTCGCCCCGGTCTCGGTGGGGTTACAATTCGTGTAGGTGACCACCCAGAGCGCCCCGTCGGTGGTACTGTTGAGAACGATGTACTCGGTTTCATACGAGCTGTGGTTCGCGGCGTACGCGGGTCCGCCGGCGGCCCAGGCCGTGGCGGCCGCGATCGGGCTGTCCACGGCATTGGCCGGCAGCTTTGCGATGCCCGATGGGTACCCGCAAAGGCCGAACGAGGCCAAGGTGAACACCGGGGTTGCGACCCCGTTGAAGACAGCTACTTCAAGGAACCCGGCGGAGGCATTCTCGAAGACGATGATCCACATGGTGCTGTCACCGCTGGAGGGCGCGGATGAGGTCGCCGGGAACGATGTCAAGGAGGACGCCCCCGAGAGGATCTTACCCCCGCAACCGAAGTTGAACGACTGGTTCAGTTCCGTGGCGTTGATCGAGAAAGACGAAGTGAGCTGCACGCCGGCGCCCCCGCCGGCGGTCCAAGGTCCGCCCGATATCCCGCGGGCCGCGGGTTGCGCTACCAGGACCGCCTGAGAGTAGGTCTCGCCGGAGCCTCCATTTCCGCCGCCCGGATTACCGCTGCCCGAGGAGGCAGGGGCAAAGGGACCGACGCCCGCCGCCCACAGACCGGCCAGGACGACGGCGGCGACGACGACGACCGCAATTACGATGATCACGACCTTCGAAAGGTGCAAGCCGGCCTTGGGCGCGACCGAGGGGGGTGTCCAGCCGGACGGGGGAGGCGGAGGCGGCATCGGGGCATCAGTTGCTGCAACCATCGAGATCCTCGCTAGGGCCGACCGACCTCTGGCATGCTACTTAATGCTTTGTAACGAGATTCGACGGGGTTGCCTTCAGATGTGGAAGTCGGGCGGTGATATCCACCATGATTACTCATCAGTTCTCCAAATCACCGAACTATGCCCGCAGTGGCCACCGTTGACCTGAAGGGGTCGTGCTCTGTGGGGAAGGAGTCCCCCCGAGGAAAGGAGGTCCCACTCGAACCCCATGAAGCTCGTCACCTACGATGAGCTCCCGGCATCGTTGGACTCCGGCCGTGCTCTCGTGCACTTGGCCGCGTTCGGCGGCGTCGCCGACCGCCGGGGCATCGAAATCTGGCGCCGACGAACGTCCGCCTTCGCCGAGTATGTGGGGATCTTCGCGGTCGACAAGGGTGAGGTAGTGGGCCAAACTCTCGTTCTGCGGATTCCGTTCACGTTCCCGCACGGGACCGAAACGGTCAGCGGGATCGCTGCGGTGTCAACGCGTCTCGATTACGCCCGAGCCGGGATCGCCCGCCGCATCCTCGACGAGGTCCATCGTCGTGAGCGCGAGTCCGGTGTGCGGTACTCAACCCTCTGGACCAACCGATCTTGGGGGGCCCATCGCCTCTACGAGAAGCTCGGCTATCGCGATGTCTACGAACCTCCCTTGGCGGTCCGGGTTCCCGATGTCGTTCCCCACCGGCCAGCGGGACGAAGGATTCGGCCGGGCCGAAGGTCCGACCTGCGCCAGATCGAGACGCTCCACGCTCGTTTCGCCGAGGGACGGTGGGGCTTTGCCATCCGCCCGCAAGGGTTTGCCCGGGTGGCGGCGGCCGCGGGTGAACTTCGGCCCCGCGAAGAGATCCTGGTGTCCACCGAGGGCGGTCGACTCTCGGGCTATGCGATGGTCGACACGACCCCTCACCGGGTCGTTTGCGGGGAGCTCGTCGCACTCGCCGCGTCCGAACGATCCTTCTTGGCCAGTTCGATCGAGACTCGCGCGGGCCGTGTCCCGACCGCATTTCGAGATGGTGTCGTCGCCGAGATCGATCCCTGGCTACGTCGCCGAGGTTATGCGCTCGCCTCCGCCGGCTGGTTCGGCCTCATGGCCCACGAGCTCGGCCGGGAACGTACACGATCCACCGTCGTGCGAGAGATGGGGACCCAGAACCCACGATTCCTTTGTCTCACGGGTGACCGGTTCTAGTTTTCACCGACCTCGCGCGACCCCATTCCACCGACACACTTACCCGCGGAGGGAGGTTGTGAGGTCGTGGATCAAGCATCCGGAACCTCCGTAGGAAACCCGTCAACGCCTCCGTTGTCGCCCGACGACCGCCGATGGCTGCACGACAAGTACGAGCGGCTCGCCGCGGAGGAAGGTCAGCTGTCGTCGGTCCGAACTTCCTACTACGCGGCGATCGGGACCGTTCTTCTCACCGGCTTGGTGGTCAGCATCGCTGACCTCCTCAATGAGCCGACGCTCCTGGTCGCGGTCGTCACCTTCCTGTCGGGCCTCGGCCTGCTGATTTCGCTCGTCTGGGCGGTGCTCCTCCACCGGACCAACGACGCACAGAATCTCTGGCGGGAGGCGGCGCTTCGCCTGGAGCAAGCCGAACCGCCCGTCGAGGGGGAGTGGATCGTCCCGATCACGCTACGCTCGGGCGCGAGCCTGAACCTCAATCTTTTCCATCCTTTCGAGGCCCACTCCGAGCGTTTTTCCCACACGAAATCGATCTCCTGGATGGACCGGGTGAACCCGTCCGCATGGACCGAACTTCTGCCGGTATCGTTCCTCGGAATCTGGGCGGCGGTGTTCGCGATCGTCTGGGTCTGGTTCCTCGTCTTACGTTAAACGCCCCAAGGTTGAGACGCTCAGACGTCGATTTCTGCGGCGATCCGCCCTCGCTTGATCGCACGTACAAGCGCCTGGTAGTCGCGGACCGTTTGATCGGCATAGGCCTCCGCGAACGCGGTAACGGCCCGGTCGAACGGGTCCCCGTTCCCCAGGTAACCGCTGATGCGGGCGGGGTCTCCGGCGCGCGCGTGGCCGCGGGCGAGAGCCGTCCCGCAGAGCTTCGCCTGACCCGCGAATTCCCGGGGACCCAGCGCCGAGATATCGTTCGCGAACTTCATGTCGCGGAGCTGACGGACATAGAAATCCCGAGAGCGGAGACGGCCCCAGCCGAGGAAGATGTCGCTCGCTTCCTGGACCAAGTGCTGCCCAACCACCACCCGCTGAGCGTGGTTCGGGAACACGCTCGCTCCGACGTAGGGTTCGAGAGCCGACGCGGTGGCCTGTTTCAGTTGGAGGAAGAGAGGGTCCTCCACGTCTCGGTCACCCATCAAGAGAAGGACGGAGCAGGCCGTGCCGACACTTCCCACCCCGACGACCTTCTGGGCCACGTCCACGATGTGGTACCGGTCGAGGAGCATGCGACGCTCGTCGGGCAGGGTAGCCAGGTACCGATCGTAGAACGACCTCGACACCTCGGCGGCGGCGGGGTCCTTATAATGCACGATCAGGGGAAGGTTGTTCCGGATGAGGTAGCGACCGCCTACTGCCTTCACCATCTTCGGGAACGCCTGAAGGCTGGTCCGGCGGCGAGCCTGTCGAAGGGCGCCGCGCAGCAACCTCCGAGGGTCTCGCCCCACCGGCAGCGGCCCGCCCTCGAGATTGAGGTGATAGTACCAAATGTCGGAATACCGCATGGTGGCGAACATCGACATCATTTCCCGGTAGGCACGGGCGGCCGTGCGCGCCGCCTTGCGCGTGTCCGACCGGCTGTAACCGTTGACCCGCCCGGCGACCACAAAACTCGTGACGAGCCGCTTCACATCCCATTCCCAAGGTCCCGGAATCGTTTCGTCGAAGTCGTTCACGTCGAAGACCAGTTCGCGCTCGGGCGTCCCGAAGATACCAAAATTGCTCAGGTGGGCGTCACCGCAGAGTTGGACCCGGAGCCCGGTCGTCGGAGTCGAGGATAGGTCGTGCGCCATGACGCCCGCCGCGCCGCGGAGGAACGTGAACGGCGAGAGCGACATGCGGCCGTAACGGATCGGCAATAGCCCGGGGACGCGCCCGCGGTCGGAGGCCCCCATGAGGTCGATCGGGTCCGGACGATCCTTAGGTGGCGACCAAACCGCGTGGACCGAACGAGGAAAGCGGCGACGCAACGCCTTGCCCGCTTCCAACCGCGCGGACCGGGTCCGGGAATCCGCCGCGGCGTTCAGGGACGCGGTGGAGTTGGCCATCTTCTGAACCTCGGGATCCGGCGACCCGTCGCACGAGAACCTCGAGACTCCCGCGGCGTCGCCTGTTCGGACCGATAGCGCAGCTCCACCGCCTAAGCCTTTCCCCCTAGCGGGAGCGCGAAGGCACCCTCTTTGTACCGACCGAGGGTACCTTGTCCCGGTCGCATGCCGGAGCAACGCTTCCACTTGCACGCCCGAGTGAGCACGGAGAATCCCGCGGCGATCCGACCGATTCTCGAACGGCTATTCTCCGCCAGATCGATCACTCGAAGTGAGGACCCCCACGAGTTCGTGGTCGAGGGACATCTGGACGGTCCCGGAGCTCGAGACCTGAACCGTTCGCTCCTGACCTCCCTGCGGCAAGCCGAGAAGCGAACCCGCCTCCGGTCCGAGTGGACTTGTGGAGGGACGACCGAGCGATTCTTTGACTACGTCCACAAGGGAACGACGGTCGCCCCGACCTCGAAACGGGCGTGAAATCGCGCGTCGAGGATATCGCAGAGTTCCGCTCGTTCTCAACGACTGCCCGCCGAGGTCTGCATCGCGGGTTCGTGTGTGCAACGCACATTGCACCCACCGACCCGTCGGATTCCTCCGCCCTCGACTCGTCACCCGGACCTCTGTAGCGTAAGGACCGAGAGGTAGCCACGAGCGGATTCGGGGCTTCTTCTATTCGAGAGGGATGCATTGCAAGAGTAACCGAGCAATAAGCGTTAAGACCATGCTGACCATTGGGCCGATGGTGGTATGGTAGCGGCGGCGACGACGGTTCCCGTTCGCCGGGAGACCCTGCGGAGATTGAAGGCCTACAAGGTCGGGGATGCGACCTACGATGATGTGCTGACCGAATTGATGGAGGAGGTCCCTCCCCCCCGGTTCTGGAGAGAGCACTACCGCCGGCTGCATGAGGAGCCGAACGTCCCGCTCGCCGATGTGCGGCGACGACTCAAGATCTAGCCAGTGACGGAGATTTTCCTTAAGGCCAGCGCGGCGCGGGAATTCGCCCGACTCCCCAAGGAAATCCAGCGGCGCATCGGGCGAGCGTTCGATCTGCTACTGGAAAATCCGTCCCGGGCGCGCCCCGGCTTGGACATCAAACCGCTTCGTGGCGGGCGGTCTGCCTGGCGAGTCCGAGTGGGCGACTATCGCGGAGTCTACGAGTTGGACCGGGACGTAGTCACGTTCACGAGATTCGGTCACCGCTCGAGGATCTACGATTTCTGAGCCAGGATGGGCGGGCAACATTCACGTGCGAGATCGGCCCGGTTCGAATTGGCCCGGCGCGGATTCACTTGCTGTTACATCACAAAAGGGATCCATTCTCGGAGGGAAGTGCGGACCGCGAGGAGCGTGCGGGAGCTCAGGCAGGGCCACGCCACCCCGCGCGTAGTCTGGAAACCCGCGCGTAGGAAGTCGAGAGACTCCTCCCATGGGTCTGGAAAACCGGCCGCGTGAGGCCTCGGCGAAGTTACGGCGGAGCTTGAGAATTGGGTGGCCGCTCGGCCTCTCCCCGAGGTTCGGTGGCGACTGTCAGCACAGAGGTCCCCTTCGCGCCGCCCTTCTTCGACCGGCGCGAGGGGACAACGAGTGCGGCAATCCCAATTGCCGCGATGATGGCCAGGATCACTCCCACCACGATGTAGGGCGTGTAGTTCGGAGACATCGTTTTTGTGTGTGTCGACGGTGGCATTGTTATCGTTGGCAATGGACCGGTCGTGGCCAAGACAGGGGCCGAGGCTGGTCCCACTCCGCCAATCGTAGAGGCAGAGACCTCGAAGCAATAGCTCGTACCCGGGGAGAGCCCCGTCATCTCATAGCTCGTGTACACGCCGCCAAGGTCGATTCCCGTGAGCGACGGGCCGGAAGTCGAGCAGGACGAACCAGCGAATACGTAGACGTGATTGTCAGCTAGGCTCCCTGACGGGTTTGTCCACGTCAGGTCGATCTCCGTGGTCAAAACGTTCGTCGCACTCAGACTTGTCGGTACTGCGGGCAGCGTATAAGACGGCCCAACCGCACTTGATGCAGGACCCGTCTCGC
>JBEKEY010000079.1:0-7351 GCA_050013595.1 Thermoplasmata archaeon | reverse complement strand
AGCCCGACCTCGCCAAGTACCAGATTCGCTCGATCAAGTATTGCCTCAGCGGCTCGGCTCCCCTCCCGCTCGAGGTGCAGCGTCGGTTCGAGGAGCTCACGGGAGCCAACCTGGTGGAGGGGTACGGCCTTTCGGAGACGTCGCCCGTGACGCACGTGAACCCGTTGTCGGGCGAGCGTCGCGTGGGGTCGATCGGGATCCCGATCTTCGACACCGACCAGCGGGTGGTCGACCTCGAGACCGGGACGAAGGTTCTGGGAGTGGACGAGGTGGGGGAGCTCTCGGTGCGCGGACCGCAGGTGATGCTAGGCTACTACCACCAGCCCGAGGAGACTGCGGCCGTCCTAAAGGACGGTTGGTTCCGGACCGGGGACGTCGCCCGGATCGATGCGGACGGGTTCGCCTACATCGTCGACCGCAAGAAGGACATGGTGAACGTGGGGGGCATGAAGGTCTACCCGCGCGAGGTCGAGGAGGTCCTGTTCCAACATCCCGCCGTCGCGGACGTGGCCGTGGTCGGTGGGCCCGACCCCGAGCGGGGGGAGTCGGTGGTCGCATTCGTCGTGAAGAAGCCCGGCGCCTCGGTCACCGCGGCGGAGCTCACCGAGTTCGTGAGGGCCCGGATCGCCCACTACAAGGCGCCCCACCGCGTCGAGTTCCGCGACCAGCTGCCCCGCAGCGGCGTGCAGAAGGTGCTGCGGCGCGTGCTGCGGGACGAAGCCGCGGCCCTGCCTCCACCGCCCCCGTCGAAGGACTGACGGAGCTCTACAGGCCCCGCGTCAAGACGTCGCGCGAGATGACGAGCCGCTGGATCTCGTTCGTCCCCTCGTAGATCTCCGCGATCCGGGCATCGCGGTAGGCACGCTCGATCGGGGTACCGCGGATGTAGCCGAGCCCGCCATGGATCTGGAGCGCCTCGTCGATCACTTCGCTCGCCCACTCCGAGCCGAGGCACTTCACGATCGCCGCCTCGCGCGTCTTCACGACCCGTTCGAGCCGGCTCCAGGCCTTGGGGTCCGTGCCCATCCGGTCCTGATGCTGCGCCGCCTGGTAGACCATAAGCCGAAGCGCGTGGATCTTCATCGCCATGTCGGCGAGCTTGAACTGGATCGCCTCATACTCGCTGATCGGTAGGCCGAACTGCGTGCGGTTCTTCGCGAACTCGATCGCCTGGTGGCACGCCGCCTGCATGCCACCGAGCGCGCCCGCACCGAGCGAGACCCGCCCGACGTCGAGGGCGGTCATCGCCACATGGAATCCCTTCCCGACCTCGCCGAGGACCCGCTCGGGTCCCACGCGGACATGGTCGAGGATGAGCTCCGCGGTCGAGGTGCCGTGGAGGCCCATCTTCTTTTCGCACCGGCCGACCGAGAACCCGGGGAGGTTGGAATCGATGACGAAGGCCGTGACACCGCCGTTCGCTCCGAGCTTGATGTCGTTGCCGGCGAGCAGGATGGTCGTGTCCGCCTCGCGGCCGTTCGTGACGTAGATCTTGTTCCCCGTGATGACCCAGTCGCTCCCGTCCTTCTCGGCGACCGTATGGACCGCGCCCGAATCGCTCCCCGAACCCGGCTCGGTGAGACTGAACGCGAGCAGCTTCTCGCCCTTCGCGGCGGGGACGAGCCAGCGTCGCTTCTGCTCTTCGGTCCCGTAGTAGAGCAACGGGCTCATGCCGAGCGAGGTGTGGGCGCCGACGATCGTCCCGTGCGACGCATCGACCTTGCCCAGCTCCTCGAGGAAGATGCAATAGCCGACCTTGCCGAGCCCGAGTCCGCCGAACTCTTCGGGGATAGGAATCCCGAAGTACCCTTCCTCCTGCATCCGCCGTATGCTCGCCCGCGGGAACTCTTCCGTCTCGTCCATCGCCGCAACGATCGGGGCGACCTCCTTCGCGAGGAAGGACCGAACCGCCGAGCGGAACGCCTCCTGGTCCGCGGTGAACTCGAACTCGATCGCCATGGAGGATCAGGCCCCCTTGAACTTCGGTGGGCGTCGCTCGACGAAGGCGAGGATCCCTTCGCCGAGGTCCTCGCTCGTCAGTACTTCGGTCTCGAAGAGCTTGGTCTCGCCCTCGATGCCCTGGGCGAGCGGCAGTTGCATGCCGTCCGCGATCGCCCGCTTCGCGGCCTGGACCGCGCGCGGCGCTTTCTGGGCGATCGTGTGGGCCATGTCCCGCGCCGCGCGCAGCTCCTGACCGGCGGGTACGCTCTTGTTGATGAGTCCGATCTTCAGCGCCTCGGCCGCGGAGATCATCGCCCCGGTGAAGATGAGTTCCTTCGCCTTCGGCACCCCGATGAGGCGAGGAAGTCGCTGCGTGCCGCCGTAGGCCGGCATCAGTCCGTAATTCACCTCGGGGGCTCCGAGCTTGGCCGATTCGCCCGCGATGCGAAGGTCGCAGGCGAGGGCGAGTTCCAGTCCGCCTCCGAGGGCGAGGCCGTTGATGGCGGCGATCACCGGGGGTCGCAGGCTCGCGATCCGGTGGAACAGGGCGTGGCCCTTGCGGACCACCTCGGGAGCCGTGGAGAGGTCGAGGGTCGCCATCTCCTTGAGGTCGGCGCCCGCGCTGAAGTACTGGCCGTCGCCCGTCAGGACCACCGCACGCACTTTGGGATCCGTGGAGATCTCTTCCACGTGGCGCGAAAGCCCGGCCAGGAGCGCGGTGCTGAGGGCATTCACCGGTGGGTTCTTCAACGTCAGTATCTCGACGCCTTCCTCGTCGTTCTTGCGAGCGACCAGCTCTCCTTCCGGCATGGTCCACCTATCGGCAGAACGAACCCCGACCGGGTTCATAATAGGTCCTCCCGCGGCCCTCCCGACAAGGGCGGTCGCGGCGCTCAACCGTAAGTAACGGGCTGCCGTGGCGCAGCGATGCCCTCTCGGGAGTTGCTCTCGCTATCGCTCTATTCTCTCTTTGCGAGCAATCGAGGCGGTCTGTTCATCGTCTTCCTTCCGCTCTACCTCGTGGAGGTCAAGGGTGCCTCGCTCCCCATTGCGCTCACGATCCTGACCCTCGCCTGGTTGCCGGCGAGCCTGATCGGGCCTTGGGTCGGCCGCCTCTCGGACCGGGCGGGCCGACGCAAGCCGTTCCTCCTCTTCGGGGAGGCCTGCGCGTTCCCGCTGTTCCTCGCGATCGTCTTCGCCCCCGGTTACGTGGTCGCGGGGGCGCTCTTCATCGCGGCCCAGCTCGCACTCGCGATCGGTGGCCCGGCCTACAATGCGTTTGTCGCCGACGTGACGAAGACCAACGAGCGCGGGGCCGGCTACGGTCTGCTCAACGCCACGTCCAACGCGGGCGCGGTCGTCGGATTCGTTCTCGCCGGTCTGGTGACGTATTGGTACGGGCTGCAGGCGCTCTTTCCGTTCGTTGTCGTCATGATGATCGGGACGCTGTCCATCGTTCTCTTCCTCGTTCCCAACATCAGGATCGAGGTTCCGCGCGAACGCCTGCCACTTCGGGAGATGCGGAACGTCGTCAACTTTTCGTTCGCGGTCTCGATCCGAGCGATCGGCTCCGGTGCGGTGGCGGCCTTCTACGGGTTTCTGGCCGCCAGTCTCGGTGCGAACAACCTCGAGGTGAGCGTCGTCGCCATCGCGGGGCTGGTCACGGGAGCGTTGACCGGTTTGCCCCTCGGCCGCGCGATCGATCGGATCGGAGAGATCCGGGGGATATGGTACGGGACCGTCCTCACGCTCGCCTCGTACGGGATATTCATGTTCTCAACGACGTGGACGGAGACCATTCCCGCTCAGGCTGTCCGCAACGGCGGACTCTCCCTTCTCGGTCCCGGCATGAATGCCTGGGTCGCCCGCATGGCCCCTCCCGGGCAGCGGGCGGAGTACCTCGGAGTGTTCTCGCTGATCAACTCCTCCCTCTGGAGCGTGGGGCCGCTGGTCGGCGCGATCGCGATCGAGCTCTACGGATACTTCGGGCTCTTCGTCATGGCGATCGGGACGACGATCCTCTCGCTCGTCGTGATGGAGTTCCTGTACGGGGAGATGGGGATCCGGGCTCGGCTCCAGCGCAGTCCGGTCGAGGTCGCGGCGGCCTAGGTCGCTCCCGAAGGCACCGTCTTATAGCGCACGGGGGTCCCACTCTCGTGCAGCGGCCGACCACCTTCGCGGACGCTCGCGCCTCGTATGACGAGAGCGAGTTCGTCATCGTGGGAGTCCCGTTTGACCGCACGACCTCGTTCCGACCCGGGGCGCGCTTCGGACCCGATTCGATCCGGATGCACTCGTGGAACTTCGAATCCTACGACCTCGAGACCGGGGTCGACCTCTCCGAGGTGCCGATCCACGACCTCGGCAACACGGAGGAGTTCGGGAGCTCCGAGGACATGGCCAGCTCGCTCCGGGAGGAGATCCGTCCTCTGTTCGCCGCCGGCAAAGTCCCGATCGTTCTCGGGGGAGATCACGCCTGTTCTCCGCCAGTCGTGGAAGCCTACCCCGATTCCGCGCCGAGCGTCGGGGTCCTCTACCTGGACGCCCACATGGACTTCCGGGCAAGCTACCTCGGCGACCGGCGCAGCCACGGTTGCTCCTCCCGCCGCATCCTCGAGAAGGTCGGTGCTCGCAACATCGTCGTGCTCGGCGTTCGCTCGGTCTCCCGGGAAGAGATGGACGATAACCGGTCCATCGGGATGTCCTACGTCACGGCCCACGACATCGCGCGGGACGGGATCGAATCGGCGGTACATCAAGCGCTCAACATGTTGAAGACCGAGCGGATCTACATCTCGCTCGACATTGACGCGATCGACCCGTCCTTCGCCGGCGGGACCGGGACGCCGGAGCCGTTCGGGCTCCATCCCCGCGACGTGAAGTACATCATCGGCCAAGCGGCGCCGCGGCTCGCGGGTCTCGACATCATGGAAGTGAGCCCGCACTACGACTTCGGCAACACGAGCCTGCTCGCGGCTCGGCTCGCGCGCGAGGCCATCGTGCGGAGCGTCGCCGCGCGCAAGGGGCGGTAGGGTCGGTCGAACGATGCCCCCCGAACCCGAGGAGGGCCCGCCCGTTTCCCGCGGAGCGGAAGCCTCGCTGCGCAAGGTCGATTGGTGGGGGTTCCCCGCGCTCCTCAAGGAGCGGGACCTCAAGTCCTATCGCCCGAAGGCGCTCGATGACCGCATCCGCCGAGAACGGACGCGCAACGAGGCCCGCCTCCTCGTCGACGCGCGTCGCCTCGGGGTCCGAACGCCGATGCTCTACGACATCGACCTGCCCCGTCACCGTCTGATCCTAGAGGAACTTCCCGGCCCGACGCTTCGCCAGCTATTGGAGGAACCGAGCACCCCGCCCGACGACCTTCCGGTCGCTCTCCGCGCGTTCGGTCGCGCGCTCGGCGTCCTGCACGCCGGTTCGATCGCCCACGGCGACCTCACGAGCTCGAACGTCCTCTTCCCGGACGGTCCTCACGGTCCCCCGGCGTTCCTCGACCTGTCCATGGGAACGCGGAGCCCGGGGCTCGAAGAGCTCGGCATCGACCTCCACCTGGTCGAGGAAGACCTGAAGGCCCTCAGCCCCCGATCCGAGGCGCTGGTCCGTGCGTTCCACGAGGGGTACGCCGAAGGGAATCCTGGCGGGGTCAAGGATGTCCGGGCACGGGCCAAGGCGATCCGGGGCCGGGTCCGGTACGCGTAACGTCCGGCACGGCGGCTAGTTCGAGCGCGCCAGCCGCTGGAGCCCGACGACCAGTGCCGCCGGTAGTTCCTCGATCACGTCGGTGGCCACGATGCCGAATCCGCGATGGGCGGCGGCGCGTAGGCCCGCCTCGCCCGTCCAGAACGTGGCGAGCCGGGCGGCATGGAGTGGGCGGACCTTCTGCGCGAGAAGACTTCCGAGAACCCCCGCGAGAACGTCTCCCACTCCACCGACCGTCATGGCGAGGTGGTGGTGCGGGTTTCCGATCGTGGTCTCCCCATCGGTGAGGATGTCCGCCGAGCCCTTCACGACGAGCGTGAGATGCCGTTCGAGGGCGATGCGCGCCGCCGCGTCGCTCCGCTCGGCGAAGGAGCCGTGGGCAGGGCCGTGGAGCACGCGTTCGAATTCGCCTATGTTCGGTGTGGCGATGACCCCGGCGAGCGGTGGCCGAAGGAGATCCCCGGGGCCTGCGAAGAGGGCCGCGAGGCCGTCCGCGTCGACCACGAGCGGAAGCTCGGTGGCCAACGCCTCGATGACCGCGCGCAGGGCCTCCGTCGTCTCTGGGTGAGCCCCCGCTCCCATCCCGAGGACGACGGCGCCGGGAGGATTGGAACGGACGATATCGAGGATCGCGGGGACGTCGGTTGGACGGAAGCGGTCCGAACCCACCGGCCAAACGATCAGATTCGGGCTGAACGAACGGACCGGACCGGCGGCCGCCTCGGGCGTGATGACCGTCGCGCGTTCGGCCCCCGAGCGCATCGCGGCCATCGCCGCGAGCGCCGGGGCCCCCGTGTAGGGTCCGCCACCGATCACCACGAGGCGGCCGTTCCGGCCCCGCGGCTCCTTCGGCTCGGGGAAGAAGAGGAACTCCCCCGGCCCGGTCTCGCGCCAGGAGTTCGCGGGCAGGCCGATGTCGCGGACCGTGAGCTCGCCGACCTTTCCCTCTTCCATCTCGTCCTTGCGGATCGTGAAAGTGACGGTCCACGTCGGTCGCAGGCCGTCGGGGTCCATGATGCCGGTCGGGACGTCGAGCGAGAGGACCGGTGCACCGCTCGCCCGGATCGCCGCGACCGCCTCTCGGACCGGGGAGCGAAGCCGTCCGGACTGGCCCGTGCCGAGCAGCGCATCGATGACGAGCGGCATCGTGGCGAGGTCCTCGGGTCGCGGGATGCCCGTCCGCACAGGAACCCGGTTCTTGACCCGCTCGAAACAGCGCTGGGCCGCTCGGGAGCGGATCTCGACCGGGGGTCGGACCAACCAGATCTCGGGCGAGTACCCCCACTGCTGCAGGTAGAAGGTCGCGCAGGTGCCGTCTCCACCGTTGTTGCCCGTCCCCGCGATCACGGCCACGCGGCCGGGCGGCGAGGGAAGGTGCCGTGTCGCCTCCTCGGCGGACGCGCGGCCCGCGTTCTCCATGAGGGCGTCGATCGTGACGCCGAGCGCGACCGTGTTCTGTTCGACGACCGCCATCTCGAGCGAGGAGAGCGGCCGTCGGGAGGAGGCCCACATCCTCTCTCCTAGGGGCTCGACGGAGACTCCATCGACTGGAAGATGTTCACGGATTGGGGCAGAACGTTCTTCCGAGCTAGGTACTGGGCCTGCGTCCGACTATAACGAAACAGGATGTCCGCCTTCCCCTCTTGGAAGCCCCACGGGCGCAGGATCAGAAGGTCTCCCTCCCGGATCCACATTTTCTTCTTCATCTTCC
>JBEKEY010000078.1:0-10097 GCA_050013595.1 Thermoplasmata archaeon | reverse complement strand
ACGCGCTGCAGCTGCTCGAGCTTGTTCTCGCGCTCGAACTGCTCGGCCTTGAGCAGGAAGTAGGGCTTGAGCTGCCCCCCGCTCGTCGCGGTGGTCACGACGCCCTGGAGGAAGTCCTGGAATCGCTTCGAGGGGGTGCGCTGGGAACCGTTGCGGATGGCGGTGAGGATGTCGACCCCGAGGAGCTCGGTGTCCCGGGTGATCCACGCCGCTTCCTCGGCGACCTCGCCGTAGATCTTCTGGCGGCCGAGCTCCTTGAAGATCTGGTCGACGTTCACGTCGGCCGAGCTCATCGCGGAGACGAAGCTCATCGCCGGGGAGATCTTTCGGTCGATCTTGCGGCCGCGTTCCTTCGCCTTCGAGCCGGGAGTGCCCTTGAGGACGAAGAACGTACCGATGGTCCCGAAGACCGGGAGCAGGACCGCGATAAGAATCCCGAGGAACGCGATGCCCGCGCTGACGAAGAGATAACCGACCACGGCACCCGCGACGAGGGTCGCGATACCGGCCACGACCGTGGTCGCGTAGACCACCGCCATGTACTCGTCGGAACGCATCCGGATGTGCGCCTTGACGAGGTTCTCGTCGAGCGTGGGGTCCGGCGGCCGGGCGAGGACGCGTGCGCGGAACGTGCTCCAGGCCCACCGCTGGAAGCCCGACATGCTCGAGTGGGTCGGCTGGCTTCCGCGCTTCAGCCGTACGGCGCGGTGCGGAGTGCTGGTCGGAAGGGTCGGGGCGTCGGTCCGGACCGTGGGAGTCGCCGCCATCGGCCTCACACCTTCCCCGGCGCGGCCGCGGCCCTCGCCTTCTGGGCCGCCTCGACGCGGGCCATGACCTCGTTCGGGTCCTTGTAGTACTGAGCGATCGTTCTCCAGAGCTGGCGGTAATCGGTCGTCTTGCTCTCGACGAGCCACCGAATGACCTGGGTGCGCCGCTGGAACTCGGCGTCCATCTCGTCCGTCGTGAAATTCTTGAGTTCCATGATCTTGTCGAACAGGAACGAGTGACCCTTGAACACGAACGTGTCGGTGGCGGTGTCCCATTCGTAGACGGTGTTCGTGATGAGCTCGTTCGTCTCGGGCTCGAACCCGACGATCTCGAGCACCTGCTTGAGGCGACGGACGACCCCTTTGTCCGTGCGGGTCTGGATCTGGATGATGACATTGTTGAGCGCCGAGAGCAGGATACGGGGCGTGTTGATCGGCGGGTTCTCGAGCCGGTTGACCATCGACTTCACGCTGTCGGCGTGCATGGTCGAGTAGGTCGTGTGGCCCGTCGCCATCGCCTGGAACATCGTGTACGTTTCCTTGCCGCGGACCTCGCCGACGATGATGTAGTTCGGCCGCTGTCGCAACGCCGCCCGGACGAGGTCGAACATGTCGACCTCTCCGGCCGCCTTGCCGTCCGACCCGCGGTCACCGGTCCCGCTGCGGGTCGCGCCCGGGATCCAGTTCTCGTGGGGCAGGTTCACCTCCCGCGTGTCCTCGATCGAGACGATCTTGGCCGTGGGCGGGATGAACAGTGCGATCGCGTTGAGCGTGCTCGTCTTGCCGGCCGCGGGTCCACCGCAGACGATGACCGACTCCCCCTGCTCGGCCGCGAGCCAGAAGTAGGCGACCATCTCCTCGTTCGCGGTTCCCATGGCGACGAGGTCGACCGGCGTGAACGGCCGTTCCTTGAAGCGTCGGATCGTGAAGCTCGCTCCGCGGGTAGTGACCTCGCGGCCGTAGGTCGCCTGGATCCGGTGCCCCTCGGGGGTCGTACCGTCGAGGATCGGCGCGGAGACGCTGACCGCCTTCGCGCACCGCTGGCCGAGCATGACGATGAACGAGTCGAGCGCTTGCTCGTCGGCGAACGTGACGTTCGTCTTCACCGATTCGTACTTCCCGTGGAAGATGAACAACGGGACGTCGACGCCATCGCATGAGATGTCCTCGACCTCGGGGTCGAGGATGAGCGCGTCCACCACGCCGTAACCGACGAAATCGCGCAGCGTGTAGTAGATGATCCGCTCGAGCGAGATGGGGCTCAACGTGATCCCGCGGCTGCGGAAGTACTCTCGCGCCTCCTCGCGCAGGTAGGCTCGCTTGTCGGCGAGCGAGAGGGACCCGACGTCGCTCCCCAGGATGCGCGTCAGGGTTGCCTTCAAGTGGTCGACGAGCTGCTTTTCGTGCGCGGAGAGCTGCGGCTCGATGACCTCGTAGAGGTACTCCTTGTTCCGGTCATTGTAGGTGACCCGCGAGTAGGAGTAGGGGGGGTTGACCGCGCTCACCTCGAGCTCCTTCATCGTGGGCTCGAGCAGGGGTGGCATCGCGGTGATGAACGTCCCGGGAAGTTCGACCGTCCCTTCGGCGGGCAGGGCCGGGCCGCTCGGGCCAAAGGGCGACGTATCGGTGGCCGGGGCGGCGGTTCGAGGGATCTTGACCCGGAACGTTCCGCTCGACATCGGATCACGAACTCCCGATGCCGACGGTCACTTCCACTCCGGCATAGAACAGGTTGGCATAGTTGATCGAGTTCACGTTGAGGGCCAGGATGGTCGTGATGCCCGCCGGGTTGTTGCAGCTTCCCAGGTACGGCACCGTTTTCACGTGCGTGAGGGGATTCGAATAGTTGTAGCTGAGCGTGCCCCACGACGTCGAAAGACTGTACGGCACCCCGCTCCCGCTCATCGCCTGCTGCAGGAACGACGACCAGGCGCAGGGATACTGCGTGCCGATCTCGAACGTATAGTTGAACGGCCGCAGGGCGGGATTCGTCGCGGAGATCCGCTTCCCGTTCGACGTGACCTGCTCCGAGAAGACGAGGTGACTGTAGACCTCTTCGGAGCCCTGGCCGATCACGCTCGTCGAGTTGCCGAGGAGCGAGAGGAAGCTGGAGGTGACGGTGGTGTTGCCGGCGAGCTTCGTCACGTTGAAGGGAGGCGCGAACGCCATGACCTGGTAGCCCTGGGACTGGCTCTGGACCACCCCGTCATCCTCGAGGTAGAAGTTCTCGGCCGAGTAGTAGCGGTTCGGGAGCTGCATCTCGAGCACTCCGCTCGCCACCGATTGGGTGTACGGCCCGGAGCCGCCCGGTCCGACCGAGAGGGTCTGGTTCTCGAAAACACAGTAGGCCGAGTTCACCGGCTGGCCGACTCCCCGGCCCGTGAGGTTGAATCCGTTCGGGCAGGTCTGCGGGAGGAAGGTCAGGACCCCCTCGGTCGGTTGGGCGATCAGCGGGACGCCGCCCGAGCTGATCGTGAAGGCCGTTCCCAGGGTCGGCGGAAGGCCCAGGGCGTACTGGGAATCGATGCCGCCTTTGAACTCGATGAACGAGGTCGCCGCGGAGTTCGTGAACTGGGCCTCGTTGTCGGTCATCCAGAGGGGCACGTACTGCGTGAGGAAGATCCCGAAGAGGGCGAAGAAGACCAAGAGGGAGAGCAACGTGCCGATGACGGCGACCACGCCCCGCTTCGCTCCGCGAAGCCGGCGGGCACGGCGATAGCGCCGCCCCGAGTGAGAAGTCGCCTTTGCCCCCATCAGATGGACCGCGTGCCGGGGCGCAAAACCCCGAGCAGCGTGAATTAGGCCCGATTCGTGTATAAATAGGTGCGCGGCGCACGCCGTGAATCCGCCCGTCCTGCGTCGAACCTTTAGCCCCCGCTCCCGTGCCCCTCGCGATGACCCTCCGCGAGATTTCGCTCACGCTCCCCAATCGGCCGGGGGCGCTCGCGGGCATCGCCCGAGCCCTGGCCCGCGAACGGATCAACCTCGCCGCGATCAGCGTCGACTCCTCGTCGGGCAAGGGACGCGTTCGCCTCATCGTGAACGACCCGGACCGCGCGACCTCGCTCCTGCGCTCGGCCGGCTACGAGGTCGAGGTGCGCGAGATGATCGCGGTCCGCCTCGAAGACCGGGCCGGGAGCTTCCTTCGGGTCCTCGAGATGCTGGCGAAGGAGCGGATCAACATCCAGAGCGTGGCGATCCTGGTCGCTCGGGAAGGTAGCCAGAGCCTGGTGGCCCTCTCGACGAACGACCTCCCCCGGACCCGCAAGCTGCTGCACCGCTCGGGGGTCGCGAGCCGCGCCGCGGAACGGCTGGTCTCGAACGACGACCTCCTCGCGACGGCGCCCACGATCCCCTCGGAGTCGGTCGGCCTTCTCCTCTGAAGCGCTTCGCACAAACCGTAAGAGGCGTCGACCCTCCGGGGTGGGTCGCGCGGTTGTGGTCTAGTGGTTAGGACGGTAGCTTCCCAAGCTACCTACTCGGGTTCGAATCCCGACAACCGCATGCCTCTTGGGCTCGCCCGGAAACCCCGAGAAGGTGGCTCGCCCGACGGCTACTTCGCGGGCATGAGCCAGAACTCGTTCCCGTCCGGGTCGAGGAACTTCGCGAGCCAGCCCCACGGAAGCTTCTTCGGAGGCAGGGAGAACCGGACGCCCTTCTTCTTCAGGGCAGCGCACGTCCGGGCGAACGGCTGGTCGGTTACGAGCAGGATTCCGGTATTCCCGACCTCGGACCGGGGAGGTTTCTTGCCTGCTCGTCCCCCGACCTCGCACAGGTGGAAGCGGAACTTCCCGGCGCGGTCGCCGACCGTCGTCCAATGCTCGGGGTCCTCCTCATAGACTCGGAACCCGAGGGTGTCCACGTACCAACGGGCGGATTTCGCTCGGTCGCTCACGGCAACAGCCACGGAGGTCGGTCGGAACGACATTTCATCCTCCCCTTCCCCCACCCTTGACGACATTTAGGGATGCCGTCGGGAGCTCCCTTGCCCCCGAGCGTTAGGCGTCGCGGTACGCGGCCCGACGCCGGACGGCTCGTCGGACGCCCAGCATCGAGGTTTCCCGGGCGCCATACGTCCACGATCTCGCCCTGGGCCTTGGCGAATGCCCAGCCACGTCTCCGATGGCCTATTGCCACCCGACGGAATCGCTCGCTCGGAATGTCGACCACGGAGATCGAAACGCGACCGGGACGGCGCCCCGACCTCCCGCAGGTCCTCGAGATCTACAATCACTACGTGGAGCGGTCCCCGGTGACCTTTGAGGTCTCCCCGGTCCGGCTCGTCGACCGTGTCGGCTGGTTTCGGGAGCACTCGACCGGGGGTCGGCACCGACTCTGGGTGGCGGTGGACGGGCACGACCGAGTCCTCGGCTGGGCCACCACGAGCCCGTTCCGACCCCGCGCGGCCTACGCTACCACCGTGGAAGCGTCGGTTTACTGCCGACCGGAGTCCGTGGGTCGCGGTATTGGTTCCCGGCTCTACGGAGCCCTCTTCGCATCGATCCAGGGAGAGGATATCGAACGGATCGTCGCGGGAGTGACGGTCCCCAACCCGGCGTCCGTTCGTCTCCACCGGCGTTTCGGGTTCCGTCGGGTCGGAACGTTCCATCGGGTGGGACGCAAGCTCGGTCGTTACTGGGACGTGACCTGGTTCGAGCGCTCGCTCCGGGATTCCGCACTCCGAACGAATCCGGCACCCGTCGGATCCCGCCGTGTCCCGGGAGAGCCCCGTGGGAGGATTCGCCACGAGACGGGCCGCCGCACCCAGGTCCCGGCTGCCTGACTCGAACAGGCGACCTGAGGATATCCACGGGGGCTGCCGGAGCTCCGGCAGTCTCGCCTACAGTCCCCCGCTCTACCACTGAGCTAAGCCGGGACGGGTTGAGGAGCGGTGAACGACCTATAAACTCTCCGTCGGCTGGGTCGCCCGACCTCACGTCATGCGCGTCCTCGAGCATCGTCGTCACAGTCGTCGCGACCCGGCCGGCATCCACCTGAACCGAGAAGGGCTCGATCTCGCCCGTCACATCGCCCCGACGCTCGGCCGCTTCGACCGCGTGGTCACGTCGCCGAAACCACGCGCGCTCGAGACCGCCGAGGCGCTCGGCTTCACCGTCGACGCGTTGCTCCCCGAGCTCGCCATGATGCCGGACGACGTGGGACTCCCGATCGACGAGCTCCACCCCCACTCGTTCGCGGACTACGTTCGGTTCGTGGGGCGAAGCGAAGCGATGGCCGATTATGCCCAGACCCAGGCGACGCTGATGCGCGAGGAGCTCGAGCGATTGCCGGACGGAGGTCGTCTCCTCATGGTATCGCACGGGGGGATCATCGAGTTCGGGGCCGCTGGGGCCCGCCCCGGGGACGCGATGACCTGGGGTGAGCCGGTAGGCTATCTTGAGGGAATCCGGCTGACCCTGAGCCGAGGGGAATGGGTGCGGGGAGAGGTTCTCCGGACCCGGAAGTGAGAGGCGGTCGGTCCTCTACCGGACCGCCCGACGGACTCGCTCCGCGACCTCGTCGGGGGAACCGCTCGCATCGACCGCCCGGAGAAGGTGGCGCTGACCGTAGTAATCGAGCAACGGGGCCGTTTGTTCAGCGTAGACCTTGAGGCGCGTCGTGACCGCCTCGGGTCGGTCGTCGGGGCGCTGCACGAGGGAGCTCCCGTCCGAGTCGCACCGGTCCGGCACGTGAGGAGGTTTCGAGGAGAGGTTGTAGACCGATTGGCATTTCGGGCAGACCCTTCGCTCGGAGAGCCGGCGGACGAGAAGGTCCGTGGAGATGTCGAACGACACCACCCGGTCGAGCTCGGCGAATTTCCCGAGCGCCTCGGCCTGGGCAAGGTTGCGCGGGAATCCGTCGAGGAGGTAGCCCTCCCGAGCGTCGGGTTGTCCAAGGCGCTCGTGCAGTATCTTCAGCACGAGCTCGTCCGGCACGAGGCGTCCGGCGCGCATATGGCTCTCGGCCTCGAGGCCGAGGGGAGTTCGGGCAGCCACCGCCCCCCGCAGAAGGTCCCCGGTCGACAGGTGAGGAACCCCAAGCTCGCGAGCGAGCTGAGCGGCTTGCGTGCCTTTGCCCGCGCCGGGAGGGCCGAGGAACACCACGCGATGCATCGAAGGCTCCGACGACCGTTCGGCTACTAAGGGGTTTTCGCCGGCGCCGGACCCTCGATCCGGCTCCCCCGGCACGGTTGGCCGGAGATCGCCGCCTCAAGGTTCCCCAGGTCCCGACCAGGCACGATCAGGAGCGGAATGTGGGCCCGCGCCAGGGCGTCGGCGCCGAGGCGGTCGAACAGGAAGTTCTGCCCTGCCTCACCGGACGTGCCGGCGTGGACCATCGCGCGGAACTCCGGCCACGTAAGATGCTCGATCCGTCGGGAATGGGGATGGGTCCGCGGGTCCCGTTCGTAGACTCCGTCCACGTCGGTCGCATTCACGACCCGGGCCGCGCGGATCCGCACCGCGACGAGCGCGGCCACCCCATCGGTGGTGTGCCCGGGTTCGGTGCCGCCCAGGATCACGGGGGAACCGGTCCGGAGCTGTTCGACGACGGCCGGAACGGTGGTCGGAGGGTGGGCCGGCGCCGGCGGGCCGATCCGGCCGGCGAGCAAACGAGCGTGGAGCCGAGTGACCTCGATGCCGACCTCGTCCAGTTCGAACTCGGTCAGGCCGAGGTTCCGTCCGAGCTGGATGTATTCCCGCGCGGTCCGACCTCCGCCGGTCGTGACGACCAGGGGTCGCTCGGCCCCCAGACGGCGGAGCAGGTCCGCCAACAGTTCGAAGTACTCGCGGTCCCCGCTGCCGGTCAGCAGGACCGAGCCGCCAATGGAGACGACGACCGGCGCGCGGTCGGTGGTGGGGGCGGAGCGCATCGGGTCCGGGAGGGGACGGCCGAACGGGCGAAGGGGGTCGCCGCCCGCCACGCGGTCGAACACCACGTGCGCCCGGGCCTTCGAATGGCCCTCGGAACGGGCTCCACGGCCGCGCAGGCGGTCCGGGCGATCGCGGAGCGGTTCCCGAACGGAAAGTTCGATTGCGTCGCGAGCTCCCGCGCGACCGAAGAGCTCGCCCGAGAGCTTCGGATACCCGTACGGCCCCTGCGGGGCGACGATAAGTTCGACCTCATGCTGGACGGGGCGGACGAGGTCTCGCCGACCCTCGACATGACGAAGGGAGGGGGGGGCGCGCTCTTCCGCGAAAAGCTCCTCGCTCGCCTCTCGGGCTCCGTCGTCATCATGGTGGACCCCTCGAAGCTCGTCGGCGCGCTCGGGGAACGCGCGTCGATCCCCGTCGAGGTGGTTCCGTTCGGCCGTCCGATCCTCGAGAGGGAGCTGGCCGCCGACGGCTATCGAGTCCGCCTGCGGGTGGGGCCGGACGGCCGCCCGTTCATCACGGACAACGGCAACGAGATCCTGGACCTGTCCCCACGCGAGCCGATCCGCGAGCCGACGGCAGCGGCCGAGGCGATCCGCCGTCACACCGGGGTGGTCGAGACCGGCATCTTCGCGGGCCTCGCGAGCCTGGTGGTGGTCGGTTATCCGGACGGCCGGGTCGAGGAGCGTCGACCGACCGCCGGGCGTCGGGGCTGACGGCTCCCCGACGGACCAGCGTCGCCGTTATCCGCCCCGAGGGGTGCGGTCCGTCGACCACGGCTCGAGGCCGCGCCGAACCATGCAGGGCAAGTTCATCCGGACCCGTGTTGAGGACAACGTCGGGTACATCGAGATCGGGAAGCCGAAGGCGAACACGTACGACCTCGCGATGATGCGGGAGCTCGGCGACGCCATCGACGAGTTCCGATTCGATGAGAACGCACGCGCCATCGTACTCTCGAGCACGGTGCCGGGCTTCTTCAGCGCCGGGGCGGACATCGAGATGCTCAAGCAGAGCCAGCCGGACTTCAAGGCCATGTTCTGCCTCCACTGCCAGGAGACGCTCAACAAGTTCGCGAGCACCCCGAAGATCGTCATCGCGGCGATCAACGGTCACTGCGTCGGCGGTGGGCTCGAGATCGCGCTCTCGACCGACCTCCGCATGATGGCGAAGGACTCCGGGAAGATCGGCCTTCCCGAGGTCACGCTCGGGGTCCTTCCCGGTACGGGAGGCACCCAGCGGCTGCCCCGCCTGGTGGGAACGTCCCGTGCGCTCGACATGATGATCACGGGGAAGCTCCTGACGCCCGACGAGGCGCTCGACATCGGGCTCGTGAACTACGTGTACCCGAGGGAAACGTTCGCGAAGGACGTCCAGGCGTACGCGGGCGCCCTCGCTCACGGTCCCGCGCGTGCGGTGAGCCTCATCAAGCGCTCGGTCCTCGAAGGGGTCGAGATGCCCCTCATCGCGGGCCTCGCCCTCGAGCGCGAGCTCCAGAACCGGCTCTTCGTGACCGAGGACGCGAAGGAAGGACTGGCGGCGTTCGTCGAAAAGCGAAAGCCCACCTTTAAGGGCCGTTGAACCCTAGGACGGTCATCCTCTCATGTCCGGCCACGACCCCACTGTCAAGCCGCCCACGTCGAAGAGCATCCAGGAGGGCGGCACCATGGAGCCGGTGCGGGAGATCCTCTGGGGTTCGTCCGCCGGTGTTCGGAAGTACGAGACCGCGGAGGAGGTCCCTCCCGATATGCGCAAGCTCGTCGTCAAGCTCATGGTCGTTCAGGCCGACACCGAGTTCGCTTCGATCCAGCAGCATCGCCCTTGGCTCGACCGCGCGCCCACGCTCGAGGATCGATGGATCGAGTCGCGCATCATCGCCGACGAGGCCCGCCACGGCCTCCAAGCGTGCCGGATCCTCCGTGATTTCGGCGAGGAGGGGCAGCGCCTCATCGACGAGCTCCTCACGAAGCGCGAGGGCGAACACAAGCTCGACGCGTTCAACATGAAGTTCGACCTCTGGAGCGACGTGGGGGCGTTCACCTGCTTCATTGACCGGGTCGGGGTCTACCAGCTGCGCGCGTTCCAGGAGTGTTCGTACGGCCCGCTCGCCCGAGCGATGCCGCTCATGCTGAGCGAGGAGCAGCTCCACCTCAACTTCGGCGCGAGCGTGCTTCGACGCATGGTCCAGGACGGACCCAAGTATGCCGGCTCGAAGGAGGAGGCGCAGGCCGCGGTGAACAAGTGGTATCCGCGCGCCCTCGACATGTTCGGCCACTCGAACTCCGATACGAGCCGCCGCGCGATCGAGTACGGCCTGAAGCGCTGGACGAACGAGGAGGCCCGGCGCCGCTTCATCGAGGAAGTGACCGGGCTCGTTGCGTCCCTCGGGCTCGCGCTCCCGCCCGCCGAGTTCGACCGGCACGTCCTCTAAAGGACGGACCGACCGGTCCCGACCCGT
>JBEKEY010000077.1:0-8242 GCA_050013595.1 Thermoplasmata archaeon | reverse complement strand
GTCGCGGCCGGCGGGGAACGACCGGGTCGCGCCCTTGCGGTGGACGAGGAGCTTCTTTCGACCCCGTTCGGTCGCGTGCTCCTCGACCTTCGCCATGTTGTGCGCGATGTCGTAGACGACCGAGAGGTCGAGCGACTCGTCGGTCCGGCCGAAGACCCCGGCGAACGCGCGGCGCACGCAGTGCGTGATCGTTTGTCGGTTCGCCCACGCGAAGTTCGCCGCGGCCGCCATCGCGCCGAGGTAGCGCTGGCCGGGGTCGGAGGCGACGGGCGCGCACGAAAGCTGCCGGTCGACGAGCTCGACCTTCTCTTCGCGCAATCGGCGGTCCATCGTCTGGATGAAGTCGGTGGCCACCTGGTGGCCGAGCCCCCGCGAACCCGTGTGCAGCATCACCGTGACGCGGCCGGGAACGAGGCCGAGGGCACGGGCGAATTCGGGGTCGAAGACCTCGTCGACCGACTGAACCTCGAGAAAATGGTTGCCCGATCCGAGGGTGCCGAGCTGCTTCAGCCCGCGCTTGCGGGCCGTTTCGGAGACTTCCCCGGGAAGCGCTCCGGGCATGCGTCCCTCCTCTTCCTGTACGGGAAGGTCCTCGGGCCGCCCGTGCCCCTGCGCCACGGCCCATGCCGCGCCGTCCGAGAGCACCGCGTCGAGCTCGCCGGGACGCAGCGGGAAACCCCCGTGGGAGCCGACCCCCGACGGTACCTCGCGATAGAGACGGTCGATGAGCTCGGAGAGCCGCGGGCGGACCTCCTCGGTCGTGAGATTGGTGCGCATCAGCCGCACCCCGCAGTTGATGTCGTAGCCGATCCCGCCCGGGGACACCACGCCGTCCACGAGGTCGAACGCGGCGACGCCCCCGACGGGGAACCCGTACCCGAAGTGGATGTCGGGCATCGCGAGCGAGTTGCGTTCGATCCCCGGCAGGGTCGCGACGTTCGCGAGCTGGACGAGCGAAGGGTCGCCCTCGACCCCCGAGAGCAGCGCGGCGTCCGAGAAGAGGACCCCCGGGACGCGCATCCCGGGCACCTCGTCGATGGGGATCTCGTAGGTGAATTCGTCCCGGGCGATGAGACGGGGAACGAACGTCATGGCGCGGCGCGAGCCGCGGGTCCTATTTACCTTGCCCTTCGGCGGGGCTCCCCGTGCGTTCGCCCGGCACGGACAAAACGCCAAGTAACCGCCGGTCGCTAAGGCTGGAGGGAGACGAACGTGAACCGGCGGGTGCTCATTTCGATCGCGAACCTCGTGGCGATCGCCATCGCTTTCGTCATCCTCTTCGAGTACCCGCAGTATTCGAACGATGCGTTCTACGTGCTGATCGCCTGGATGGTCACCGGCTTCGTCCTTCTCTACGCCATTCGACCGCGCGCGGCGCCCCTTCCGGGCGGTGGCCCGGGCGGCCCGCTGGCAAGCGGGTCTCCGTTCCCGTCGAGCTCGCCGTCGGCGAGCCCACCGCTCTCCGGGCCCGATCCCGCGGGCGGCGGGATCGGCTTCTGCATCTATTGTGCGGCCCCGATCGCACCCGGCACGCCCGCCTGCCCGGCGTGCGGTCACGCACTACCGCGTTGGTGAGGAGCGAAACGAACCATGGCCGGTCGTGGGTCGTACCTCGTCTCGTTGCCGGTGGTCGCCGGCCTTCTGGGGGGACTCACGCTCGGCCTACTCCTCCTCGGCCGATACTACGGCCTCGGCCTCGTGACGTTCGCCCTTCTCGCGGTACCGGTCGTTCTTGCGATCGGGTACCTCGCCTGGTACCGCACGCTTCCGTACGAGCCCCCTCGCCCCCGGCCCAAGCCGGCGAAAGAGGAAGAGGAACCGTTCGAAGACCCGGTGGAGGAAGCGGACCGTCACGACAAGGCCGCGAACGACGGAGCACCGGACGGGCCCCCGGCCGATCCGCCCGACGAACCGGACGAGGAACCCGCGGTCCCTTCCGCAGCACGACGTTAGTGGCTCGACCCGTCGGGACGGATCCACATCATCGGCTCCTTCGCGCGGGCGTTCGCGCCGGCCGCGACCTTCACGTCGCGCACGACGCCCTCGGCCGGGCTCGCGACCTCGCCGCGCATCTTCATCGCCTCAAGGACGAGGAGCGTTTGTCCCTTCGTGACGTGGTCACCCTCGGCCACCCGGAGCTCGATCACGCGACCGGGCATCGGTGGGATCACCGGCACTCCCTCGCCGGCGGCGGCGTCGCTCGTCGGCGTCGTCGGAGATCCCTCAGGGGGCGGCGGGGGCGGTGGGGGCGGAGGAGGCGGTGGGGGCGGGGGGGCCAACGAAGGACCGGACGGCGGAACGGGGTCCGCCGGACCGGTCTCGACCTTCACCGACCAGCGCTCCCCGTTCACGTCGACCGGCGTGAACGGCTGGGAAAAATGTTCGGGCCAGTTCTCGACGACCGCCTTCTCGCCATCGATCTCGAGCTCGACCTTGTTCACGCTGCTCGCGACCACGACGACCGGGTACGTCCGTTCTCCGAGGGTGACGGACGAAAGGTCGGGGGCGACCTCGACCTCGGTCTTCTTACCGGCGCGTTCGAGGACGACTCGCATCGATCCACCTCCGTTGCGACTGGGCCCGCGTGCGACCGGCGAACGCCCACGCGCTCATGCCACTCCCGGTGTCCACGACCGGGGCCGCCGCACCGTTCGGAGCGGGGGGGACGGTCGGGGCGGGGACTGCCGGCTTCGGCGCGCGCAGCGCGCCCACGACGCCGAGCGCGACCGACGTGAGCACGTCGCCGTCGAGGCCGTGGTCGAGCGCGCGGCGGTACGACTTGTAGACCGCGGGGAAGAGCGCGTAGGAGAGCGCTTCGGCCGTGTCCGCGGCGGGGACGAACTTACGGACCTCACCGAGCATCTTCTCGAACTCGGGCGGCAGCAGGTCCGCCGGCCGGCCGACGATCGCGGGCGCGTTCTCCGTGACCTTCTTCACGAGCTCCGGGTCGAGCGGCGCGGGCGGGGTCCCGTAGAGTCCCCGCACGTAGTCGCGGACCTCGCCCGTGATCTGCTTGTAGCGCCCGTCGGTCAGCACGTTGATGACCGCCTGGATCCCGACGATCTGGCTCGTCGGCGTCACGAGCGGCGGGTAGCCAAGGTCCGCGCGCACGCGCGGCACCTCGTCGAGCACCTCCGTGAGCCGGCCGAGCGCGTCCTGCTCGGCGAGCTGCGAGAGAAGGTTCGAGAGCATCCCGCCGGGGATCTGGTGCATCAGGATGCCGGGGTCGGTCTGCAGCGACCGCAGGTTGAGGAGCGGTCGGTACCGGTCCAACACCGTGTGGAAGTACGCGGCGAGGTCGGCGAGGAGGGCCAGGTCGAGCTTCGGGTCGTGGTCGGTCCCCTGGAGGGCCCCCACGAGCGTCTCCGTCGGAGGCTGGCTCGTCCCGCCGGCGAACGGGCTCAGGGCCGTGTCGATGGCGGTCGCCCCCGCGTCCGCCGCGGCGACGCACGTCAGGGTCGACATCCCGCTCGAGGAGTGGGTGTGGACCACGACGGGGAGGCCGACCTCCTTCACGAGCGCGCGCACGAGCGCGGCGCCCTCGGTGGGGGGCATGAAGCCGCCCATGTCCTTGACGCAGAGCTCGTCCGCCTCGAGTTCGGCGAGTCTCTTTCCGAGCGTGACGAACGAGTCGAGAGTGTGCACCGGGCTTGTCGTGTAGCAGATCGTCGCCTGGGCCCGGGCGCCGGTCTTCTTCACGGCCCGCAGCGCTGCCTCCATGTTGCGCGGGTCGTTGAGCGCGTCGAAGACCCGGAAGATGTCGATCCCCCAGCGGGCGGATTGGGCCACGAACTTATCGACGACGTCGTCGGCGTAGTGCCGGTAGCCGACCAGGTTCTGGCCCCGCAGGAGCATCTGGAGCGGCGTCTTCGGCATCGCCTTCTTGAGGGCGTTTAGCCGCTCCCACGGGTCCTCGCGCAGGAAGCGCAGGCAGACGTCGAACGTCGCTCCGCCCCACACTTCGAGCGAGCGGTAGCCGACCGCGTCGAGGCGTTCGGCCGCGGGGAGCATGTCGCGCGTGCGCATCCGGGTCGCGATGAGCGACTGGTGGCCGTCCCGAAGGACCGTCTCCGTGAACTCGACCATGGTGACGCCGGTCCTCTAGAGCGGGATGTTGCCGTGCTTTCGGCCGGGTCGGTCGTCGCGCTTCGAGGAGAGGAGGGAGAGCCCGGCGACGAGGCGGTCGCGGGTGTCCGCCGGGTCGACGACGTCGTCGATGTAGCCGCGCTCCGCCGCGAGGTACGGATTGAGGAACTCCTTGCGGTAATCGTCCGTGAGCTGGGCGCGGAGCTTTTCCTGCTCTTCCGGCGTTCCCTTCTCGAGGTCGCGTCGGAAGAGGATGTTGACCGCGCCGTCCGCGCCCATGACCGCGATCTCCGCGGTCGGCCAGGCGAGGTTCACGTCGCCTCCCAGGTGCTTCGAGCACATGACGTCGTAGGCGCCGCCGTAGGCCTTCCGCAGGATCACCGTGAGCATCGGAACGGTCGCCTCGGCGTACGCGTAGAGGAGCTTCGCACCGTGCCGGATGATCCCTCCGTGCTCCTGCGAGGTGCCCGGAAGGAATCCGGGGACGTCCACGAGGGTGAGCAAGGGGAGGTTGAACGCGTCGCAGAACCGGACGAACCGCGCCGCTTTGCTCGAGGCGTTGATGTCGAGCGTCCCCGCGAGCACCGCGGGATTGTTCGCGACGACCCCGACCGACCGGCCGTTGAGCCGCGCGAGGCCGACCACGATGTTCGGCGCCCAGGCGGCGTGGACCTCGAGGAGCGAATTCGGGTCCACGATCCGCTCGATGACGGCGTGCACGTCGTACGGAGCGTTCGAGTCCTCGGGGACCACGCGGGAGAGTTCGGCGATTGAGGAGTGGCTGGGCGCGCTCGGGGGCGCCGTGGGAGGGTCTTCGAGGTTGTTGAGCGGAAGGTAGCTCAGGATCCGGCGGGCGAGGGCGATCGCGTCGCGGTCGGAGTGGGCGGTGAAGTGGGAGACGCCGCTCACGGCGGCGTGCGTCTCGGCCCCGCCGAGCGTCTCCATCGTGACCTCCTCGCCGGTCACGGCCCGCACGACGTCCGGACCGGTGATGAACATCTGGCCGGTTCGCTTCGTCATGATCACGAAGTCGGTGATCGCGGGCGAGTAGACCGCGCCGCCCGCGCACGGGCCGAGGATCAGCGAGAGCTGCGGGACGACGCCCGAGAGGAGGACGTTGCGGAAGAACACCTCGCCGTACCCTCCGAGGCTCATCACGCCTTCCTGGATCCGGGCTCCGCCCGAATCGTCGAGCCCGACGATCGGGACCCCGGCCCGGCGCGCGGTGTCCATGACCTTGACGATCTTCATCGCGTGCGCCTCTCCGAGCGCGCCTCCGAAGACGGTGGCGTCCTGCGCGAACGCGCAGACCGGCCGCCCATCGACCTCGCCCCAGCCCGTGACGACGCCGTCACCGGGCACGCGTCGCTCCTCCATCCCGAACTTGTCGACACGGTGCGTCACGAACGCGTCGATCTCGGTGAACGAGCCGGGGTCGAAGAACGCCTCGAGCCGGTCCCGGGCCGTGAGCTTGCCCGCGGCCCGATGCCGCTCGACGCGCTCGGCGCCTCCGCCCTCACGGACCTTTTTCCTAAGGACCGTCCACCGGTCAAATGCTTCGCTCATCGTGCTTCCTCCACCCGAACATCTCCCGCCCATATGGCCACCCGGTCCGTGGGGGTCGAGAGCCAGAGCTCTCCTTCCTCCCCCAGGGATTCCAGGGTCCCCGCGGGCCGACCATCGACCGTGACCGCGCGGCCGACGCCGTAGAGCAGCTGCCGGCACAACGCGCGAGCCTTCGTCGCGCCCCCCGGCTCGCTGAGCCATCGAGCGGCGCCGAGCGCCGCCTCGACGACGAGCGTCTCGATCTCATCGAGGGACGGTACCGGCTCGACGAGCTCATCGAGCGCGGCGACACGCTCCCGGAGCAGCGCCGGAAGGACCTCCGGTCCGAGACGAACGTTCACTCCGACCCCCGCGACCGCAGCACGGCCGAGCGTCGGTGACGCGACCTCGTCCATCAGGATCCCCGAGAGCTTGCGCATCGGGGTTCCCTCCTCCCCGACGAGGATATCGTTGGGCCATTTCAACGAGAGCGGTATCGCGAAACGCTCGCCGAGCTCGGAAGCGAGGCGGGCCCCGATCGTGAGCGGTAGCAACCCCGCGTGCTCGCTGGGTCGGTGGAGCACGACGGAACAGTAGAGGCCGCCGCTCGGGGATTGCCACGAGCGCTCGAGGCGCCCCCGGCCCTTTGCCTGATGGCGGGCGACGACCCGGGTGCCCTCGGGCGCGCCCTCACGAGCGAGCACGAGCGCCCGGTCCTGGGTCGACGGCAATGAGTCGTAGAACTCACGAGGGCCCACCCTGGCGTTCCCCCCGGGGACCGAACGAGGTCGTCATCCCCATAACGGTTGGGGCTACTGGATTTGACCTCGGTGGGCCTTGGCGCGGTCCGCGCCGCGGACACGGTCGAAGCGGTACCTAATTATCCGCTGCGGAACGGGGAACCCCCATGACCTCGCTCGTCCCGCTGCTCGAATCGGTCGCGCGCGACGTGCAGCCGCAAGTGCAGTCCCAGCTCGGAGGATTCTTCGGAGGGATGGTCCGCGCCTACCTGCCGCAAACGTGGGTGTTCCGGACCGAGAAGGAGGTGGCGTCACTCACCGTCACCACGGCCGGGGCGATCTCGGTCACGAAGGGGGCGGCGGCGAACCCGGACGTCACGATCGAGACCGAGCACCAGCGGCTCGTGACGGCGCTCACGACGCGGTCGCGCGACCGGGTCCCGCCGGGAAAGCTAACCTTCACTCCGCACACGTCGAAGGGAAAGACCGCGTTCGAGTACCTGCGCAGCCGCCTCGGGCTCTAGGCCCGGGACCGCTGCTCAGTCGAGTTCCCGGAGCCTCCGGTACATCTTCACGACCGCCCGGACCGCGTTGCCCGCGTTCTCGATGCGGTCCTGCGCCTGGAGCCGGGTCTCGCCCGGTCCCGAGATGCCGAGGCCGACCGGTTTTCCGAACTCGACCGCGAGGTCGGCGAGCTTGCGCGCCGCCTGGTTCATCACGACCTCGTCGTGCTGAGTCTCGCCTTCGATGACCGCACCGAGCGCGACGACGGCGTCCACGTCGTCCCGGCCGAGGAGCGCCTTCGCCGCGAGGGGCATATCGAACACGCCCGGCGTCTTGAACACCGGTCCGAGCGACGCGCCGAGGAAGGAGACCTCCTCTTTCGCTCGCTCGAGCATCAACAGCGTCACGTCATAGTTGAACTCGCTCACGACGATCGCCACGTTCATTCCGTTCCCTTCTTTCGATTTCTTCGGCATGGTTGATTCCTCCTTCTGGATCCTGATGGTCAATGCGCCCGACGGACCGGCCCCGCGTCGGCGAACCCCTGGCGCAGGCCTTCCCCGGCGCGACGGGCGAGGTCGCCCGGCCGGAAGAGCATCGAGTAGGCGTTGACCGCGTGCTCCTCCGCCCGGCGGCGGGCGAGCGTCTCGAGCTCCTTCGGGCCCGCGGCCTCCCCTTCGAAGACGAAGCACTCGACGACCGGTTTCGTATCGAGGACGGCGGCGAACATGAGCCCGAGCGACGCTTCGTGCGCGCAGGTCTTGTCGTATTCCGCCTTCCCCGGCATGCCGAGCGCGAGGCAGAGGTCCGCCCCCTCACGGAACAGCCGGCGGCAGGCGACGGGCAGGTCCTTGATGCCGGGAACCGTGCTCCGGACGACCTTGAAGCCGGTGCCGCGGGCCCGGAGGGCCCTCACCGCGTAGCCGGCCATATCGACCCGCGCGAACGTCGTGTCGACGACCCCGATCGTCTTCACGAGCGCACCTCCTTGCCGCGCTCGAGGATCCGCTCGATGAGCCGACGGGTCGCGAGGTCGTTGTGCATCAGCGCGCCGATCCGCGCGACCTTCACCGGAACGCCGCGCCGCTCGCACTCCTTCACGACCTCCTGCTCGTTCCAGACCTGGTCATAGCCGAGGGCGATGATGTTCGGGCGCTCGTTGATCACGGTCTCGTAGATGTCGGTCGCCGAGCCGAGGACCGCGCGGTCGACCGGTTTCAAGGCCTCGACCATCTCGCGTCGGATATGCTCGGGGACGTACGGTTCGCGCTTCAGGCGGCGGGCCGTCTGGTCGCGGGCGACGACGACGACGAGCTCGTCGCCGAGCTTGCGCGCCTCGGTGAGGAAGAAGACGTGACCCGGGTGCA
>JBEKEY010000076.1:0-8576 GCA_050013595.1 Thermoplasmata archaeon | reverse complement strand
GGAATGGGATCCTCCTCGAAGCCTGGTCGCCCTTGACCCGCGCTCGGCACCTCGACGACCCCACCCTCCAGTCGGTCGCGGCGGCACGCCACCGGACCCCGGCGCAGGTGCTCATCCGATGGGGCCTCCAGCACGGTGCCATCGAGCTACCGAAGTCGGTGCACCGCGAACGGATCCGGGAGAACGCCCAGGTCTTCGACTTCTCGCTCTCGGCCGCCGAGATGACCGCTCTCGACGCGCTGCGGGGCGGCCCGCGGGTGGGGATGTGGAACCCCGCCGACATCCCGTGACCGGGAGCCGCGTCGCAAGCTAGCACGACCGCCGGCCGGCGAGCGGAGAACTCCTCCACGGAACGACTTAATATATTCCGCGTCGGTGGGAAAACGGGTCGTCCATGGTCAGTGTGGAAGTCGCTCACGAGAAGTGCACGGGCTGCAGCCACTGCCGGGACGTTTGTCCGGTCACGGTGTTCGAGATGCAGCCGCGGGAGAACTGGCCGAACGTCGTCGACGACCCCGCGGTCGCCGCGAAGTTCCAGTTCCGGGCGGAGAAGTCGGCCGTGATCCACGGCCCCGACTGCATCATGTGCGAAGCCTGCCTCTTCGAGTGCGAAGGGGAATGCATCACGATCGTCGACGACGAAGGGACCACCCACCAGTCGACGTACAAGTAACGCCGCCTTGGTTCACGGGGTCGCTGGCCCGCGCTCGCGACTAGATCCGGTGCTGCACCGGCCGATAGAAGGTCGAGTGCACTTCCGCCGGACCACCGCGCGTGGGGAAACGAACGCGCACTCCCGGCGAGCGGCCGAACATCGTGAACTCGAGCGAATACCAGACCGCGACCCAGGTCCCGGCCGCTTCCTGGAACGCCTCACCGAAGTGGTACGTGGTCTCGATGACCCGACTCGCGTGCCGGGCGAGCGGATACGACCACTCGAGTGCCTCGGTCGCGGTGGACGGAGCTCCGGCGTGCGGCGTAAGCTCCATCGGCCCTTCGACGGTGAACGGTCCGGCGGTGATGCCGCGCCCGAGGACGTACCGGGCCCAGGTCGTGCGCATCCGGCCACCGGAGAGGCTCTCGGAGAGCAGCATCCAGGAGAACGGGTTCGAGGTCGGTACGGGTTGGGCCCGTTCTCCGAGGAGGACCCGGTGCCGGCCGATGGCGGCCCGCCCGGCGAGACGGACGGCGAAGTAGGCCACGAAGAAGGCGGTGAGCAGCCAGAGCGTGTCGACGTAGACCCCGAGCGCGACGTGATTGCGTTCGACGCCCAGGAGGACGTAGAACCCGATGACGGAAACGACCAACGTCACGAAGTTGATCGCCCGGTCGGCGTCGAGCTGCAGACGCTTATCGGAGAACGGGAGCAGCGGCGGGACCGAGAACTGCGTGAACCCATCCTGCAGGATGTGGGCGATCCCGCCGACCTCCATCACGACGAAATAGAGGAGCGGGGACCCGGGAAGGATCATCGGCGCCACGAGCGCCCCCACCACGGCCACGACGCTCACGCCGAACAGCGAGTGGGTGATCCCGTGGTGGCGGAGGATCGGAAAGCGCCGGGAGAGCGGGAAGAGGAGCGCGTCCGCGTCCGGAATCCCTCCGGCGAGCGCCCCGGCCGCCAGATACTGGGGCTGGAGGCCGACGAGGCCGTAGGTCAGGAGGTATGCGACGAGTACGTGCGTGAAGAGGTCCATGGCCGCCCTGCCCGGGCTTCCCTAGAGGAGCCCCTCTTCCATGACCTCGACCGACTCTACGTGCGGGACCTTCGCGAACGCCCGCTCCGTCGACTCGAGGATCCCGCCCGTGTCGTCCATGACGACCGAGACGAGCAGCGATTTCAATCCGAACGCGATGTCCTTCACCTGCATTCCCCGGATCGTGACGCCCGAGGGCAGCGTGGCGCGGACCCCCTTCGCGACCTCGTTGAGGTCGGTCTCGACGCCCTGGGGCATCAGACGGAAGAGGACAGCGACCGGGCCCACGGAACCCCCTACGGTCCCTCGAAGTTGCACTTCGTGCACCGATAGAGCACGCTCTGGTCGCGGCAGCGCGAGCAGCGTCCGATGGTCGTCTCGCCGCAGCTCGGGCACGGGAACTGGGTCGCCCCCTTCGCGGGGACGGTCCGTCCGCAGGAAGAGCATCGCAGGTCGAGACGGGCTGCCATTCGATCGAGATCCTTCGCCGGTCAGCGACGCGACGCGCCGCGCCGGCGCGCGGCCACCCGGGATGCGAATATAAAGATGGCCCCGAGGAACGCTACGATTCCGGCGACATACCACAAGGTGTAGTCCGTCGCGGGGCCGGTCACGTAGACCGTCTGGGCGTAGGTCGTCTGTCCGTTCGCGAACATGACGAGCCCGTGCTCCTGGACGAGCGAGATCGCGAACGTATGGTCGCCCGCGGTGAGGCCCGTCGTGGGGTAGTCGAACGTGACCTGGTAACTTCCCCCGACCTGGAGGCTCGGCACGGTCACGTTGCCGATCACCGTGCCGTCGAGCGTCACGAAGACCGTGAACCCCGTCACCGTCGACGACGACGAGTCGACGATGGTCGCGGTGACGACATACGGCTGGACGACCGTCACGGTGTAGGTGAAGTTGGTCGACTCGTTCGTTCCCTGGTAGACCGAGGAGATCATCACGTCGATCGTGATCGTCTCGCTCGCGTTCCCGACCGCGAGATGCGCCGCGATCGAGCTGTTGAACGTGAAGTTCGCGCTGGGCGGGGACAACGAGACCCCCGTGAGGTTGGTCGCGAGCAGGGTCGTGTAGTACGCGATCGTGCCGACGATCGTCCCGTTCGCCGCGACCGCGGGACCGCCCGAACCGTGGATCTCGTACTGCGTCGTCGACTGCGTCGCGACCAGCGTCGGTCCGGTGATCGAGCCGGTGACCGACGAGGTACCGGCCGCGCGAGCCTCGGGAGCCAACGCCCCGACCGTGGCGAGGAACGTCGGGGCGAGCAGGACGAGAATCAGCGCGACGACCGCGAGCGAGCGGAGCTTCACCGCCGGGTCCACCTCCGGGTGCGCCACCATCGGAAGGTGAGCACGCCCGCGACGAGGGCGATCGCCGGAACGAATGCGAGGAGCGGCACCAGCCAGTCCGGTGGCAGGTTGGGCGCGGAGCCGAGCGATGGGCCGGTCACCGTGAGCGGCGGAGCACCGTTGCCCTTGCCGGCGGTCACCGAGGCGGTCGGCACGTTCAGCGTGAGGGTCTCGGACACGCTCCCGGACGCGTTGAGCGCGGAGAGCGTGACCGTTACGGTGCCCGGCGGAACGAAAATCGATGCGGTGGCCGTCAGGTTTGCGTAGAAGGTAGCGTTGGCGCCCGCGGCCAGGTACCTCGAGAGCTGGCCGGTGAGGTTGTTACCGCCGACGAACCCGCTCCGCCAGCCGAGGCTCGCGAGCCGGGCGGTATCGGAGATCGACGCCACCACCGTCTCGCCGACGTTCCCCGTGTTGACCACGTAGAACGGAACGACAGCGGTCGACGGGCCTATCTGGTCCGCCCCGCTCGATGTGCCAGTCGCGATCCCGTAGTAGCCGATGACGTTGACCGTCGGCACGGGGCCGACCGAACCGACGACCGACCCGCCCGAGGTCTCGAACTCGATCGTGACGCCCGGGTGCGCCACATCCGTGCCCGCGGGGACCCCGACCCGAACCTCGCCAGCGAAGGCCGTGCCGGCCGGGCCCGGGAGCAGCGTCACGTTCGCGAAGCTGAAGTTGAAGTTCCAGTAGGAAGGGGTCCCCACGGGGTGTACGGTGACCGGAAGGTTGCCCGTGTTCCGGACGGAGAACGCGAAGCTCGCGGTCCCGCCGGCCGCGACGGTCGCGGAGCGCGGTCCGACCAGGGTACCGGCGACCGACGTGGTCGTGGTGTAGGCGAGCGAGAGCACGGTGCCCACGTTGCCGTTGAGGATTGTCACGGTCGCTTGCGCCGAGGCGTTCGTCGCGATGCCTCCGAGCGTCCCCGGGGCCGAAGCGCGAACGATGTAGGTTCCCACGGGAAGGGCGAGCGGGATGGGCGAGTCGACCACTTGGCCCGTATAGATGGCCCGGGTGCCGAGGGCATCGGTAATGGTGAGCGTGATCGGCCCGAGGCCGGCGACGGTGCCGTCCGGGGGAGCGACCGAGATCGTGTCGACCCAGGTGGGGGCCAGGGTCACGGACAGCGGACCGAGGCTCGAGGACAAGGCGAGAATGCTCGTGAGGCTGGCGAGCGTGAAGGAGGAGCCACCTCCGGTCGCGTAGAGCGAATAGGCGCCGGGAAGGAGTTTCGTGGAGAAAGCGCCGGTCGAGGTGTTGAGCAGGGTCGCTGCGGTGGACGGGTACGGTCCCACGAGACGCAACGAGCCCGGCACCGGCCCGGGAACTCCCGCGGCGACCAACGTGCCGTTCAGCCAGACCGATTGGGGGACCCCCAAGAGGAGAACGTTACACGACGACCCGGTCGACCCGAGCGAGCACGTCGCGCCGACGGAGGCGCTCCACGCTTCGAGGAAGCTTCCGTTCGGGCCGCCGCTCGACGTGGTACCGTTCACGAAGACCGAGTAGGTGGTGGCCGCGTTGAGCGGGAGCGAGAACGTTCCTAGCACCGCGTTCGCCACCGCGACGGCGCCGCTCGGGGCCGCGAGATGCACGGTCGCGTTCAGCGGTACGGTTCCCCCGGAGGAGTCGACCAGCGTGCCCGACAAGGTGGGGCCGGCTCCGGAGAGAACGATCGCCGGCGTGATGTTCCCGTCGGCCGCGATCGTGACCCGGGAGAGGCTCGCGTAGGTCGTTCCTCCCGAGGTCGCCGTCGCGTACGCCGAGTAGGTCCCTGGAGCGGCATAGAACCCGAGCTCGAACGAGCTCCCGCTCACGCTCGTGTTGAACTCGGACGACGAGAGGGTGACCGTGACGTTCCCTCGGGGGAGGCTCGAGGGCAGGGAGAGGGTTCCGGTGGAGATCACCTGCGGAATCAAGTAGAGCGTGAGGTTCGAATACGTCGCCCCGAGGGGGATCGTCGTCGAGAGCGGGCCGGGCGGAAGGTACACCACCGTTCCGGACCCGATGACGGCGCGAGCACTGATCGAGTAGAGACCGGGGGCCATCGAGAACGAGAACGTGGGGCCCCCCGAGAACGAGCGGGTCACGGCGGTCGAGCTCTCCGCGGTGAAGTTCACTACGACCGACGCGCCGGTCGGCAGGCCGACGATCGTGAGCTTGACCGTCACCGGCTGAAGCGAGGTCGACAGCTGGGTGATCGAGGCGAGCCCGCTCGGGGAGAGGCCGCAGCTCGAGGTCGGTGCGAAACCGAGGGCGGAGCTCTCAACGCAGTAAGACCCGGCCGTGAGCGGCAGGGTGGACGGAACGTAGAGCGCGACCGAGCCGTTGTCGTTGGCGACCGAGGGGATCGAGGGCCCTCCCGGACCCGCGCTCACGGAGACCCGCGCTCCCGAGGCGGGATAGACCGTGGTGCCGGACGTGCTGGCTCCGACGGTGAAGGCCACGCGGAGGGCCGAGACCAGGTCGATGGGGAGCACCGTGGGACCTGTGAGCGTGGTCCCCGTAAGACCGGCCCACACCGAGGAGGAAGCCCCCGTGCTCCCCTCGAGCGCGAGAAGGCTGTAGATGCCGGCGGGGAGCGAGAGCGCGTATGCGCCGCCCGTCGCCCAGGTGACGACCTCGTCACCGCTCGATGAGTAAGCGATCACCGCGGTCCGTGTCGAACCGCTCGGGGCTCCCACCGACCCGATCGCTCCCGAGAGAGGAATCGCGGGGGTGAGCGTGAGCAGCGAGGTCGAGGAGGAAAGTCCGGAAAGGACCGTGGTAGCGCCGAGTGCCGCATACATCTGCCCGTTGACGAGGCCCGTCGCGTAGACCGAGTAACTTCCCGGCGGAAGGGCGACCGTGACGGAACCGGAGTTCGAGCTGACCCCGACGGTGGCATTACCGGACGAGTTCCAGAGCGTGTCGAGAGGGGAGACGGAGGCGTTCGAGAAACTGCTGATCGGAGTGAATCGGACCGGTATTCCGGCCGCCAGGATTCCGGCCGCACTGAGGACGAAGGTCGAGGTGCCCGTGGCGCGTAGGGTAAGGTTCACGCTCACGCTCGAGGCGGTCGAGCTGAGGAAGATCGGTACTCCCGCCGAGCGAAGATCCGACCCCGGCATCGACGCTACGACCGTGTAGTTCCCGGGTCCGACGCTTCCGAGAAGATACTTTCCGGTGCTGTTCGAGTTGGTCGACGCGAGGACGCCGGTCGGGCCGCTCAGCGTGACGGTCGCGCCGGGTTCGGTGGCTCCGTTCGAGGTAAGAACCTCTCCCTGGACCGTCACGGCTCGGAGGCCGGCGGTGGCGTTCGCACTCGAACCCGGCCCCAGTGTGACGGAGCTGCTCGTGTAGTTGCGACCGTTCTCGAGGACGTTGAAGTTGTAGACGCCGGGGGCCACGTTCGTGACGTCGAACGAGCCGCTCGCATCGGTGGTCGCCACATGCCGCGTGAGATTCGAACCCCAGAAGACCACCTGGGCGCCGGGGACCACGGTGTCCGTGGGCGGGGAATAGGTGGTATTCGCGTTGTTCTGCCAGTAGACGAATCCCTGGATCGAGCCGCTGGGGATCGTGATCGTCTGCACCAGGTTGGGGGCAGCGATGCTGAGTCCGACCGCATTGGGCACGACGATCGAGACCGACTTGAGGAGGATCTTGCCGGTCTGCGAGAGGCCCTGGAGGGCCCCCATCGTCACGTTCACGGTGTCGTTACCCGGCGGGAGCACGACCGAGAACGACCCGTCCGAGGCCGTCAGCACGGTCTGGTGCGGGATACCCCAGCCGTCCGAGACCGTCACGCGGGCCCCCCCGACCGGCGCGCCGTTCGGGAGCTCTACGTTCCCGAGGAGGGTCTGACCGGGATAGTACTCGAGCATGGTCTCGCCGCCGTTGAAGTAGCTCCCGGCGCTCAGGTCGGCCGACCCGTTGATCCGGGGCGCCTGCGCGATCGCGGCGGGCTGGTTGTCGGCCACGCACAGCCCGCCGTTGTTCGGAAGCGAGCAGAGATAGGCGGTCTTGTAGACGACCTCAAAGTGCTGGAGCATCCAACCGGGTTCGATCGTGCCGTTCATCGAGAGGCCGGGGATCCCCGCCGACTGTCCGATGTCCGTCCCGTTGTAACCGATGTAGATGTGGTAGATCATCGAGTGGTAGAAGGGGGCGAAATAGTTCAGGATGGGATTGCCCACCTGGGTCACGCCCGACGGCAGGTGGCCGGGGGAATACTCCTGGCCGTTCGATCCGACGATGCTGACGTTGAAGAAGGTGGACGGCTCCCCCGAGGAGTCGATGACCCGGCCGGTCAGGTCGGCGGGGGCGTAGAAGATGCCCGTGTCCGTGCCGCTGAACGGGAAGAGTCGAGAGTCCGACATCGCATAGCGGATCGTCCAACCGGTGTACGCCTGGATGTCGTTGTAGACCTTCGCCACCCCATTGAGGGGGAGCGACGTGGCCAGGAAGTAGGCCATGGCGAGATACATCGCGTTGTCGTTGGTGAGCGTGCTCGGGTTCACCGGCAAGTAGAGTTCGGGATGGTTCACGACGAGCGTGTAGTCCGAGCTGGTGTTGACGAGCAGGTTGTGGAGCTCGTTCGTGTCTAGGCCGTCGGCCGCGAGAACCTGGTTGAGCCCCGCTGGCAGGTACGGCTGGGCGGACGTGCGTTGCTCGGCCTGCAGGAGCGTCGTGGCGAGCACGGCGATGGCCTGGGACTCGTTCTGCGAGAGGAGGAACTGTCCGCCCGGGTCAATCCCGTTCTGGAAATTGTCCGCGACGCTCGGGTGCCCACCCTGAGCGATGGCCTGGAATCCGTAATCCCACCAGCTGACGAACGCCGGACGCTGAGGCGCCGGTAAGTTCGTATCCTGTTGCGCGAGCCAATTGTATCCCGCGCTATCGTACTGATCCGGTGAGTCGAGCGACGTTCCCGCGGCACCGAAGTAGTAGCTGGACGGGTTGGACGAGTTCAGCTGGAGCCAGCCGGGAAGCGAGGTTCCGACCTGGGTCGCGTACTCCGCCTTCGAGTTGCCGGGGATGCTTGCGTCGATCGCCACCCAGACGTTCGGAAGGACGACCAGCAGCACGAGAGCCATCACGAGGACGTGCCGAGGTTTGAACGCCTTGCGGAACGCCGAGAATTGACTTCTCCGATCGGAGAGCGACGCGGTGGTTCGGCGAAGCTCCCCGTAGCCCGCGATGTCGAGCGCCCGACGGAGCGCCTCCGCCGGTAACAAGGCGAAGATCGGGGAGCCGACGAGGAAGAACTTGGCGGCGGAGATCGGCAGGTAGATCGAGAGGAGGGCGAAGACCAGGAAGACGATGTGGTGGCGTTTGAACCGTCCTTGCACGAGAAGATACACGAAAATGGCGAGACCGGCGAAGGTAAGGAAGAACGTCACCACGCCGTAGCCGAGAACGAGGGAGTCGATCGATGGAGCCTGCGCTTCGGCGACGGTGGAGTAGATGAGGGTCTTGACAAAGTATCCTTGCCCGGTGACGAGGTTCGCAAAATCGGTCGGGTTCACGAGTCGGAGCAGGC
>JBEKEY010000075.1:0-8694 GCA_050013595.1 Thermoplasmata archaeon | reverse complement strand
CTGGCTCGGCGCGAGCCGAGCGGCGCCGAGGACCGCCTTCAACTTCTCCGGCGGGACCGGCCGCGACTGGTACTGAGGGCAGGGGCGGAAGGAGCGGATTGCCTCGAGGAGGTCCATGTCGATCGACCGAAAAAGAATCAATCTGTGGGAGTCAAAGGAGGACTACGCCCCCCACGGAAAGCAAGGCATTCGAACCTACGAGGGGACTCCCCTTTAAAAGCGTTTTCGAGAGCAGCGCCGGACGGGAAAGGCGGCACAGGGAGCCGCCATCACTCAGGCGGGGGTCTCCGTCGCCGCAGTACCCGCCTCGGAGGCCAGCTGCCGCTCGTGGCAGATCCATTGGACAGTCCGCCGGAATCCCTGCTTTTCGTTGATCGCCCACATTCCAAGGTTGAGGGAGTCGTTCATCGTCCGCAGGTTTCGGATCCCCTGAGAACGCGCAAACTCGAACGCCCGACGCTTGAGCTCGGTCGCGATGCCGCGCCCGCGGTACGCCGCGCGGGTCCCCGTGAAACCTACGCGGAGGGAATCCTTCTCCCCAAGGTTCCTCTCAAAGTCGGTCATCGCGACATAGGTCTCCCCATCCGCTGCGAGAAACGTTCCCTCGGGAAGGAAGCCAGGGTTCGAGAACGAACCTTCAAACTGCTCGAAGGAGATCGGCGTGAACTCACCCATCCGGGGCACGTCCCGGGATGCTTCGGTGAGCAGGTCGAAGAGCCGACGATGCACCTCGGGGCGTTGGGGACCTTCCTCCGCGAGCGTCGTGAATCGTATCCCTTCGAGGTTGGATGGTCGCGAGGGAAGGGGCGGGGACGGTAGGTCGGTTCGGGAGAGGTCCAGGGTGCTCATCCAGAGCCGACGAACCTCGACGAACCCCATCCTCCGGGCGAACTCGAGGCTTCGGGGGTCGTCCGTGCGTACATTGGCCCAGAAGCAGACCGCACGGTGCGCCGCGGCTTCCGATTCCAGGAGCGCGGCGAGCGAGCGCCCAACGCCCCTCCCCTGGTGTGCCGGGTCGACGATCACGTACACCCAGAACTTGTGCGGGTGGAAACTGAAGGGCGAGTGCGACATGGACCCCACGGCGACGACCGAGCGGGTGGCGCGCTCCTCGACTACCCACTTTTCGTCCACGAGACTCGGCGTGGAGAACTGTTCCTCCCAGTGCCGCTGTTCCTCCGCCGTGAAGGTGAACTCTGGGTTCACCTTCGCGTCAATGCGGCTGGATGCTTCGTAGTCCCTTTCGGTAAAGGGCCGAACGAAGTACTTCACCGCGTCCATGGGTTTCGGGTCGAACCCAAAACAGCACTCCCCTTAGTTCCTTGGGGGCAAAGAATCGGCCCCGTCGCCCAGCGGCATGACCTTTTGGACCGCCGCCGATACCGACCCGAGGGATCTGGTGGACGCCCCGCCTCCGGTCGCGACCCGCTCCCGCCTGACGTCCCGGGCGTGGAAGATTCTCCTCGGAGGACTTCTTGTCCGTGAGGCGTTCTCCTTCTGGACCGGCCACCAGTTCGACTTCGAATCCTGGGTTCGCACGGGCTACGCCGTCTCCCTCGGCCAGAACCCGTACCCGGGTTTCCTGCCGCCCGCCCCGGGCACCAGTTTCGACGACCTGAACCAAACGCTGACCGGCGCGGCCTACTTGCCGTTCTGGCCGTTGCTGCTCGGAGGGCTGTACCGCGTCTGGGATGTCGTGGGAGGAGGCAACCGGTTTGTTCTCTATTTTCTCCTGAAGCAGCCGGGAATCCTCGCCGACGTGGCGAGCGCCTACTTTCTCTATCGCATCGTGAACCGTTGGCTCGGCGACCTCCGCGCGGCTTTCGCTGTCCTGTCGTTTTGGTCCTTCTTTCCCTACGCCATCGCCATCACGGCGATCTGGGGACAGTTCGACTCGATCGTCGTTCTGATCCTGCTGATGCTGTTGTACGCGCACGGGGGAATTGAACGCTCGGTGCTCTACGGCCTCGGAATCTTCGTCAAGTGGCTTGCGGCCATCTTCCTCCCTCTCGAAGTGTTTCGGGACCGGGGCATCCGGCGCCTTTTGGCGCTGATTGGATTCGCGCTTCCCGCCCTCCTCACGGTTCTCGTATTCGCCGCCGAAGGTTGGTCGCTCCCGGGGATCGGCTCGGTGAGCTACTACCAGAGCCACGGGGACGGAGCGGGGCTGAACTGGGCCTGGGTGTTCTCGATTCCTTCGGTTTCGGCGTGGCTCTCACCAATCCCGCACCTCTACGATGCGGCCGGATACCTCTGGGTTCCCGGAGTCATCGCCGCGGGATGGATGGCCTCGAAGTGGTTACGGATGGCCGAACCTCGGTCGGAGCTCCGGGCCCTCTTGCTCGTGCTGACCGTGTTCCTGCTCCTGCGCTGGGGTCTTTACGAACAGTACTTCCTCTACCTGTTCTCCCTGCTCGCGTTGGATGTCGTGGTGTTCCATCCGGGCCGACGGGCCCTCCTGTGGTTCACGATCGTTCTCGCTTCGGTCGGCTTGCTCGTGAACAACGACCTCGGTTTGGAATTCTTGAGTCCCGTTTACCCGGGCTTCAATACGTACACGATGGCGATCGACGCGAGTTACGCCTGGGGCGGCTTCCGCATATACGGGATGGCAGTGATCGCGCTGGTGATGACCGCAACCTTGGTCCAATTCGTGCTGACGCTGCTCCGGGATCAGGAGTCCCCCCGGCCGTGGCTCTACCTGGCCGGCGACCGTCTCCGGGACCTGGTCTTTTCCGGGAACGGACCCTGATTCCGGACCTTCCCCGACACAGAACGACCCCCCAAAAGGGGTAAACGAGGGTCCCACGTCCTCGAAGAAGAGTGGGGGGGACGAACATTGAAGATCGTATCGGAGCGCCTCCCGATCAAGTACCTCTTTTCGAATTACGGGGTCTGCCTTGGCATCGACACCGTTCGCTGCTCCTTTCTCTTCCTCCTCCACCGGGGAGGGATCGTGCTCCAGCGGCGACCGGTCGGAGACAAGGTCGTAGAAGACCTGCATTACGAAATACCCGAAATCGCGCGAGCCCTCGCCCGCGAAGGGCGCGCATCGTCCGTTCACCCTTAACGGACGCGTTCGCGAAGTCGCCGGCCGGCTCAGTTCGTGTCGCCGCGTCGACCCCCGCGGCGCGGGATCCCGCGCCCTTTTCGAGCCCGCGCTTATCTTCGGGGGGAGCTCCGGGAAACCGATGACCTCCCCCGCCCTGCGGCTCTTCAATCGTTACGAAGGGAACGGAGATGGAACGAATCTCCGGTATCTCGAGCCTGCGGTGCCCTCGGCTCGGAGCGGGTCGTGACCCGCCGCCGCACTTTGGAGTCACCGGCCGAAGGCGGCCGTGAGCACCCCACCGAACCGTACGACTTCCGACAGCTGGACTTCGAGCGGCTCTGGGAAGGCCGCGAACGGACCACTGCGCTCGAGCAAGCAATAGTGACAAGGGCCCTGAGCGGGGGGGCCACCTCGCGTGTTCTCGAAGTGGGTCCCGGCGGGGGCCGACTGACGCCGGCTCTGACTCGGCAATTCACTGAGTACGTTGGGGTCGACGTAACGCTCGAATTCCTTCAGCGATTGAGAGCTCGGCCGAATTCTCCCAGATGGCTCCTGGCGGCCGACGTCCACCATCCCCCCTTCGTCGAGGCCAGCTTCGCCGCGGTGGTCATGGTCCGGATCTACAATTTCTTGGTCGACCCCGGCCTCGCTCTTAGGGAGATGTGCCGTCTGCTCGTTCCCGGGGGTTTCCTGCTGCTGAGCTATCATCCCGACGCCTCTTTCGCCACCGTTCACCATCGGCTCCGCCAGTCCCTTCGACCCCCAACCCCGTCCGGGGCCGGCCCGGTGAAGCACGACCGGTCGGCTCCTGAGCTGCCGAGCCGAACGAGCTTTCGAAGGACCCTATCTCGATCGGGCTTCGAAACGGTGAGCGAATTTGCCACCGGCATGGAGGACTACTGGTTCGGGCGCCGGGTCCCGACGCGAACGCACCTCGGGTTGTCGGAGCTGGTGGTGACACTTCCCCTCTACCCGCAACGGTTCGTGCTCGCAAGGAAACCAGGCACCCCGGTGGGTCGACTCCCACTGCTCGATCGTATCCTTGCGTGCCCTCGGTGCCGCACCGGATTCGGTCCGGTCGATTTCCCTCCGAAGAACAGCCTACGGTGTGCCCACTGCGGTTTCGAAGCTCCGGTCGAGCGGGAAGTGCCTGACCTTCGAGACCTGTCCGCGCCGGCACCTTAGGCACGCATCGGAACCCAGCGGGGGCGGGCGACCGCGAGACCCCCGAGCGCCAGATCGACCCAATCACCGGGGAGACTCCTCAGACCTTCGGTGCGTAGCAGGCCGGCGAGCTCGCGCGCACGGCGGCGACGCGAGGGGCGGGGGGAGATCCAACTCAGATACATTTCGTTCCGCGCCCGAACTCTCTCGAGGGGGCGGGTCCATATCCCCGGTCGTCGGCGACGCACAAGGTCGAGGATCACGGCGGCGTCATGAGCCCGCGCTCCCGCCAAACGGAATGTCCTTTCCCACCGTTCTCGGCGGGGGGCCCCGGCGAGAGGAGACTCGTTTCCCGAGTGGACACGGAATGCCGTCCACCGCCTCGGGTCGATGATCAGCCCGTAGGAGGAATCCAAGGCGGCGTAGAACAGGAACGTGGAGTAACCGTCGCTGAGTTGCTCGAGCTCCGACCGGAACGCTTCGACCAGCTCCCGTCGGACCGCAATGGAGCTGTGATTGAACGCGGCGCCGGTTACCCACATCGCTTCCACCGAACGGGGATTCTTCGCCGTATCCTCGACCCAGTGGGCGGGGGACGACGGCCCCTCGGGAATCGTCGGACCTCCGTCCCCGGCCGCCGAGAACTTAACAATCGCGTTTCGATAGTAGCCGGCGCGCGGCTCCTCTTGAAACCGCTGGTCGAGCGCGGCGATCCGACCCGGGAGGAAGAGGTCGTCGTCGTCAAGGAATGCGAGGACGGGCGCCTTCGCGACCGACAACGCCTGGGCAATCCAGCCTGACAGAGAGGAACCCATCGGTTCGAGGATATCCACTCGCATCTCGCGAAGGTACGCATCGATCGACGGGTTGGCAAAATCCTTGACGACCACAACCTGGACGGGGAGCGCGTCGGATCCCTGGCGGACCACCGAAGCTACCGCGCTTCGCAAGAACCCCTTTCGTTGAAAGGCGGTGATCACGACCGTCACACGGGGCGATTGGAGCGGGACCGTATGTTCGTACCTCCCTTGGAAAGTGGCTAGCCGTCGTGTGGCCGACCCGACCCAATGGCCCCTGCGCTCTCCCGTTCGGCCCGACGGAGCGTCATGAGGAAATGGTCCCCCATCAAGCGGAAGGGCCAGCGAGCGGCGAGGACCCGGTCCCAGCCGGCCAATCGATCGAATCGGTCCGGGAACTTCTCAGCATATGCGACGAGGTCGGACGGGGGCAGGAAGACGGGGACGCCCGCGACCCGTTCCGGTTGGAACCAGGGGGCGAAGGTACGTGCGAAGGTAGGGACGGAATGTGCGAAAATGTCGACACAGAAGCGGGAGGAACCGACCCGCACGGGTCGACCCGCTCGTCCGAAGGCACGGCCGAACTGGCCGGTCAGTGAGTAGCCGAGCAGCTCGAAGGCGCACCACCGGTTGTACACCCCCGCGACGAATCGCGCCTGGGGGCGAAGGAGCTCATGCAACGCCGGAGGGATAGGCGCGAGGTCGGGCTCACAGTTCAGGGCACCGTAGGTCGAGTATGCGCCATCAAACTCGCCGGGACCGCACTCGGCGAGGAGCCGCGACACGGAGGCGGCTGCGAGTCGTTCGGTTCGCAACCGCTCGGTCACGCCTTCTCGGCGGGCCTTTTGCCGAACCACCTCGAGCATCCGCTCGGAGATGTCGATGCAGAAGACCTCGTGTCCGTCCGCGAGGAGCGGGAGCGTTTCCATGCCGGACCCACAACCGATTTCGAGCAGGCGCGAGGACTTTCCGAAGGTCGTGCGAAGCTGCGCGAGCGAACGGTCCCGCAACAAGCGATTGATCCGGTTTCCGAGGATGTGCTGGTCGTACTCGTCAGCCACGTTGTCGAACTCCGCGGTGAGCCAACCGTAGTAGCGAGATTCGTCGTCCGAGGGGGTAAGGGAGGGACCCAATCGAATCCGGATCACGCGCGCCGGGTGACTATACCACCGCTCGTAGCGGCGGAGCCCGTACTTGAGACGGAAACGGTCGAGAACCCGTTCTCGTTCGACCGGGTCGACCACGAGCTCGGCCGCGCCTCGCAGCCGCTCGTCGGAGATCTCCACGGTCGCCGAACCCGGGCGCAGGACCTCCACGGGCCATCGCGCGGATCGTTCCCGGCCGACGAGATAGACGTCCTTCTCGTCTCGCACATACCCGAGCGGAACGGGGCCGTCCGATAGAATCAACCGGAGGCTCTCGGCCGCCACGGTCGGAGTAACGTTCGTCGGCGGTGGGATGGCTGCGCTCTGGCCGCGAGCCTCCGAGTTGGTCGACACCTCGAATCCTTACTCCCCGCGCGGTATTGTTGGCTCCGGTCGCTCGGCCGACCCTGCAAACTCCCTCGACCGGGTCCGCGGCGCGTTCCGGCCCTGAGGCCGGTGGTCAGGCCGCACTGACTTCGCTCGAGCGCGACGGATCGGGGACCGTAGAGGCGGCGGACCGGTACGTTTCCCGCAGGCGCTCGAACTTTCGGGAGTTGAACGCCAAGCGCCGCCATCGCGTCTCCGTACGGAATCGGTGGCTCTCCCTTCCCGACCGCCGGAACCGTGCGTCCCGGCGGAGCCCGACGAACTGGAGGTACGCCGCGACCCACGGGAACACCATCGCGTTCAGGAGCCGGATGACCGAGGATACCGGGCTGGACGGAGGAAGCGTTGGATCGAAGTGGGGGTTCTGCTCCGCGTAGAGACGGGGGATCTCGTTCGACATCCAGGTGGCTTGCGAGAGCAAGCCGCGATAGAAGCGCGGGCCGTGGACCGGTCGAGCCGAGAGCGCTTCGCGTGCGAAGAGGAATCCTCGGCTGCGCGCAAATTCCTCGGTGGCCTCTCGTTCGTCGAGAATGAGGTTGAAGCACGGGGTCGGCTCGGACGGTCGCGCCCGCCGAAGCTGCGCCAACCTAAGGGCAAGATAGGTGGTCGCCGCGAACCACCACAGACCCCCCGTCTTGGTCACGACGAACAGGTCGAGGTCGTCGCCCGGTTCGGGAGCGCCGTAGGCCGTCGACCCCGTCACGCAGACCGAACGGGCGAGCGAAATGACCCCTTGCAAAGGACCCGCGACAAGTCTCTCGGCCGAGCGCATGTAATAGAGGCCGCGCTGGATTCGTTCGGCCTCCCGAGCTCTCCTCGTCCGGCCCGCGAATGCCCGTTCGTCCTCTACGTGAGCGAGGTGAGGCCGGTCGCGCAGCCAATCTCGAACCTCGGGGATCGTTTTCGGTGCGTCCTCGGGCAGGAGTCTCAGGAGCTCGGACAGGGGTACACCGGTCCCGAACTGAGCCGCGACCCCGAGCACCGCGCCCACCCGGTGCTCGAGGCTTACCGGACGGACCGGACCGAGCTTCGTTCGATCTTCCCCGGGGACCACCGTGCTCCAAGGAGCTGTCCCAGCGCCCGGGCCGATCCGACGCCACCGAACATGATCCCGGCGTGGGGGGAGACGGTCCCACGTCGCGAGCACCAGCGCTGCGCTCTCGACCGCCGCCAGCGACACGAGGTGAACGAGGCCGTGCTCTTCGGAGGAAACGGACCTACGGAGCAGGTCGAGAGCCTGCTTGGGAGACCGGAGCGCGTACCGAACCAGGGTACTCGGGGAAGAGCCCAGGGTCTCCGTAACCTGGGCATTACCGAAGATGATGCGACGTCGTTGGTGGAGATGGTCCCCCGGGCCTTCGGGAACATCGATCGCGACCCGCGCATCCGGCGCATACAAGCGCGCGCCACCTTGCTGCGACAGCCAGACTCCGAAATAGGACCCGTCGTTGATGATCCCGTCGGGAAGTTTCGGGAAGGTCGGAAGGCTGACGAGAAGTAGTTCGTCCGACAAGTGGGCCCCTCCGCCCTGCCGTTGGAGCTCCAGATGGAACTCGTGATGTAGGGACCACATCGACCGGAGGGTGCCGGTCCACGGGCCGTCGGTCTTGGAGGGGATTACCGGGCGTGCCATGACAGCGAACGGCCCCGACCGAGACGCCCCGGCACGGACGAGGGCCGCGACCGCTCCCGGTTCCGCCGTCGCATCTGCGTTGAGAAGAAGAAGGGCGTCCCCGCGCGCCCGTTCGAACACTTCGTTCAGAGCATGGGCCTTTCCCTGTCGCTCCGCTTCGACCAGGACGTGCACCCGGGCGTCCTCTTTGGCAAGGCTTTCCGCGACCTCGACCGTACGGTCGGTGCATCCGCTCGCTACTACCCAAATGTCTCCCCAAGCGACCCCTTCGGGGAGCTCTTGGTCGACCAGCGACCGGACCGCCGAGCGCAGGTGATGCTCCTCGTTGTGGGCAACGATGCCGGCGGCCAGGTTCCCGGAGTTGGGGAACGAGATGGCACCGCGATCGAGCCCGTTTCCCAACACCGACTCGCTCCTGCCCCCGGTTGGGTTCCCGTCTTCCCGCGGTAGGATAACTACCACCGGAGCGCGCGCGCGGGCGCGCGCGACCCCACGCCACGAGACCGATGGCGATGA
>JBEKEY010000074.1:0-9153 GCA_050013595.1 Thermoplasmata archaeon | reverse complement strand
CACTCCTCCGTCGACGGACCGTTACCGGGGGCGAAGCCGGAATCCAGCCCGGTTCTCCAGAGGGTCCGCGACCTCCTCGGGAGCGGAGACTACACCTTGGCGGTCCGAACGGCGTACCGAATGGCGTTCGAGGGCACCGTCCGGGCGTACGGCCTCACCGTCCCTCCCTCATGCACCGACCGTCAGTTCCTTGCGGAGTTCCTGCGCCCGGACATGGGGAAGCTGATCGAACTGCTGCCCGCGTTGTATCACCGCTACGAGCCCCTGAGGTTCGGAACGGTGACGCCACCGACGGAAGAGGACCGTACGGCCTTCGATGAGCTCCTCGTGAAGCTCTACTCGGAAACCGCCCTCGGACGGATCGACGACCCGCTGTTCCAGCCGAGCGGACCCGCTACCCTGGTCGAGAAGCATCCCGAGTCTGCCTGGCCAATTTCCCATCGCCGAAAGTCGGAGACGCCGTGAGCGGCGAGCTCTCCGGCCCGCTCCTGCTCGCCGTCCCCTCGGTGGTCGCCTTCCTCGCCGCCGTTGGATGGGACTCCTGGGCTCGACCCGCCTTGCCGCCCCGATTCACCGGGTACGCCGTGCGGCAGGGTTGGCAAGTCGACCCGCTCGCGGTCCTGGACCAGGACCTGAGGCACGAGAAGCTGACGAGCGCCGTGGTCACCGTGCGCGACCGGCTCGTCCGCGAGCTCACGCTCGGCCACGGACTGACCTTGCACGACATCGCGACGGTCGGTCGCCCTTTCCGCCCGCCGCGGGACGCTTCGATCGAGACCGCCTGCCGGGCCATCCGACGGTTGGACCTCGTCTACGAGGTCGCTTCTCGGGCGGAAGACCTTCGGCGTACGGACCTATGGTCCCGGTGGAGGCGACCGGCCTGGCGGGCCACTGCTCGCCGCCGTTTCGAAGAGGAGCTCTCCGTGATCCGGTCGGTCTGGGCCCCGCTGGAGGCCTCCTCGTGACCCCGACGGACCGACCCACGGACGATCCGTTGCTGGTCGGAGCGGGACCGACGAGCGCGAGCCCGAACGTCGTCGCGGCTCCCTCGGAGGTCGTGGGCGACCTCTCCCCGAACGATGCCCGGGAGCTTCTGGGCCGGCTCCAGGACGCCGTGGCGCGCGAAGTGATCGGTGCGGGGACGGTCGTCCGGGCGCTCACGATCGCGCTCGCCGTCGAGGGCCACGTCCTGGTCGAAGGCGTTCCGGGGATCGCGAAGACGTACCTCGCGAGAACGTTCGCGCGGTCCCTCGGCCTATCGTTCCAGCGGATCCAGTTCACCCCCGACATGCTCCCGTCCGACATCATCGGGGGCCTCGTCATGGACCCGAAGGACCGTTCGTTCGTCTACCGACCGGGGCCGGTGTTCGCGAACGTCGTGCTGGCGGACGAGATCAACCGCGCTCCTCCGAAGGTCCAGTCGGCGCTCCTCGAGGCGATGCAGGAGCAGCAGGTGACGGTCGACCGGCATACCTACCCACTGCCCCGACCGTTCCTCGTGATCGCCACGGAGAACCCGCTCGAGCAGGAAGGAACGTACCCGATGCCCGAGGCGGAGCTCGACCGGTTCCTCTTCCGCTGGATCATGACGTATCCGAACCCGGAGGAGGAGGCGACCATCGTGCGCTCCCAGCTCGACCCGAGCGCGCTCCCGCCGACGTCGGAGGTCCTGTCCGCGGGCGAGGTCGACCGGTTGCGACGGTCGATTCGGACGGTGACCGTCGACGAGGACCTCGTCCGGTACGTCACCGCGCTCGTCGGAGCGACCCGTCTGGACAAACGCCTCGAGGCGGGAGGGTCGCCCCGCGCGGCCGTCCAGTTCATGCGCGCCGCCCGCGCCGCGGCGTTCCTGGCGGGCCGGTCGTACGTGGTCCCGGACGACGTCCAGGAACTGCTCTTCCCCATCCTCAACCACCGTGTGATCGTTCGGCCCGAGTTCCGGGGGCGGCGCTTCCTGCCCGGGGACCCGCGCGGAAGCTCCGAGGTCGTCCGCGGGATCCTCGCCGACGCACTGCAGCAAGTCCCGGCGCCGCGCTGACGGGACCCCATGGCGAGCTCCCGCGTCGTGCTGAGCCCTCTCGGGTGGTCGGCGGTGGTGGGTGGGATGGGGACGCTCATGATCGCTCTCGTGACCCTCAACCTCCTTACCCTTCTCGTCCCGGTGGCCGTGCTCGGATTCGTCACCACGGAACTTCTCGCGTTCGACCGGGCGACCCGCGAGTTCGGGCCCGAGTGGTTCCGTTGGCAGCGCTTCGAGAACAGTTCCGAGGTCCGGATCGACGGGGTCGGGTCGATGGCGCTCGACCTCGAGATGACCGGTCGTCACGAGGTCTACGCCGAGGTCTTCGACCCGCAGCCCGAATCGTTCGAAGTGACGGGCGGGTCGCCACGGCTGCTGACCTGGTGGCCCTCGTCCGGACCGGTCCGTCTCGCCTACGCGTACCGTCCCCGGGAGCGCGGCCGGTTCCGGGTGGGGCCTACGATCGTCGTCGCGCACGACCCCTTCGGGCTCGCCTTCCGGATGGCGAAATTGGAGAACCGTTGGGAAGTGCTGGTGACCCCGGCCCTCTCGGTCGAGGAGGCCGACGCGATCCCCACGAGCGGTGTCCGGGGAGCGAGCGAGGCGTACCGCCGGCGGTCCGGGCCCGGCAGCGAGTTCCACTCGCTGCGGGAGTACCAGCCGTCCGACGATGCCCGCAAGATCGCCTGGCGGAGGTCGGGGCTCGACAAGACCTACGTGCGCGAACACGAGGAGGAGGTGCATCCCGACCTGATGGTCCTGCTCGACACAAGCCGGGACATGCGTCTCGGCGTTCCGGGCAAAGAGAGCCTCGAACAGGCCGTGGAAGGAGGCACCGTGATCGCTGGCCAGGCGGTCGGAAGGGCGGACCGAGTCTCGCTGCTCGTCTTCGCCGACCGCGTGCTCCAGTTCGTCCCTCCGCAGCGAGGGCCCGCCGGGACGGAGCCCCTTACCCAGGCCTTCGCCCGCGTCGGTCTCTCGCCCGCTCCCTTCGACTTCCCCGGCGCGCTCGCCGCGGCCTCGGAGCGACTCACCGCCCCCACCTCCATCGTCCTGTTCTCCACGCTCCTTTCGCTCTCGGGGCCGGTCGAGGAGGCGGTCGCCGGGACCCGGACTCGGGGGCATCGGCTGGTGGTGCTCTGTCCGGACGTGAATTCCTTCTTCCCTCCGGAGCCGGACCCCCTCGCGGCGCAGACGATGGGTTTCGCCCTCGAACCCGTTCGGCGCCAGGTGGAGCTGGCGGTCCAGCGGCTGCGTAGTGCGGGGGTTTCGGTGGTCCGCTATTCGGCCACGAACGTCCGCGATACCGCACTGGATGTTCAGGCCTGGTTGCACTCGGGAGGACCGCCGTGAGCGACCGTCTGTGGATCGCCGCGTTGCTCTACCCCGCGCCGCTCTACGCCGGCCTCCTCGTCCTCGCTCACTTCGCGGGGGGCGATGTAGGGCTCGCGGTCGGGTTCCTGCTCGCGGTCGGTTTCGGCACGGTCACGGGACTCGGTCTGATCCGCTTCCCGGCGTGGGTCTGGCTCGGCCGGCTCGTCCTCGTGTTGCTCATCCTCCTGGCGCTTACGTTCGAGCTGGGCCCGGGCGGGGGAGGGTGGCTCGACCTAGCGGCCGGCGTCGTGATCGGCTCCCCCTTCCTCTGGCTCGAGTACGCTTGGCGTGACGCGTCGACCCCGGCGGCGCGGGTCGTCGCGCTCCAGGCGACGTTCGTGCTCGGGCTCCTTTGCCTCGCCAGCGGGGCCTCCGGGACGTCGGGCTCGGGAGGCTGGCCGTTCTTCGAGGCGTTCGGGAACGTGCTCCTCCTCCAGGCCCAGGGCCTCGAAGCCCTTCTCGGGGGGGTGATCCCGACCGGGATCCCGCTCGAGGCCACGCTCGACGTGACCTACGCGGCGCTCGGTGGGGTGGCCCTTCTCGGAGTGATGCTTTCCGGTATCTCTCCCCGCACCGCCCTCGAAGAAACGCTGCCGTGGAGCTGGCTCCCCGGCCCACACTCCCGCGTGCGAGCTCCGACCGAGGCGGAGGTCGTGGGACTTCGCCCTGGGCAGCGCGACGTGCTGGAAACCCGCACCCGGCCGCTCGCCCCGAACTCCGTTCTCGCACCGGGCTTGGGGTCGCTCCTCGTCACCGCGGTCTTGATCGTCGGCTTTGTCGCTCTCGCGGTGGAGGCCCCGAGCTACGCCCTTCTCGTCCTCGTACTGGCCTCGGTCGGCGCCATGTTCGCGGTCGGGCTCGTGCTCGCCCGGAGGCTCACCCCTCTCGGCGGGCTCGAGGGTTGATACCGACCCTTACGCGCCCGGCGGGGAACCGAGAGAGAGCTCCGAAGGAGCCGGCCCGGACGCGGTGTCGGTGGGGGTCCCGGATCCGTCGGTCGGTGGACCGGAGATCTTTGGCGGCTCGACCTGTTCCTCCTCGACGCGCGTCCGCAGCACGGAGACGTAGACGAACGCTCCGACCACGAGAAGGGCGGGGAGGGCCAAGAACGGCCAGAGGTCGCCGAGACCGGACGGGAAGAGAGCGAACGGCCAGCCACCCAGGGTCACCACGAGCGGCGACAGCGTCAGATTGACGACGACCGTTCGATTCTCGTGCGAGACGAGCGTCACCGTGGTCGCGTTCGGCACGTACCCGGTGGCGATGACCAAGATGATGTACGTCGCGGGAGGCAACGTCGCGTTGAACTCGCCCGAGGCGTTCGTTTGGCCGTTCACGCCGTTACCGAAGGAGACGTTCGCTGCCGGGATCGGTCCCCCGGTCTCCGCACTGCGCACGAGGACGTGAACGGTCGCGGGCGGGATCAGCTCGAGGCTGAAGGTGACCGAGCTGAGCTGGCCGGCCAGGACGAAGACCGAGGTCGAGTTCGAAGGGAGGTACCCCGAGGCCGACACCGACACCGAGTAGCTCCCCTCGGGGAGCGCCATCATCGCCGTGCCGAACTGGTTCGTGAAGTTGCTCGTGCCGTACGGTCCGGCCGGGAGGGGAAAGATCGAGGACGCGGTCACGTATGCTCCCGGGATCGCACGGTCCGTGCCGAGGGTGAGGACGCTCACCGCGATCGTTCCGAAGGGTAGTGAATCCAGAATGAGCGTGGCCTCGACCGACCCGGTCCAGGGGATGTCCACGATCGTCGACGCCGGAAGATACCCCGTCGCCTCGCCCACGATGTCGGAGAGACCGTACGCGGCCGTGGGGACGGTGAGTTCGCCGAGCGAATCGGTGAACCCGATCTCGTTGCCACCGAGAAGAACGTAGGCGAGGTTCAAGGGGACGGGGGGGGCTCCGGGGAAACGTCCGAGTACCGTGACGGAAACGACCGGCTCGGGAACCAGACCGATCGTGGCGTTGAAATCCCCGGACGCGACGAGCACGCCCGCTTGGTAGTTGGGCCTCTCGAACGGGGCCGAGACCGTGACGTTGACGTGACCGGGCGGGACCCCGAAGAAGCTGGCGTTACCGGTGCCGTTGGTGAGGACGGGGACGAGGTTGATCCGGGTTCCGTTGACGGTGAGGTTGACCGAGGCGTTCACGAACGGGGTTCCCGACGGTTGGAGGACGGTAACGAAGACGCTTCCCGACGGCTCCGTCGTGAGGTCGACCGTCAAGTTCGTGGTCCGGCCCGGAGCGAGCCAGATCGTCGTGTTCCGGGTGAAGAAGCGGAACTCGGAGATGTCGAGGGCCTGGTTCACCGCGTTGACCTGGGTGAGGGTGAGGTTGCCCGAGGCGTTCGTGAACCCCGCCGTCCGTCCGCTCAGATTCACTTGTGCTCGGGCGAGCGGGCGCAGCGAGGTCGCGTTCAGCACCTGCACCGATACGTTCGAGGTGGCCGATAGCCGCCAAAGGTCCGAGTAGGTCACCGACCCCGCGACGCCACCCTCGAGCAGCCAGGTCTCGTTACCGGGAACGTCGAGGAATCCGGTCGCCGAGTCGGAACGGGCCGTCGGCCGGGGAGCTAGGGTCTGGGCGACCCAGGTGTCGGAGACCGCGTCGAAGACGTACGTATCGTTGTACGAGACCCCCCCGTTCGCGCCGCCGAAGAGAAGGTCGTCCTGGTCCGTGGGGTCGTACCCCCAGCTCGCGCCAGCGCGGGCGGCGGGTCCGCCGGGAAACGTGCCCAGATCGGTCCAGCCCAGGGTCGTCGGGTTGAATTGCCAGACCTCCGAGGTGCAGGGATAGCAACCACCGAACATCTCGAAACGCGCGGTCGTGGGGTCCCAGAGCATCGCGGCGTCCTCGAGCGGCGCGGGCCGGAGCCCGGGCACCGTCACTTCGGTCCAGGCGAAGGTCGTGAGGTTGAGCTCCCAGAGGTCGGAGTACGTGATCGATTCCGTTCCCGTGTAGTTTCGGTTCCACCCTCCATACAGGAACGCGATGCCGAGAGAGGGCGAGATCGCGAATGCCGCGGCCTCCCGCGCGGGAGGTGCCGGGCCGAGGGTCCGGGAGGTCCATTGAGCGGTGGTCACGTCGTAGCTCCACGTCTCGTTCGAGACCGCCAGGGAGGTGAGATTCGTGAGCCCTCCGAACAGGATCCCCGTACTGTCGGTCGGGTCGAAGGCGAACGCGAAGTCACTTCGTGGCCCGGGGGCGTTCGTCGTAGGGATCGTCGTCCAGCCGTCCGTCGCCTCCGTATAGGCGAACGTCGTGTTGACCAGACGACCCGAACTCTCCCCACCGAACAGCAGGGCCGTCCCGGTGGAAGTGTCGGCGATCATCCCGGAGCCGACGCCGAGGGTCGGCGGCGGGGGGGTGACCTCCGACCACCCCATCGTCCGGTTCGCCAGAAACCCGGCCGAGGTCAACCTCGAGAGATCGCCCCGGACGAGCGAGCCCGCCGCACAGGTCGTGCCCAGCGAGCAGGGCGTCGCCGTCAGAGCGTGGACCGGAACGGAACCGGTTCCGGTGGCGCCCGCCGGGTCGCCCGAGCCGGTCCGGGCGGACGAGAGCGGCGGAAGCAGGGCGAGGAGAGCGATGGCACAAGCCAACACCGTAACCCAACGAACCTTGCCGTGGAATCCTGCCGGACCTCGGGCCAGTCGCAAGAAGTCCGGCGTCCGGCCGGTCACACTCCGGTGCACGGTCCGGCTCCGCATATAGGCGGCGGGGAAGCGGCTCGAGCGGGGGGTTTTCATAGTTGGCCCCGCGCTCTCCTCTTGGTCCACGAAACCGCTCGGGGTCGAAGGAGAGGTCTGGATGGGAGTCGCGGCACCGGTGCTCGTGGGCCGTTCGGTCCGCTGGGGCGGGGTCCTGATCGGGTTGGGAGTCATCCAATTCGCTGTCGCGATGGCTTGGGTCCAGAGCAAGTACGGCGGCTACTCGCTGTTGACGAACTACATCAGTGATCTCGGGAACACCGCCACCTCGCCGCTCCCCGCGGTCTTCAACGCCTCCATCATGATCCTCGGGGTCTTCGCCCTCGTCGGCACCCTGCTCGCCTGGGGCGGATTCCCGCGCGGCGGAACCCGGGTCGTCGGCTTGTTCCTGCTGCTGATCGCCAGCGTGGCGGCCGTTCTTGTGGGTCTCTTCCCGGAGAACGTCAACCCGCCGGTCCATGACTTCGTTTCCCTGATGGTGTTCCTCCCGGGAGGTCTCGCGTTGGTCATCCTCGCGGCGGGGATGCGCGAAGGAACACCGTGGTGGGGCTACCGCACCTTCACGGGGCTGCTCGGAGCGATCACGCTCGCCTCACTGCTCTACTACGCTCCGACGCAACAGTACAACACGACGTTTGACCCCGGCCTGGTCGAGCGGCTGATCGTCGCCCCCATCCTCCTCTGGGGGTTCGTCGCCGGGATCCACCTCGCTCGTCTCCCTCGGTTCTCGCCTTCGGTCTCGACCACCGCGACGTAAGGAGACTGGCAGTCCGGACGGCGACCTTCCTAACCAGCTTCGCTTCGTTCGCGAGTCCGCCATTCCCCTGTCGATAGGATTCAAAGAGAGTGTCGGACAAACGTCAGACAATGATGTTAAAAGGGGGTTGACGACGGGTGGGCAGGTTACCCGGGGGGGTCTATCGCTTCCTCTCTGCCTGAGGCGTTATGTAGCCCACCCGAGTCGTTGGGTCGAGGCACATGACCGAGGAGGGAGAGGATGCTGGCGGATCAGATCGTACGAGCCGACTTCGCCGCGCGCTCCCTTCCCCGGAGTGCGAACGTTAGGGAGTTCGCCGCGCGCGAATTCCCCCGCGAGGACTGCCGTTGGGTAGCCCGAACGGTCTCGGGAGCTCCCCGTCCGAAGGACGGCGCCCGAGCCCGCTGGGGTCGATTCCTGCGGTCGTTCGGCACCCCGAGGAAGGCAGAGCCCGAAGCCGACCCGGCCCCGGAGCCGACAGCGACCGCGTAGGCGCGTAAGCGCCAACGCCCGCCGCCCCGCAGGGAGCGGCGGGTGAACCATTTCCCGGAGCGTCCGAGAGAATCCGGGACCGAGGTAAGCCATATCGTGGGCGCGGAGCTCGAGCTGCCCATGGAGCCCCTCGTTTCGGTTGACCGCCTCGCCGAGACCGCCCGAAAATCATCGCACGGTTACCATGAGTTCCTTCGCGTGCCGGCCATGAGCGCGGGGATCTACGTGCTCGAGCGCGGGGCGGCCGACCGTCAGCTCCCCCACCAAGAGGACGAGCTCTACTACGTGGTCCGGGGTCGGGGCCGGTTCCACCAGGGGACGGAGGATCGGGGTGTCGAGGCAGGGGACGTCCTCTTCGTCCCGGCCCGGGAGGAACACCGTTTCCACGCCATCGCGGAGGCACTCGTCCTGCTCGTCGTCTTTGCACCCGCGGAGACCGACTGAGAGCGTTCGGCGGGAAGGTCCCGATCCCGATAGGCCCCATCCGAGGGCGACGAACCTCGGGTGAGGGAGGGAGGCCATCGAGGAGGAGGCACGTCGAGCGCCAGAGCCTTGTATTAGGAAGGGAGAGACGCCCGCATGGGCCTTTGTGACGTTCGAACCGCCTTTCGCCATGCGATCCCGGCGGGCTACTTTTCGCACTTCGAGGTATCCGACATCGATGTGACGTGCGCTCTACCGGCCGAGTACCGAAGTGCGGTTCGGGGAATGGAACGAGGGAACCACCGGGACGGCGCGGCGGTCCTCGAGGTCGTGTTCTGCGGTCATCATCTCCACGCTTTCGAAGAAGTGGATTA
>JBEKEY010000073.1:0-10286 GCA_050013595.1 Thermoplasmata archaeon | reverse complement strand
GCGGTCGTCCTCGCGATGGGCGTCGTGGACCGGATCCCGGTCGTGGGCGGGAAGATCGACACGATCTTTCCCTGGGCCAACCAGGCGATCGTTGATTTCTGCCTCTTCTGCGACGGGTGGGACCTCGTCGGAAAGACCGTGGCGGTGATCGGGCATGACGCCTTCGCGGCGCGCACCGCCCTCGATATCCTCCACTTCCACCCGAAGTCGGTCGAGCTCCTCACGCACGGTCGACCTCTCCTCGACGGAGTCTCCGAACCCGACCGCTCCGCGCTCGTCGCCGCGCTCGCCGAGCACGGCATAGCCCACGTCACGTCCGAGATGGTCGAGTTCGACGGGATCCGGGAGAAGGTCTTCGGGGTTCGGTTCGCGGACGGAAGCCACCGGACCTACGAGCGCGGCTTCAGTGGACTCGGTTGGTACGACATGCACGACACGATCCCCCGGTCGCTCGGGTGCCGGTTCGACGCCGACGGGTTCGTCGTCACGGACGAGGACTGCCGCGCCCTCGCGGACGCTACCGGCGAGCCGATCCCCGGACTGTACTGCATCGGCGACCAGCGGAACGGCTGGAACCAGATCCCGGAAGCGTGGGCGACCGCGGAGCGGGCGGTCGTCCACGCCTGGGCATCGTACCTGTAGGGAGGCGTTGCCCCTAGGCCGCCGGGGGCATGGCGACGGTGAGTTGGTGCGCGAGCTCGGGAAGGTCCTTCGCGATCGCGGAGGCCCCGGCCGCGAGGAAGCGGTCCTCGGTCATCGTCGAGTGGGCGTTCGCGGCCTCGCTGGGGTCGGGCATCAGCGCGTAGAATCGCACGTGCGCGGCCCGGGCGCATTCCGCGTCGAGGAGGTGGTCGCCGACGAACAGGGCGCGGTCGATCGGGACGCCCATCTCCTTGAGGAGCAGTAGGAGAGCCTCGGGCGACGGCTTCGCCGGTCCGGCAGTGCTGCGGCTCCGCAGATAGTCGAAGAAAGGCGCGAGCTCGGTCCGGATCAAGGACTGGCGAGCGAAGATCTCCGAGCTCCGGGTAAGAAGGCCGATGCGGAAGCCCTTCAGCGACAGGGCCTTTAGAAGCTCCTTCGCGCCCGGACGGGCGACCGTTCGTGGCAGGGCCTCGAGCTCGATCGCGTCGATCTTCTTCTGGTACTCGGCTTCGAACCGGTAGTAGATCCCGTCGGGGGCTCCCGAATTCCGTAGTTCTTCGCGCGCGGCCTCCACGATCCGGTGGATCGGTTCCTGGACCGAGAGATGGCCGGGCGGGACCCCGTAATGCTCCGCGATGCGGATCACTTCGGCGCGCATCCTCCCGAAATCGTGGTGCGAGAGGACGAGCGTTCCATCGAGGTCGAAGACGATACCGAGCAGCGGCTCCAAGAATTTCGGCTGGGACCCTGGGGGCGGCATTTCCCCTCCGTGGCTGAGAACGAAACTCGTTTCGGGATAGGTTAAGCGTTTGCTTCGAGCCGCAGCGGGGGTCCCGTCGGTCAGGGCGCGAGGTGGTAGGCGAGCCCGTACCACGTGCTCCGCTCCCGGTCGAACGTGGTCCCGCACTGGAAGCAGAAGAAGACGCGGTGCGGCGGCTCCTTCGGCTCGACCTCCATTACGCCTCCGCAGATCGGGCAGCAGAGCTTCGCCTCGATCTCGGGGAGGCCGCTCCATACGTCGCGGCGCCGGTCGTAGACCACCCCATCGTAGCCGCAGACGAACATCGGGAACGGTGCCTTCGGCGAGGTCGGGCCGCTCATGATACGGCCGCAGATCGGGCAGTACATCCGAGGATGGTATCGCCGGCCCGGGCGAAGAATCTACCGTGCGTCAGGCAGCGCTCTGGGGTCGCTCGAGAGTGACGATGGACTCTCGGAGCTCGAAGCTGCGTCGCTGGCCGCTGCGCCGCGGTCGGGCGACCTCGACCGAGACGATGCGGAACCCTCGTGCGCCGGCGAGCCGGGCAAGCAGGAGGTCGCCCGGCACGTACACTCCGGCGAGGAGCGAATCCCCGACCACCACGACGAAGCGCCCACCGGGCACCAGCGCGCGGAAGACACCGTCGAGCACGGGTCGAAGGTCGGAGAAGTATCGGTGGACCACCGCGTGCATGTCGTCACGGCGGTACGTCGATTTGCGCACGAGGTTCTCGCGGATCCGAGTGAGGATCTCGGAAAGCCAGGGGTCGGCGACCCCGCTCGTATCGAGGTACGGGGCGGTCTCGCGGCGCGGAAGATTGTCGCAGGCCACCTGCGCCCGTCGCAGGGCCGCGAGGTCCGCATACGAACGGGCGTAACCGAGCCACGCGAGGTCGACCTTGTAGTTCATCACGTAATCCATGCCGTTCACGTACGGAGGGCTCGTCACGGCCAGATGGACCGAGCGGGAGGGCCAGTTCCCGGTCCGTGCGTCCTGCGTAGCGACCACGGACGGCGGGCCCCAGCGCGAGCGTTCCGCGGCCAGGGCGGTCAGGTCGGCGGCCATCTCGGTCACCGCCGCACGGTATCTTTGGAACGGGGGGACCTCGGGGTCCGTTCGACGCTTCCCGTAGCCCAGGCATGGGGACCGATGCAGGTGGCTCGAAGGGATGAGGATCCGACCAAAGGCGAGTCGGAGCGCGTCGGAGCCCGGGTCTCCCTCGGGGGGCAGCGCGTCCCGAAGCCGCGTGAGGTCGCGAAGCGCGTCCGGGGAGAATTGTCGGCGGGTCTCCCGAAGGAACGGTAGCGCCCCCGAGCTTCGGTGTTGGGCGCGCCGAAGCACCCGGTCGACCCCCCGTACGAGCGCCCGCGGGTCGAGCTCGAAGCGGGTCTTCACCCGCGCGGCGAGCACCGCGGGGGCCAGGATCTCCGTGCCCATCGCGAGGGCCCCGGACCGCCGCGCCTCGACGAGGGTGGTTCCGCTACCGGCGAATGGGTCGAGCACGGTGGCCCGTCGCGGAAGCTCCGCACCCGAGAGGACGCCGGCCACGAACTCTGCGGAATACCCCTGTACGTAGGGCCACCAGCGGTGGACCGGGAGCGACTCGTTCGATCGGAACGTGATGGGACCGGCATAGCGGCCGAGGGCGGCCCCGTTCTCCCGCTCGAACCGTTCGACGAAGGCCGCGGGGTCGACAAAATCGTCTCGTTCCGCGAGGCGTTCGAACGCTCGTAGAACAAAGAGACCCCGGCCCATCCGGAGCACATCGCCGCGGCTGCTCAGTACCTCCAGCACTTCGGCGACCCGGTCCGGCCGGTCATCGAGCCGGGTGGCGATCTGCCGGACGGTCGCTCCGATCGCCCCGGTTTCGCCGAGGACCCCGCGAACCGCCCCGGCGAGGTCGGTCCCGTCGGAGCTCGGCACGAGCTCCCGAGGACGGCAGGAGATAATAACGACGGAGGGCGCTCACCCCGCCGCGTTCCGGGGCGGAGCGTCGTGGGCGGGCACCGGGATCGGGGACTGGATCGTCTCCAGGATCTCCCGGCGACGGCGCCGTCGCTCGTCCCGGAGCGCGTCGGCCCACGCCGTTCTACGGACCTCGTCGTCCAACCCGACCAGGACCATGTCGAAATCGTGGAGGTCGCCGAGCTTACTCTGAAGTCGGGTCAACGAACTGGCGAACGCGCGTTCGTGCTGGGGGTCGAGGGCGGCGGCCAGGTCGGAGAACTGGCGGGCCCGGCGGATACTGATCCGCAGCCGGTGAAGGCGCTCCATCGACGGGCGGCGGCGCGCCTGCCGGTGGGCACGGCTCAGTTTGTCGTACGTGCGAACGTGCGCTAGGACGACGGCGCGGTGAGGGTCGCGGAACGTGCCCGTGCGAGGGAGGCTGCGAAGGCGCTCGCCGACATCATCGAGGAGCCGCGCCTGCCGTTCCGACCGGAGGAAGGCGCGCAAGAGCTCGCGGCCGGTGCGCGCGTCGTCCTGGACGCGGATCCGATATCGGGTAACGCTCAGGAGGTCACGATGACCGGCACGGCGCGCGTCGAACCGCTGGAGGAGCGAGAGCGCGATGTCGCGGTCGCGGATTCGACCGACCAGCCGAGAGAGACGCTTGATCCGGACGTCGAGCGGGTGGAGGATCTCGCGCTCGGTGTTCGGCAAGAGGGTCTCCCACAAAGCGAGCCCGGTCCGGAGGCGCCGCATCTGTCGGTGCAGACGATGGAGGCTGGCGACCGAGGGGCGGGCGGCCGCGACGACCTGGTCCACCGCCTTCGTTACCTCATCGAGGATTCCCGCGACCTCGCGAGCGACCCGCTCGGGTCGGATCGTGCTCGTTCTGCTACCCCGGACCACGAATCCTCCGCACCCGGGGCAGACCGGGCCCCGCACGTAAATCATTCGGAGGGAGCCCCGGTTCCGTCGATTTGACCCGAGTCCTATTAGACCGGAGAGAGTCACGGCAAGTATGCATCGGGCGCGCCTCTCCGACCTCGAGAGGGAAGGGCCGACGACCCGGGCGGTCTCCACGATCGGAGTGATCGATATCGGGTCCAACACGGCCCGGTTCGTGGTCTTCGAAGCATCTCCCACCGGGAGCGTTCGTCCCATCTATGAGACGAAGGACGCCCCTCGCCTCGGGTCGGGGACGGGTCCGGACGGAGGCCTCTCCCCCGAAGCCGTGGTCCGGGGCGTCGCCACGGTGCGGCGGTTCTCCCGTGTTGTCCGGTCGCTCAAGGTCCCGAAGACACTGTCCGTCGCGACCAGCGCGGTCCGGGATGCCCCTAACGGTCCCGACTTCCTCCGGGAAGTCGAACGGTCGACGGGCGTGTCGCTGCGGATCATCTCGGGAACCCAAGAGGCCCGTTACGCCTACCTCGGGATCGCGAGCGCCTGGCAGCTTTCGAACGACCTCGTGTGCGACCTGGGCGGTGGCTCGCTGCAGCTCGCCGAGGTCCGGGACGGCGCCCTCCGCAACTCCGTCAGCCTTCCGCTCGGAGTCCTCCGGCTCTCCCAGCGGTTCTTCGACCACGACCCTCCGAAACGGCGGGAGTACGACGCGTTGCGCGAGCACGTTCGTGAGGCGATCTCGGCGGTCCTCGAGGCGTTCGGGGGCGGACCGTACCGCCTCTTCGGGGTCGGGGGCACGGTCCGTTCCCTGGCCCGCGCCGCGATCGAGTTCCGAGACTACCCGGTCCGGCGCGTCCACGGCTACCCGCTCTACGCGAGTGACATCGATGCGCTGCGCGAGCTCTTAGGCGAGATGCCGGCCGCCCGGCGCCGCGCGGTGCCCGGCATCGGGGGCGACCGAGCCGACGTCGTCCTCGCAGGAATCATCGTCTTCTCCGAACTCCTGCGCGCGGTGAACGCCGAGCGGATCGTTGTCTCGGGCACCGGTATCCGCGAAGGCATCGCCCTCGAGTCGCTCGGGGTCCGGCTTCCCGTTCCGGCCGAGACCCTCGCCGAGCGCTCGGCGGCGGCCGCGGCGAGCTCGTTCGCGTTCGATTTTGAGCACGGTCGGGATGTCGCCGATACGGCGACCAGCCTGTTCCGCGTCCTCGCCCCTCAGTTCGAGGGAACTTCGAGCGATGCCCTCGCGCTCCGCGTGGCCGCATGGATGCACGACGCCGGGGTCGCGATCGACCTGTGGAACCACGCCCGCCACTCCTCGTATCTGATCCAGAACTACCCGATCCGGGGACTCGACCAGCGCGAGGTCCTTCTCGCCTCCATGGCCGCCTACCTCCACGAGGGGAACGAACCCCCCTCCGAGTGGAGGAAGGGGTATCTTCCGATCATCCGCCCGCCCGACCTCGAGACCGCCGTCCGCCTCGGCGCCGTCCTGGGCGCCTCCGAATATCTCACGGCGGTCCGACCTCGGTTCTCGCTGGCCTCGGACGGGAAGGTTCTCGCGGTGAGCTTTTCTTCGACGAGGGATACAACCCTCCCCCCTCGATGGGCCGAGAAGGTTCGCAAGCTGATGGAACGGGTCTTCGAGATCGAGGTTCGCTACCGTGATGTCTGATACCCCCTCCCCGAACCACGGCTTCCCCGGTCGGCTCCTCGTTTTCGAGGGGCTCGACGGTAGCGGCAAATCCACGCAGGCCGCCCTCCTCGGGAAATGGCTCCAGTCGAACGGCTACCGGGTCTTCTTCACCGAGTGGAATTCCTCCGAGCTCGTCTCGAGCACGATCCGACGAGGAAAGAAGAAGGGCCTCCTGACGCCCACGACCTTCTCCCTCCTCCACGCGGTCGACTTCGCGGACCGGTTCGAGCGGAAGATCCTCCCGCCCCTGCGGGCAGGTTACCTCGTCGTGTGCGACCGTTACGCCTTCACCGCCTTCGTTCGGGACGCCGCCCGCGGCTGTGACCCGGCGTGGGTACGGACGATCTACTCGTTCGCCCCGCGGCCGGACCGGGTCTACTACTTCCAGGTCCCCGTCGCGGTGACGCTCAAACGAAAGCTCGCCTCCCGCCTCAAGATGAACTACTACGAGGCTGGCATGGACCTCGGGCTCTCGGACGACCTGGTCGAGAGCTACGAACGGTTCCAAGGCCGTCTCAAACGCGAGTACGACCGCATCGCGAGCACCGACGGCTTCCGTGTGGTCGACGCGCGTCGCTCGGTCGAGTCGATCCAGGCCGAGCTGCGGAAGGACCTCAAGCCGATGCTCGCGAACTTCCCGACGGGGGAGCGTCTGATGCATGACGGATAGGACGTACGGGACCCGGCTTCCCGGGATGCCGAGGGAGGCACCCACGGGGAAGCTCATCGTCGTGGAAGGCGCGGACGGCTCCGGGCGAACGACCGAGGTCGCGCTGCTGCGGGAGTGGCTCGAGATCGAGGGTCATGCCGTCGTCGATACGGGACTGCGCCGGTCGGACCTCGTGAGCGGCGAGATCGACCAGGCGAAGCAGGGCCACACGCTCGCGGCCACGACGATGGCGCTGCTGTACGCCGCGGACTTCGCGGACCAGCTCGAGAACAAGATCGTCCCGGCGCTCTCGGCGGGCAGCACGGTCCTCGCCGACCGGTACATCTACACCCTGATGGCGCGGGCGATCGCACGGGGGGCCTCCCGCGATTACGCCCGTCACCTGTACGGGTTCGCGCTCCGGCCCGACCTCGTCGTCTTCCTGGACGCCCGGCCCGAGATCCTCCTCCACCGCTCGATCGGCAAGTACGGCTCGCTCGACTACTGGGAATCGGGGATGGACCTCTGCCTCTCCCGGGACCTGTTCGAGAGCTTCTTCCTCTACCAGGCGCTCCTATCGAGGGAGTTCGATTGGATGGCGAAGGAGTACGGGTTCCACGCGGTCGACGCGAACCGGGCGCCGGAGCAGGTTCACGAGGACATCCAACGACTGGTCGCGCCGCTCTACGGCCGACGGTTCGTCGCGCCTCGGCGCTCGCCGGGGGGACCCCACGGGTCCGTCAATCGTGCTTCGCGGCGAGCTGCTTCCGCGTAAGCAGCCAGACGAGCCGACCCGCCCCGGGTCGGACCGAGTTCGAGAACTCGAGGCAGACGGCGCCGCCCTTCGTGAGATGCACCACCGAGAGACCCTCGCCCGTCAGCGCCTCGCCGACGAACTCGGCGAGGGTCGGCTCGTGGCCGACCAGGAGAACGGTCTCGTGGGCCCTCGCGGACCGACGGATCCGGTCGAAGATGGGGGTCGAAAGGTTGCCGGGAGCCAGCTCCTCCCAGGTCTCCGGCGCGGGCGCCTCATCGAGCTCCCGCCGGATCAGCTCGCCCGTGCGGACGGCCCGATCGGCATGGCTGGTCGCGAGCCGGTCGGCGGAGCGAACGACGTTGGCGAGCCCCCGCGCGGCCCGTCGGGTCTCGGCCTCTCCCTTACGGGTCAGCGGGCGCTGGTCGTCGTCGGGCCAGCGCGCCGGGTCCCGGACCTCGGCCGGTCCGTGGCGGACGGCGATGACACGGATGTTCTTCGAAGGGTCGTGCTTTCGCGGCACAGAAAGTGAGGGGTCCGGAGGCAGGCGTCGGGGTAGAAAACCCCTCCGCTAGCTATAGTCAAGGTGCGGGGTATACGGCCACGCGACGGAGGGGGGTTCGGCCCGCTGCTTCCGCGGACGGTCCCGCCCGGTCGAGCGTCACCTGGGCGATGTCCTGGGTGTAGGCGATGGTGCGACCGATGGACTCGAGGATGCGCGCGACCGAAGCCGCGGTTGCGGGGGGCATCGTGCCGTCACCGACCGCGGGGAGCAATCGGTCGGAGAGGGACCGGCCCGACGAAAGCAACGCCTCCCCCAGGTCGAGGAGGTCGTTGGCGGCCGCACCGTCCCCGGCGGCGAGCACTCCTTCCAGGTGCTCCATCGCCTGCCGGTGGAACTGACGCAACGAGGTGAGCGGACCCGCCCCGTTCGGGAGGTCCACGAGGCGGCGTCCGACCTCGCCGAGACCGACCGCATGGTCGGCGATCCGTTCGAGACTTCGGGCGGTCGTCCAGAGGCCGAGCCACTCGGGTCGTCGACCCACCGTGTCGAGGCGGATCGCCGCCACCCGTTCGACGTACCAGGCCTCTCGGTCGATCTCGTCGTCCCGGCGCTCCCAGTACCCGTCCGCGCCGAACGGCAGGCGGCCCCAACTGTCGACGGCCTCTCGATGGAACTCGACGACGAGGCGTCCCATCCGGGCGAGCCGTTGGTCGAGCGGGATAGGGCTCTCGAACGCGAGATCGCGAAGGTGAAGGACTCCCGATTCGTCCGAGACGATCTCCGGCTGCCGGGTGCGACGGCAGAACGTCCGGACCACGTCGCGGGTGCCGGAGGTGAGGGCGGGACGTTCTCGGACCGCAAACTCGCGGGCTCCCGCGAGATACGCGCCGAGCATTCGGCGGAAGAGGTGCTCGGGCGGCTCTCCGCGGCCAACGTTCAATGTTGCCACCTCGTACGAGCTGGGGGTGGGCGCTGTCCTGCTCCGCCCTCCAGCGAGAGGGCGAAGGGTGGCGACCGGGTCGGCCGAGGCGTCCGTCGGTGAGGGAGGCCGCGGGAGGGAGACGGAGCGCTCTCCGTCAGCTCGCTGACCGCCCCCGGGGGGGTTTCGGGTCTTCATCGAGGTGACGATGTGTTCGCCTCCATATATAGAGTTTGAATTTAGACTATAGTTTCTTCTATAGCTATGGGGAGAAACCGCCGATGGGGCCGCCCGCCCCCGGCCCACCGTGGCCGAGGAATGAAGGCGCCCGAGAAATGCGCGGTCTTTTTCTTCTGGGCCACCCTCGTAATACTCGATGGCGAGTTCGGACCCCGCCACCTTCGATCTTGCGTCCCTCGGTCGGGGCGGACTCTCGACCTTCCTCTGGGGAGAGTCCCGAACGGTCGTGAACCGTCTCCTCTTCGCGATGGTCCGTGCCGTGGACCCCGAGCCTCTCTGGCTCGACTTGGCGCCCCACGGGCCGCCGGGGGAAGAGCCCGGGCCCGCGGAACTCGGCTGGATCCCGAAGGACCGCCTCTTCCTCGCCGAGGACCCGGACCTCGCCCGGCCGCAGGACGCCGTGGCGAACATGGCGCTCCTGAACGTCGTCCGAGCGGACGAGCCCGCCTCCTCGGTGGCGAAAGTGGCCGACTTCGTCCGCCTCGCGCCGATCGCGCAGGAGATCATCAGTCGGGTCGGACCGGACCGCCCCCGTCACGCACTCGCCGTATCGAACTCCGACCGGGTCCGGCCCGACTACCCGCACTCGGTCGAGGGGATCCAGCCGATCGTGGCTGCTCTGTTGGATGCTCCCCTGACCCCGTTCATCGCCGCCCAGGGCAAGCCCGGGGCGGGGCGGATGGCGTTCGCCTTCGTCTTCGAGGTCCGGGCCTCAGACCTGGCCCATTGGAGAGAAGGGTCACTTGTCCCGGAAAAGGCACCGAGCGAAAGCGGGATCCGCGTGGGCGTGCCGATCCCGCTTCCCGGCATTCCGGGGCTCGGCGAGATATTGGACGCGAGCTCGATCCCGAAGTAGAGTCCATAAGAGTGGGGAACATCCCCCTTCCGTGGGCGCCGCGACCCCTCGCCGCTTTGCGCGGTATCGTCCGACTGAGGGGGAGGTCGCGGACCGCCACATGTGGGCGGCTCCGCGCGCCGGGCTATGCCTCTCGGTCTTCGTCCTCGTCGGGGACCCCAAGAACCCGAACCTGGTCGTGCTCGGCCGGCCCGCGGCAACGGCGCCCTGGCAGCAGATCGGCAACCTCGAGCCGGCGCACCTCGAATCGCTCCAGGACCGCTGGCTGCTACCAGCGTGTCACCTGGTCGAGTTCGAGAGCCCCCGGACGGCCGCTGAGCGCATCGCCCGGGAGCAGCTCGGTCTCGAGCACCTCGAGCTGCGCGGGCCGGAGGTCTTCTCCGAGGCCTACCCCTCGCGGATCGACCCCGAAAGTGGG
>JBEKEY010000072.1:0-10292 GCA_050013595.1 Thermoplasmata archaeon | reverse complement strand
GACCGCGCTCCTCTCCCGCGGCTGCGACATACGGTACATCCAGAAACTGCTCGGGCACGCTTCGGTCGCGACGACCCAGATCTATACTCATGTCGACACCGCGGCCCTACGGGAAGCGTACACGCGGGCGAAGCCGCAGTATTAACGACCCGAACGATTCCGGGCGGTCGTGGCCGACGACCGCGCGGACGTCCTCATCCTCGGAGCGGGCATCGCGGGATGCGCCCTGGCCTACCATCTGGCCCAGCGTTCCGTGGGGTCCATCGTGGTCTACGACCCCCAGACCCCCGGGGCCGGGGCGACCGGACGCGCCGCCGGGGTCGTTACCGAGCAGCTCTGGGACCCCTGGGATGTCGAGGTCGCCCGCGAATCGAAGGCGGAGTACTCGACGCTCGCCGGTCGTTGGGACCCGTCCGCGTACTCGGTGAACGGGTTCGTCCGTTGGACGAAGAACCGCGACGCCGTGCCCATTCTCCACGCGACCGTCGAGCGCCTACGACGATGGTCCGTCCCGGCCTCGGTCCTCGACCTTTCCACCCTCGCCGAGAAGGTCCCGTGGGGAAAGTTCGACGACGTCCTGGGCGCGATTTGGAGCCCCGACGACGCCGTCGTGACCCCGAGCACGATGGGGGAGATCTACGCGGAGGCCGCACGGCAGTCCGGGGTCGAGTTCCGGTTCGGCACTCCGCTCCACCGGTTCGCCCGGGATGCAGACCAGTGGGAGCTGTCCACCGGTGGAAGGTCGGTCCGAGCCCCCCGGGCGGTCGTCGCCGCGGGGGCTTGGTCGAAGCGCCTTCTGGCCTCGGTGGGTCACCCGCTCCCTCTCGCCCCGTACCGGACCCAGGCGGCGGTCCTGCGCCCTTCGGTTCCCGAGACCCGACTGTTCCCGTCGGTCCACGACATCGACCTTGATGTCTATGTACGACCCGAGTCCAACGGCCGCATCCTGGCGGGGGACGGGACCGAGCTTGTGGAAGTCGACCCCGACCGCTTCGCGACCGGGGGTGACGAGCAGTTTGTCGCTCACCTCGCGGAGAGTTTCGGGAGCCGGTTTCCCGGATGGGCCGACGCGGAACTCGTACGCGCTTGGGCGGGAGTCTGCGTCTCCACCCCGGATCGCCGGGCGCTCATCGGGCCGGTGCCGGGCGCGAGCGGCCTCTTCACGATCACCGGATTCAACGGATTTGGGGTAATGCGCGCCGGAGGCGCGGCCGCCCGTCTCGCGGCCGTTCTCGCCGCCGGAGAGGGCTCCGAACGAGAGCTCGAGCGGATCCGGTCGGTGTTGCCGGGCCGGTTCTCCGGACCCGTGGCGGCGTTCCCGATCCGACCCGGTTTCACTCTCGAAGGCGGCGATGACCCTCGCTTCTGACGCCGAGAAGATCTTCCGGGCCGGGATCGCCGCGGTCGACCCCGCGCGGGCCGTGCAGAACAACCTTCGCCGCCGAGGTTCCACCCTTCGGGTGGGATCCCGATCCCTGCCCTTGGACCGCCACGGAACCGTCCGACTAGTGTCGATCGGTAAGGCCGCCGGGGCGATGCTGGATGCGGCGATGCGAGCGCTCGGTGAATCGTCACCGGCCCTCGCGGTAACGCCTCGGGGGTATCCGGGGTCGCGGGAAGCCCGTTCCACCCTGTTCGGCGAGCATCCCGTGCCCGGAGTCGGAAGTTTCCGGGCCGGCCGGGCCCTCCTGAAGTTCGTCGGGGAGGGCAAGCCCGAAGACATGGTCCTGTTCCTGATCTCCGGTGGCGGTTCGGCCGTCGCCGAAGTGTCGGGGGCTGGTCTTACCTCCGCGGACCTCGCGCGAACGACGGAACTACTGCTCGGTTCGGGCGCTCCGATTGGTGCGATGAACGTGGTTCGTCGTCATCTTTCCCAGATCAAAGGAGGACAACTCGCCGCCGCGGCGAGGCCCGCCCGGTTCGCCACGCTCGCGCTCTCGGATGTGGTCGGCGACGCCCCCGAGGACATCGCTTCCGGCCCCACCGCTCCGGACCCGTCGACGTTCGAGGACGCCATGGGCGTCGTCCGCGAGTACGACCTCAGTCCGCGGCTTCCTCCGAGAATCGTTCGCCACCTCTCCGAGGGAGCTCAGGGTAAGGTCGCGGAGACGCCGAAGCCGGGGGATTCGAGGTTCCGTCATGCTCCGTTCCTCCTCGTGGGTTCCAATCGGCACGCAGTGAAAGCAGCGGCGCTGGCGGCGACGACGCTCGGATATCGGACCGAGGTGGTCGAACGTCCGATCGTGGGCGAGACTCGGTCGGCGGGAGTTCGATTCGCCCGCCGGCTTCTCGCGACCCCTCCCACGGACCCTCGAGCCCTGATCGCGGGCGGGGAGACCACCGTCGTGCTGGGTCCTCGACCCGGACGCGGCGGCCGAAACCAGGAGTTCGCGCTCACCGCGGCCCGGACCGTCGCCGGTCGAAACGCCGTGGTCCTATCGGGGGGGACCGATGGGATCGACGGGCCTACCGACGCCGCCGGGGGTTGGGTCGACGGCACCACGTGGAGCCGGAGCTCCCTCCTCGGCCTCGACCTAACGGGTACGCTCGCGCGTCACGCGGCTTACGAAGCCCTCCGCCAACTCGGCTCGCTCCTCACGACCGGGCCGACCGGGACCAACGTCATGGACCTCCATGTGGGTCTTCTCGAGGCGAGCTTCAGTCCGAGTACGGCAGGAAGTACGACGCGCGGTGGGGCTCCTTCCAATCGACGTAGACCGTCTTGAGCTGCAAGTAGTCACGGTACCCCCACACGCTCCCCTCCCCGCCGAGCCCGCTCTGCCGGAACCCGGCGTGGTATCCCTGCGCCGTTTCGGGGCCGACGCGATTGACGTAGGTCTCGCCGAACTTGAGCTCGCGAATCGCCTTCTCGGCGAGCGAGACGTCACGCGTGAAGATGTAGCTCGAAAGGCCGTAGCGACTCGAGTTCGCTCGAGCGATCGCCTCGTCCCAATCCTTGTACGTGAGCAGGGGGAGCACGGGACCGAAGATCTCCTCTCGGGCCACGACGTTCTCCTCGGTGACGCCCCCCAGAACGGTGGGCAGGTAGAACGCGCCGCGCGAAAGCGACGGGTCGGTCGGTGCGCTCCCGCCGGTCATGATCTTCGCGCCTTGGGCCACCGCCTGTTCCACGTCCTTGGCCACCCCGTCCCGAGCTCCTCGGGAGTAGAGCGGACCGATGTCGACCCCCGGACGCGAACCCGGGCCCACGCGGAGCGCTCCCGCGAGCCGCGAGACCTTCCGGCCGAACTCATCGGCGACCTTCGCGTCGACGTAGCATCGTTCGGCCGCGATGCAGGCCTGGCCCGCGTTCCAGTAGCGGGCCCAGACGGTGGCCCGGGCCGCCCAGTCGAGGTCGGCGTCCCGATGAACCAGCACCGGCGCCTTTCCGCCCAGCTCGAGTAAGCACTTCACGACCCCCGGCGCGGCGAGCTTCAACACGTCGATCCCACTGGCGGTGGAGCCGGTGAGGGTGACGGTCGAGCAACTCGCGTGCCGGATCAGGGCCGGCCCGAGCTCGCCGCCCGGCCCGGGAACGACATTGAGGACGCCAGGAGGGAGACCCGCATCGCGAAGGGTCTCCGCGATCAGGAGGGAGGAGAGCGGGGTGGCGCTCGACGGTTTCAGCACCATCGTATTCCCACCGAGGAGGGCCGGCGCGATCTTTCGAGTCACCGTGGCGGCCGGAAAATTCCACGGGGTGATCGCGACCACCACGCCACGAGGGACCCAGATGAGACGCATCGTCTCGCCGGCAGGGAGCCCCGCGACCTCTTCACCGGAGAAGGTGCGCGCGAACGCGGGGTAGTACTCGAGATTGTCGACGGCGCCTCCGGCCTCGGAGCGACTTTCGTAAAGGACCTTGCCCATCTCGTGGGTGATCAACTGGGCGAGTTCCTCCGACCGGGCGCGAAGACGTTCCGCGGCGCGGAGCAGGATCTTTCCCCGCGCCGCGGCCCCGACCGCCTCCCATGCGGGTTGAGCCTTCGCGGCCGAGTCCATGGCGGCCCGCGCATCGTCGGCCGTGCCCCGCGCGACGTGTCCGACGATCGACCCGTCCGCCGGGTCGGTGACTTCCGAAACCTCGCGACCGCCAGGGGAGAGAAGTTGATTATCGAGAAAGAGACCCTTCGTGTCGATCGCTGGCATGTGCGCCCGAGGGACCCGAGCCGTATACCCTTGACCGAGATCACTCGGTAGAACGCAACCGGGCCAGCTTCTCTAGGAATTCGACTCCCTCGCCGCTGCTCATCGGGTTCCCGTCCTCTCGCGTGAGAGGGAGGCCGGCCTCACCGCACGCTGCCTCGGGGGTCTTTCCGTCGAGTAATGCGCGAACTGCGACCTGCTCCCGGTGACTCAAGGAGAGTGAAGACAGTGTGAACTCTTCAAACGCTTCGTACGCCGCCGGAGCGACCAGGCGCGCGATCTTTGCCATTTCCGCCGCGTAGAGTCGGATCTCCTCCTGGGCGTGGGGATCGAGACGTAATGACAGGAAGTGGAAGAGGTTCCACAGGTCGGATTTCCAGTACCACTGTGTGTAATAGGCAACCGGAAGCAGGAGCCGAGCAGTTTCACGAGCGACGCCCGCGTCGAGGGCGCGGGTATAGGCGAGGTACGACTCCTTCGATATTCGCTCTAGGTCCGTCCGGAACTGGTCGACCACTTCGGGCGGAAGCGGGTCACCTCGACCCTGCCGGTTCCGCGAGGATTGGTGACGGACCTCTTCGCCCTCGGGAACCTCGAACTCATCAGGCACGACGGAATACCTTGCTGAGTATTCATTCACAGAGTTATGAGTCACGATTCCGTTGGCGACGAAATTGTGAGATGGACCCTCAACCTCTAGGTCGTACGTCATCCGATTTCCGAGGAACTCGAACTTCTCGATCCTCGCTAGACGGGGGACTGTCAACCGGTTCCATGCGACCCGGGACAGTTTAGTCCACTCCCCGCTCACGGGCGCCCCACCAAGGAGTTCCACGTACGCTCGTTCGTCCTTGTGGACCTCGCGGTGGCAATCCTCACAGAGCGTTGTGAGATTCGAAGCGTCTCGGGCCCGGGAGAGATCTGCCCATACCGGGACGATATGATGCGCATGCAGGATCGACCGTCGGTGATGGCATAGTTGGCACGTCCAGTGGTTTCGTTCGTGAACGGAATGAGCGATTTGTGTCGTCCACCGCCCAATCCCTTCGCGATCCGTGGACATACCCCCCTTCCAGAAATTCGAAGCGGGGCCTGCCCGAGCGACCCGAATGGTCGCGAGGCGAGTCAATGTCATGGGCCGCGGCCCGAGACGGTACGTCCTACCGCGGTTCCAAGGAACGTGGCCCGGCGGGAATCTGACGTCGGGATTGTGAGACGGATGATTGGTCAGTCCGTGGACTCGGAGCCACTTTCGGATGGTGACTTGGCTTGCCCCGCATTCCGCAGCGATACGACTCGCGGAAAGACCTTCCTTCACCCACTTCGTTTCGAGCCACGATTTCGACGTATAGGGTTCTTCGCCGGTTCCTCGAACCGCCCGGATTCGCGGAATGCCACGAGTATTCTTGCGGAGCGATGCAAAATCATTTCCCTTGTCGAAACTCGGGTGGACGCTCGCCCGTCGGGGGAATTTGAACTTGCGAATCCAAAGGTCGACGGTCGTCGGTAGGACACCACACACCTCCGCAATATCACGAACCGACCGTTGGGCGTTCACGTATTCCGCTTCCAGCCAGGCTCGGTCCTGATACAGCGCCGGCCTAGCAAGTTCGGCCCCGTTCACGCAGAGATGATGATCACCCGCTTCCCACACCGCCCGTCCATCGGCTTCGTGCAGCCCGGTCCTGCCCGAAAGAGTGTTCCACCCATCATCAAACAGGAAACGATGGTCCGCCGTGCAATCGATCCACTTTCCATCGTCCAACGTCATCCGGAACACCGGCTTGGGTCCGTTTCGGGTCACGTTGAGAAGGCGCGTATGGCGGAACTGGCGCGACTCCTCGTCCAGCTGGCGAAGAAGCATGCTCCGCACGCGATCACGACGGAAAAATGGATTGCGTTGATGTCGCTCCGATTCATTCCGGGTGGGCTGGAACTTCCTCCAGACCTCTTCGATTCTTAGGGGATACGCCCGATGCACGCTCCGTGCCACTCCGCCCGGAAGGTCAAAGATGACCCGAGTGCCCTCGGCGAGGCACGCAGTCCGGTGGCGGATCCACTGCCTTGCAACGTAGATTGGGAGACGAACGAGGAACTTGTATTCCACCATCTCAAACGGAGTGGTGTGCCGATGCCGCATCAGATATCGAATCAGGCCGCGGTCATCTCGAACAGATTTCGTTCCCTGCCCGTACGAGACCCGAGCGGCTTGAACGATCGCTGCATCGTTGCCCATGTAGTCGACCAACGCCACGAATCCGTGAGAGAGAACGGAATGACGAACTCCAATCTCCCGATCGGCTTCGGGTACAGTCGCGCGCTTCATCGGGGCAGAACCATCAGCCACGAAGCCGGAACGGAATTGCGCAAGATAAAGGCCGCTAAGGAGGTGGTGAAACAGCGCGGCAAAACCTAAGTCCGCCGACCAGCTCAACGCATGAGGTCGTGCGGTTCGTGAGTCGGATCTTCATCGGCGTCGCGTGGCCCTACGCCAATGGCCCCTTCCACATCGGGCATCTCGCCGGCGCCTACCTCCCGGGCGATATCTTCGCTCGGTACCACCGACTGCGCGGGAACGAGGTGCTGATGGTGTCAGGTTCCGACATGCACGGGACGCCCACGCTAGTCCGGGCAGAGAAGGAGGGTACCACCCCACTCGCGATCGCCGAAAAGTACCACGCGGTGAACAAGGACGCGTTCGAGCGGCTCGGATTCACGTTCGACCTGTTCACCAGCACGCACACGATCGTTCACGAGCGGACGGTGCAGGAGCTCTTCCTCAAGCTCCTCGAGGGGAGGTATATCGGACGCCGAACGGCCGAGGGAGCCTACTGTCCCCAGCACCGCCGCTTCCTTCCCGACCGATACTTGGTGGGTACTTGCCCGAACTGTGGCTTCGAGAGCGCTCGGGGCGATGAGTGCGACAACTGCGGCCGCCCGCTCGAGCCGAACCAGCTCGGGGATCCGAAATGCGCCCTCTGCGCGACGCCGGCCGAGTTCCGGCCCTCGGAGCATTTCTATCTCGAGCTCGACCGGCTCCAGGAGAAGCTCGCGGAGTATCTGAGCCTCCAGAAGCACTGGCGACCCGGAACGCTCCGTGTCGCCGAGAACTTCCTCAAGGAGGGGCTCCATCCGACGCCGATCACCCGCGACCTCGATTGGGGAGTCCCGATCCCGCTCGATGGGTACGACACGAAGCGATTCTACGTCTGGTTCGACGCCGTGACCGGATACCTCTCCGCGTCGAAGGAGTGGGCGATCCGCTCGGGCCGTCCGGACGCCTGGCAAGGCTACTGGGACGCCCGCGAACCGGTGCGGCAGTACTATTTCGTGGGCAAGGACAACAAGTTCTTCCACACGGTGATCTGGCCCGGCATTCTCCTCGGTGGCGGAGGATTCCAACTACCGTACGACGTTCCGGCGAACGAATGGCTTCTGGTCGAGGGCCGGAAGGTTTCGAAGACGCGAACCGAGGACACCGACGCGTTCATTCCCTCCCTGCTCGCGAACTACCCTCCCGACGTCATCCGATTCTACGCCGCGCTCCTTGCACCTCAGAACCACGACACCGAGCTCGACTGGGACGAGTTCCGGAAGCTTCGGGAGGAGATTCTCGCGAACCAGTACGGCAACCTCGTCCAGCGCACCCTCGTCCTCACGCGCGACCGCTACGGCGGGAAGGTGCCGACGCCCCCTGAGGGTTGGAGCCCGGAAGGAGCGACCGGAGTCGGGGACCGCATTCGGGGCGCGCACGCGAAGATCACCGAAGAGTACGAGAGGGTCCACCTCAAGGAGGCCCTCGACCTCGCGCTCGAGGAGGTCCGCGAAGCGAACCGCCGGTTCCACGAGGCCCGACCCTGGCAGGCACCCGAGGCCGATCGGGACCGGATCCTCTACGAGACCCTGTGGCGCCTCAAGGCGCTCGCGACCTGGCTCGCTCCCGTCCTGCCTTTCTCGAGTGCCGAAGTGTTCCGGATGCTCGGGTACGATGGACCGCCCGGGCCGGGAGAATGGGACGTTGCGCTCGCCCCGGTGCCGGCCGGCCAGACTCTCGGTCCGGTCCGTCCCCTCTTCCCTCGTGCCGAGACCGAGCCGCCCTCCGCCGTGTCGTCCCGCCCGCCGGGGGAGGGGGAATGGCCCCCGCTCGCGGTCTGCACCGGTGTCGTGCGAAGCGTCGCGGAGCACCCTTCCGCGGACAAGCTCTACGTGCTCGAGGTGGATGTCGGCGGGAGCTCTCCGCGTACGGTGGTCGCGGGCCTGCGCTCCTCGTACTCGAAGGAAGCCCTGGCAGGGCATTCCGTGGTGCTCCTCATGAACCTCGCACCGCGAACGATCCGACGGATCACCTCCCAGGGAATGGTGCTCTGCGCGGAGGCCGAGGAGCGCGCCATCCTTCTCGCGCCTCCCGAAGGAACACCCCCGGGTGCCTTCCTCGAAGGTCGTGGCTCGTCCGACCGGACGATTTCGTACGAGGAATTCTCAGCGACCTCCCTGACGGTGGGACGCGTGTCGGGCCCGGCCCCGGAGGGACGCCTCCGCGTGGACGTCGGAGGCGCGGAGATCGAGGTCGTCGGTTCCTGGCCCGCGGGGTCATGGGTCATCGTGCGGCGTTCGGCGGAGCCCGGGGGCCGGGCGGAAGCACTGGCGTTCGGACCCGCGCGGGGTCCCCAGCCGTCCGAGCCGGTGGCACCGGGAGCCAAGGTCCGCTGATGGGACGCGTCCGTCTCGACCTCCACGTGCATTCCCGGCATTCGCCCGACTCCGCGCTTCCGGTCGACGCGATCGCCGCCCACCTTGCCTCCGTCGGACTGAACGGGTTCGCGCTGACGGACCACAACTCCGTAGAAGGTCATGCCGAACTCTCAACGCTTCGAACGCGCTTCCCCACATTCATCTTCGTTCCAGGGGTCGAGGTATCGACGGTCGAGGGGCATCTCTTGGCCTACGGCGTGGCCGAGGCACCACCTGCGCAACGCCCCGTCTCCGAGACGATCGAATGGGTCCGGCAGCACGGAGGAGTGGCGGTGCTGTCGCATCCGTTTCGTCTCTCCCACGGAGTGGGGCGCGCCATCGCGGAAAGCGCTCCCGTATCGGCGATCGAAACGGTGAACGGACACAATTCCCTCCGTGCGAACCGGAAGGCCGCCCAGGTGGCTCAGCGTCGTGGTCTCGGAACCACCGGTGGGAGCGACGTGCACGAATTCGCGGACCTCGGTCGAGCGTACACCGAATTCCCCGATGGAACGAGCACCTTGGACGCCGTCCTGAAATCCTTGCGGACCGGCGCGATGACCGCGGGGGGCAGCTCACTTTCCTTCCTCGGTCGAGTCCAGCTCGAGTGGCGTACGACGCGGCTCCGATTGCGTCGGGGCTTCCGGCCTATTTGAGCCCGCATCCCTCCTCGCCTCGACGGCTTTAAGCAGGGGTCCCCTGCCCCTCGCCGCGCCGAGGTGGCAGAATGGTTAATGCGACAGACTGCAGATCTGTTTCCTGGGGGTTCGATTCCCTCCCTCGGCTTGCAATTCCTGCGGAATGTCGTGACCGGTGCAGGGTGGCCGCTGGATCATCCCTCAGGTCGCGCCTTCCGGGCTTTCCGTGAGCTAACCCCGCGGGTCCGGCTTCCTATCGGGAACGGGCGCTCGGTATTTCCCGTTCCAGCAGGGCGCAGAACCATGCGTTCGTCGTGACCAGCAGGCCCGTGGCGGTCGTGGAATGGCTTACTCCGAACGAACTGACCACCCATCCCTCCCGGGCGAGTTCGTTGATCTGGTTCTCGAGGAGCCGGTGATTGTTCGGTCCCATTCTCGCGTTCTCGACCTCTTTCAGAATCTTGTATTCCTTCATTCGATTCTCTCCTCCGTGACTCGTAGGGAAGTGTGTGCTAAGGGCGTTTCTGTGGATGGCCTCCTCTCTTCCACGGCCGTGTGATCGCGAGGCTCTCCAGATAGGGCGAGCCGCCTCCCGGGGGTTCGAGCGACCGCCCAGGGTCCTCGTGCGGCCGATGACCTACGCACCCAGGCCGAGCGAGAAGGGCATATCTCACCCTACCCCCTTCCCATCGGGGGCGTCGACACGTCCAGAGCCAGTGGGATGACCTCGGTCGGTGGCTCGCCCCCGAGCAGTACGAGATCACCCGCCGTTGCCGC
>JBEKEY010000071.1:0-10473 GCA_050013595.1 Thermoplasmata archaeon | reverse complement strand
AAGGCGACGCCGGTGTCGCTCGCCCTCATCGTGGCATTGGCGATCGGCTTCCAGAATCTCACCGAGGGCCTCGTGTTCGGCTCCTCCTGGGCGCTCGGAACCGTCGGACTATCGACCGTCGTGTTCGTGGGCTTCTTCCTGCAGAACGTCACGGAGGGTTTTCCGATCACTGCTCCCCTGCTCTCTCAGAAGGATCGACGGGTCGGCCTGATCGCGATGTTCTTCCTGATCGGCGGGCTTCCCACCGTCATCGGCAGCGTCGCCGGATTCTTCTACCACAGCGCCCTGTTCAACCTCATCTTTGACGGACTGGCGATCGGGGCGATCCTGTACTCCGTCCTCCCGATGCTTCGGACCGCGTTCCGGCCGGCGGCCCCTCCCGAAGCCACCTACACCAAACAACGGTTGATCTACCTGGGAATCCTGCTCGGATTCCTGGTCGGCTTTCTCGTGAACGCGATCTAACCGGCCGGGGGTCGCGTGCGGCCGCGCGCGGTGCGATCGCTCCGGGGGCGCTCTCGGGTCCGAGCTCGGTGCCGTCCCGGGAGTCGAGAACCTCCCCCCGGAGCGGCGGGAGACGCGGAGAGGTTCGCGAGGTCCCGACCGATGTCGTCCAAGAGCTTCCCCGCAAACTCGACCTTCGGTCCTCGGATCCAGAGTCGGCCACCCGATGGGGGTAACACGAGCGCGTTCGTCATGGTCCCGCCCATCGAGGTCACGTCGTTCGCGACCACCCAGTCCGCTCCGGTCTCCCCGGCGAGACGCCGACCCTCCGCTTCGAGCTGGACCGGGGTCCTTCCGGGCTCGAGCTTGAACGCGATCAGCCGGGTAGGGTGCGGGGCGGCGCGCCGCAGCTCGGGCAGGACCTTGGGAGCGCGGTGGAGCGTCAAGGTCAGGGTCTCGTTCTCGCGCGACGGAATCTTCCCCGGACGGCGCTCGAGCGTGTAATCCGAGAGCGCCGCCGGGACGATCACCGCGGCGGCGTCCCGCAGGTCCGAGCGGCGGCGTCGGGCGAGCGCGAGGAGGTCATCGACGCCTTTCCACGTCGTGACGGGAATCCACGCCGGCACCGCGACCTGCAGCGCGCCCGCCCAGAGCTCGACCTGAGCTCCACGATAGTAGGCCTGATTGGCCAACGCGACCGCCGTCGCTCCCGAGCTCTCGTTCGTCACCGAACGCACTTCATCGATCGCTTCTCGGGAAGCTCCCCCGATCACGACCACCCGGCGGCCGACCCACGGCCCGGTGGCGAGGCGGTGCAGGACCGCGGCCGCGATCGCCTCGGGACCCGCGATCTTCTCCTCCCCCTCGACCGACACGCTGGCGATGATGCCGACGCCCCAGCCTTGGAGTTTCTCGAGGTTCTCCTTCACGGCCGGATTCAACCCCATGTGGCTGTGCATCGCGGGGGCGAGGAGCATCGGCACGCCGCCCCCGAGCGCGACCGAGGCGCACGAAGTCACGGGAGTATCATCGATCCCGTGCGCAATCTTCGAGATGGTGTTGGCGGTCGCGGGAGCGATCAGGTAGAGGTCCGCACGTCCCGCCCCAGGGCCGAGCAGCGTGACGTGTTCGACGTTGCCGGTCAGCTGGGTGACCGGCGGGTGCCCGGTCGCGAATTCGAGCGTCTCGGGGGTGACAAGGCGCATCGCCTCGGGGCTCATCACGGTCCGAACGTCCGCTCCGTGGCGGATCAACTCGCGGATCACCTTCGGGAGCTCGATCGCGGCGATCGAACCCGAGACGCCGATGACCACTCGACGGCCGGCGAGCAGTTGGCTCGAGCGACCCCGGATCACGTGACTGGGATGCATCGTTCTCCCTCGAAGCCTCTTGCTCGAAGCGTCAGGCGCGCCGCGCTATTAGCGCGACGATGCGCGCCTCTCCACCTTAAAGAGGCGGCCCGGTTCCCGGACGCGATGCCCGACGCCGAAGGTGGTCCCCCGGGCGCGAACTCTCCGGCGGAGGCCCCCCCGACCCCGATCGAACTCCGAATGATGCCACCGACGAGCCAGTACGCCGAGGTCTCGCGACCGGTCGGGGGTCCCCGTCCGGTAGTACCGCCCAAGACTGTGGAGCGGGGTGTCGTCGTCTTCGACTTGGACGGCACGATCCTTGACGACCTTTCGCTCATTTGCACGGTCGCGGCGGACGTGATGGCGCACGCGTTCGGGACCCCCGACGAGGAGGCTCGCGTCCATTATCTCGCGACCACGGGAATGCCGTTCGAGGCTCAGCTCGCCCAACTGTACCCCGGAGCGCCCGCGGAGCTCCGGGCGAGCACCGCGCGGACGTTCCACCAACGCAAGGTGACCGAGGCGTACGCGAAAGCCCACCCGTTCCCCGAGGTCCCAAAGCTCCTCAGCACGCTCGACCGAGAACATTGGACCTTGGTGATCTCGACCGGTGCCGAGACCGAGATGGCCGACCTCATCCTCGAACGGGAAGGGCTCCGCTTCTGGTTCGAAGAGGTCCTCGGGTCGGGCGACCGGACGAAGCGCGAGCACTTGGCGGAATACCGCCGCCGCTACCCCGGAGTGCCGATGTTCCTGGTCGGAGACTCGCGATTCGATATGGAAGCCGCGCTTTCCGTGCCCGGCGTGACGCCGGTCGCTCGGGCTTCGCGGCTCTCGGGCTGGACGCTGACCCCCTCGGACCTCAAGAATTGGGGCGCAGTGTGGGCGGACTACCGCCTCTCGGACCTACCCGCCGCACTCGCCCAGCTCACCGAAAAATCTCGGAACAGGCCGCCCCGGAAGAAGGCGGGTCGACCGCGCCGGGCGTAGGGCCGGGACCGAGAGTCTCACGACGCGGGGGAAGACCCCGCGTCGCTTTGAACCCGGGTCGAGGGATCCACAGTCCCCCAGGATAGGCCAAGCTACCCCATCCCGGCCACGACCGTTGGACGTCGTGGTCGTAAGAAAAGGTTTCCCCGCTGAGGCGGGGCTAGCGCGAGCGCGGCCCCGGCACTTCCGGCCGTTCGTTCTCGACTTCGGCGAGGAAGGCGAGGCGGTCGCGATGCTCGTCGCGAGCGACGTACAGGAAGAACGCGCCGAGGCCGACCGCGATCCCGCACGCGAGCCAGGCACTCGCGTATTCGAACCCAGCGCCGGCGATCAAGAGCCCCGCGGCGAACAGGACCCCGAGCGCGATCGTGAGGATGCCGCCGATCCCGAAGGTCGTTTCGCGCAGCATCGGGTCAGGTCACCCTCGTCGGGCTACGGTATCACTTGTACGCCCAGACGACCGCCTGTCCGAAGAATCGCCAGGGGACTCCGACATGGGAGAACCCTCCGCGTTCGAGGGCCGCGACCTCCGCGGAGAGGGTCGCCGGATGGTCGAACCGCTCGTGTTCGTGCCAGACCGCCTGGGGACTCGTCCATCCGGCCGCTCGCTTCCGGTGGCCGACGGCGGTGGTGGAGGCGATCTGCGCCCAGCGATTGTCGAACATCGGGTCCTCGGCCAGGTGGTCGTCGGCGTCTCCGAAGTAACCGCCGGAAGGAAGGCAGCGGTAGACGCGCCGGAAGAGCCGCCATTTTTGGGGGTCGGTGAGGTGATGGACCGCGAGCGCCGAGACAACCGCATCGTAAGGACGTTCCTCGAAGTCCCCGATGTCGCCGGCGATCAGCTCCACGCGGTCCCGGAACGGACGCAGTTTCGCTCGTGCCCGAGCGATCATACGGGGCGATAGATCCACGCCGGTCAGCCGGGAATGCGGGAACTCGGCAAGAACGAGCGAGCTCAGCGTACCGGTACCAACCCCGAGCTCGAGGACCCGAAACTTCCGCGTGGGCACGTAGGGGATCCCGCCGACCAACGTGCGGTGGAGGTCAATGTACCCCGGCATGGAGGCGCGGGCCGTCCGGTCGTAGTCGGAGGCCTCGCGGTCGAATTCGCGTCGGGGGGAGGCGTTCGGAAACGTGCGAGGCATCGTCCGGGCATCCGCTCGGTGTCTTAGCCGTTCGGGACCGCCGCCGCAAGCGTCAAACCTCCACCCTCTCCCGTCCGGACGGTGCCGGTCGATGTCGAGCTCGGGAGACCGCAACCTCGGATTTCTGTTCGGGGCGCTCGGAGCGGTGTTCCTGGTCGCGGCGGGTGTGGTCGATTTCCTCGGCGGGTTCGTGTTTCTCGCGTTCGGCCTCGGCGGTCACGCGATCGGAGCCTGGGACCGCTCGCTGGTCAACGTGGTGGTCGGGGTGATCGTCGGATTGTTCACCTTCGTCGGTCGTTCCGGAGGGAAGGACCGGGCCGTCACCGCGGGTGGGATCCTCGTCGTCCTAGCGATCCTCGGCTGGCTCGGGCTCGGGCTCGCGGGCGGGATCCTGGAACTCCTGGGTGCGCTCTTCGCACTGATCGCGGGTATCCTCTACCTGCTCTCCGCGCGGTAGACACGGCACCGAGCCCGCGGGCCTCCCCGCCTCCGAGTTAAATCCCTGCGTAGGGGTGGGTACTCCGTGACGCTCGTCCCGATGTCCTCGGTCGACCGCTCCGGGCTGCGTTGGCTACGGGACCGGGATCATCCGGACGCGTTCTCCCTTCTGTCCGGCGACGGTACCCTGGCCACGCTCGAATGGCAGATGAAAGGAGCTTCGCTCGCGACCGTGAGGACCGCGTCGAACGAGTGGACCTTGAAACGGGGAGGATTCCTCAACCCCCACATCTCGCTCCGCTCGGCGGGGGTCGTCGTCGCGCGTCTCTCCGTCCACTTCAACTATCACCAGATCGACATCGTGGGCGGTGGTTCCTATCGGTTTCACCGGGCGGGCATCCTCGTACCGGCCTGGCAGGTCTCCTCGCGGGACGGAAAGGAAGTTCTTCACGTCGAGCCCGTACGGGAAGGGCGACACCTCTCGGCGGGAGCCGTGGTGGTCTCCCCCGACGCGGTCGAACTGCCGGAGCTTCTGCTCCTCCTCGTGCTCTCGTGGTACTTCATCGTCCTCGCCTGGTTCGAGGACGAAACGGTCGAAGCGCTCACCCCACTCGAGGGACCGGACCCCCCGGAGACGTTCTCCTCTGAGCGCGCGTGAACCTAGGACCGCGGGATCGCCTTTGTCTTCAGCTCGGCGAAGCACGCAGAGCACAGGTTGTGCATCTTCGGCCATCCCTCGGAAGGGACCTCGGTGATCCGAGAGATCGGTTTCTGGCACGCGTCGCACACCATCTGGCCTTCGCGGATCATCGGGGCCTCGGGGGTCTCGCCTCGGCGAGCCGATGCGTGGCAGTCCGGTAGGATACAAAACGGGTGCCGGTGGCGTCTAGGCGGCCGGGACGCCCAAGGCCGCGAGCAGCCGCGGAATGATGACCTCGTACCGGGGGCCTCCGTCGCCGTGGATGCCGTCAAACTCTTCGAAGTCGACGCGCGCCCCCGCGCGTCGCGCCTCGTGCGCGAAGATGCGCGCGCCCAGGTCGAGCGCGTACTCGTCCCGCGATCCGCCGTCGACATAGAGGTACGCAAGTTGCCGCGCGGCCTCGGAGTACCGCTCCTCGCCGATCATTCGGACCGGGTCCCGAGCGAGCCATTTCTTCCAGACCTCGGGACGGAGGTTTCCGGTCTCGAGGTCGAACGGGAGGTCGAAGCGCCCGGGCTCGGCGTCGAGGGGCGAGTAGCACGACGCGTATCCCATCATCTCGAGCGCCTGGATCTGAGGCTGGTTCGGACCGAACCCGCTCACGGGCTCGTGGAGGATCTTCGCGAGGAGCTTTTCCGGGCCGCCGGCCTTACGGATCTCCCGGAAGGCGATTGGGAACGTCGGGACGTAGCAGTACTCGAAGTAGGCATCCCCGGCGTTCGACCCCGCGGCCCGGAAGACGTCCGGGTGGCGCAGCGCGAGCACGAGCGAGCCGTATCCCCCGCTCGACGTCCCCATGACGGCCGTGGGACCCGTGTGATACCCTTCTTGCACGAAGGGGATGACTTCGTCGAGGACGTAGTCCTCGTAACGACCCGTGGCGGAGGAATTGAGATACTGGCTCCCGCCCAGCGTAGTAAGGCAGTCCGGTCCCACCATCACGGCCTCGGGGGCGAGCTTGTGTCGGATCAATCGGTCGAGACGACCGACGATGGTGTCGCCGAGGAATCGGGGGCGCTGGTAGTGCATCCAGCCTGCCCCCGTGTAACCGCTGAGCAGCACGATCAAGGGGAGGCCGTCGGTCTTTCCGGACGGCGGAAGATAGACCGGGAGGTCGCGCTCGGTGGGGTCTCCCCACGGGTTCCCCTTGAGGACACGGCTCGAGAACCGGTGGTTCTCTACCCTGCCGCTCATCGGGGCGGGAAACAGGCGGTCACTCCTCGCTTCGGTCGGAACTCGCCAAGACATCGAAGGCCTCGTCACGCGAAAACGAGCGGAGTTCAATACGCCACGGGTCGTTGGGTGGGCCAGAGATGTCCGTAGCGCGCTCGCGACGCGGCACCCACCCGCGCGGTCGGGGGGGGGTCGCGTTCGAGGGGATCCGGACGGATCGAACCCACGGCGCGCGGTTTCTCGGCGCCGAAGCTCTGACCGCCCTCGCCCGCGCCGTGAACTCCTGGTCGAGTCTTTCGGACGCCGCGCTCCCGGACGCGATCCGGACGGCTGCACGCGACTTAGAGCAGACCCAGCCGGCGATGGGTCCGTTCCTACGGTGGGCGAACGACCTGCGCGGAATCGCGCGCTCGGACGCTCGACGAAACCCCCTCGGGCGGGTCCGTTCGTGGATCCGCCGCGAGCGCGCGTGTCTACGGGAGGAACGGCACGGACTGGTCCGAACGAGCCGCGGTCGCTTTCCGAGGGCCCGCCTCGTCGTGACCCTCAGTCGCAGTCAATCGGTCCTCTGGGCGCTCGAAGCTGCTCCAGGATCACGCCGCCCGGGCCGGGTCGCGGTCCTTGAGAGCCTTCCCGGCGGCGAAGGCCGGGTCTTCGCGAAAGCGCTCCGGGAGAGGGGCCTCTCGGCACGCGTGATCCCCGACGCCCAAGGAATAGCCGCGGTCGTGACGGCCGACCTCCTGATCATCGGCGCTGACGCAGTCTTCTCGGACGGTTCGGTGGTTCACAAGGTCGGAACGAGAGCGCTCGCGAGGGCGGCTTTCCGTTCGGGGGTTCCCGTGGTGGTCGTCGCCGGTCGCTCGAAGTTCGCGCATCGGCGGCCGCCGCATCGAGCGCTTCCCTCGATGTTCGACCGCACCCCCGCACGGTACGTCACCGAGTTCTGGACCGACCAAGGGGTGCGACGCGGCGGTGTTCAACGCTCCCGTCGACCCCGGCGCACCTCTCTTTAGGACGCTCGGATAACGGTCGGTGACCGCACTCGGGAATCGGGGGACGAGGGAGCATGGAGAAGCTCGGGGCCGATGCGTTCGAGAACGACCAGCTTCTCCGCCCGGGAACCTGGATCGTAGCCTTTCTCGCCGACTGGTGTCCGTTCTGCCACCGCTTCCGACCATCGTTCTCCGTCCTCGAGGGGCAAGAGGGTTTCCGGGTGGCGGAGGGCGACGTCACATCCGAGGAGAGCCCCCTATGGGACTCGTTCCGTATCGAGGTCGTTCCCACGGTCGTCGTCTTCCGCGAGGGTCGGCCGGTGTTCCGAGCCGACGGCATCCTGGGCGTCGGCCTGCCGCGCGAGGGACTTGAAGAGGCTCGATCGGTGGCTCGGACGCCGAAGAAGTAGATTCGGGACGGCGACCACCGACCGTTCCCCCCGAACGGACCCCGTGCTAGGCACCGGTTAGGTTCTTACGGGAGTCCGAACTCCGTTCGCCCGTGACCGCGACCACGTCCCATCGCCCCGACGCCAAACCGGTCGCACTCATCACGGGTGGTGGGACCGGCCTCGGTCGGGCGATAGGTGTCGCGCTGGCCGACGACGGATTCAACCTCGTAATCGCGAGTCGGTCGGCGGAACACCTGGCCTCCGGGGCGGGGGAGCTCCGGGGCCACGGCGCCCGCGTAGTCGAGGTTCCCACCGACGTGCGGTTTCCGGAGCAGGTCGACCGTCTGATGGAGGTCGTCCGCACCGAGTTTGGGCGCCTCGACGTGCTCGTGAACAATGCGGCCGGCAATTTCGTCGCACCCGCCGAGAAGATCACCGCGAACGGTTGGAAGGCCGTCCTCGGCATCGTTCTCGACGGGACGTTCTTCTGCTCGAAGGCCGCGCTGCCGCTCCTTCAACGCTCGCCGACCCCGGCGATCGTGAACATCGTGGCCTCGTACGCGTGGATGGCCGGCCCCGGCACGGCCCACTCCGCGTCGGCGAAGGCCGGAGTTCTCGCGCTCACCCGAACCCTGGCGGTCGAGTGGGCACGTTTCGGCATCCGGGTGAACGCCGTCGCCCCCGGCCCGGTCCACACCGAAGGCACGAACGAGCGGCTCTGGATCTCCGAGGCGGTGGAGAAGTCGGTCACGGACGCCGTCCCGCTCGGCCGGTTCGGGACGCCCGAGGAGATTGCCGAAGCAGTCCGATTCCTCGCGAGCCCACGCGCGAGCTACATCACGGGCCAGGTCCTTGCTGTCGACGGGGGACAATGGTTGGGTAAGGGCGTCATGGAGCTGCTCGAGCCCTTCTTTGCGGCGGGCGAACGGCCTTCGCGTTAGGTCGTCCTCTCGGGAGTCGTTGCCTCGGGCACTAGGTGCTCGGAACGTTTCGTTCCACCAGGAAGCTGTGCACGAGCGCGATGAATTGATCGGGGGCGCTCAGGTGCGGGACGTGCCCGACCCCCGGTAGTGTGCGCAGGGCCGCGTTGCGCAGGCGACCGGCGAGCAGGTCCGTGATCCTCCGTACGAACGGCGGGCTCCGCTCGCCGGTCGTGAGGAGCACCGGAATCAGCAGCTCCGCGAGCACGGCCGGCTCGGGTCGAGTGGCCTCGGGGTCGGCCAACTCCTCCGCCCATCGGTCGACGTACCGCAGGAGGCCTTGCTGAACCTCCGGCCGAAGGCGGTCCCACGCTCCTTCCTCGACCGAGAAGGCGTTCACGATCTCCCGGGCGGCGGCCGCCGGTTGGCCGGCGTGGACGAGCGCCTGAATCGCCGTGGTCCCGGCCCACAGACGATCCGCCTCGGGAGCCGTCGCGGGGTCCTCCTCGAGGAGGCCGACGAACGGAGGCTCGTGGATCAATAGGCTTCGGACCATCTCGGGCCGATCGAAGGCCAAGCGCAGCGCGACCGCTCCGCCGTAGGAGTGCGCGATCACATGCACGGGATAGAGGTCGATCGACTCGAGAAGGTGAGCGAGGTCGCTCGTGTCGTCCTGGACCGGATGCGATCGGAGGGCACCGGTGCTCTCTCCGTGACCGCGACGGTCGTAACCGAGGACCGTCAACGACTGGGCCAAACCGGGGCGGACCGCCTCCCAGCTCGTGCGGTCCACGAGCGAGCCGTGCAACAGCACCGTGGGATCCCCCTCGCCCGAGAGGTCATACCGAATCCGGGCATTCGGGAGGGTCGCGGTCGGCATCGGTCTTCGAACTCGCCCGACGACGTTCGGAAGGGACGTCGGGCGACCCGATACGAGCCGCGACCGAGGAGATAGCTTCCGCGGTCCCGCGCGGCCCCGGAAGACCACCAACGATTTTGTAGGAGCGGGTCCGTCCCGCATCGGGAGCTTCGGTCGCTGTGAGCCATATCTTCCAACGACCGCTTTGCGAGATGGGATCCGCCTACGACTTCGCGTACCGCCCCACGGTCGGCGACCCGACGACGGAAGACGGCGGAGGTTGCGATGACCGACCGCATCGCATCGAGCTCTGCGCCGCCGGAACGGACCCATCGCGCGGCGATGCGCTCTGGCGGCCGTTCGAAGTATGCCCTGAGCACGAGTCCCAGCTCCGGCGGTACGACGAGCGGCTTCGGCAACAAGGGGTCTCCCCCCGGTTCCGGAACGAACCGGCGGGGGCGACCCGACCCGGCCGCGGACGATAAACGTCCGCAACCGTTGCCCCCGGCATGAGCTTCCCGACCAAGGCCTCCATCGCCTCGCGTGTTCGTCTCAACCAGGGGGTCGAGATCCCGTGGCTCGGCCTCGGGGTCTTCCAATCGGAACCCGGCCCGGTCACCCGGGACGCGGTCCGCTACGCCCTCGAAACCGGCTATCGCGCGGTCGACACGGCCGCGATGTACCGCAACGAGGCGGATGTGGGCGAGGCGGTGCGTCAGAGCGGGGTGCCCCGCGACGAGGTGTTCGTGACCACCAAGCTCTGGCACACCGAGCACGGCTTCGAATCGGCCCTGAGGGCGGGGCGCGCGAGCGCCGAGCGTCTGGGCCTCGGTCCGATCGACCTCTACCTCATCCATTGGCCGCGGGCCAACTCACCGCAGGACCGGATCGATTCCTGGCGCGCCTTCACCCAGCTCCAACGGGAGGGCGTCTGTCGCGCGATCGGGGTCAGCAACTACACCGTCCGCCATCTCGAGGAGCTTCGGGCCCACTCGGACGTCGTCCCCGCCGTCGACCAGGTCGAGTTCCATCCGTTCGTCTACGACCCGAAGCTGCTCGAGTATTGCG
>JBEKEY010000070.1:0-10637 GCA_050013595.1 Thermoplasmata archaeon | reverse complement strand
GACTGGCCGAGCTCGCCGTGGGCGGGCATCTCCCGGTACGGATCGTTCTCGTCGTCGCCGACCGGCCCCACGCGCACGCGATCGAGCGCGCCCGCCTCCGCGGCATCCCCACGATCGTCCTGCCGTCCCGGGGCGTCGACCCCGACGTCTGGTCGGACCGGCTCACGAAGGAGCTCGTCGAACAGGGGGCCGAGCTCGTCGTCCTCGCCGGCTTCCTTTCGATCCTCCCTCCTCGCTGGGTCGACCGCTGGGAAGGACGCGCGATCAACCTGCACCCGGCTTTGCTCCCTCGGCACGGTGGTCCGGGGATGTACGGAACGAAGGTCCATCGGGCGGTCCTCGACGCCGGCGAGACAGAGACCGGGGCGACCGTTCATCTCGTGACCTCGGAGGTGGACGGCGGTCCGACGATCGCGCAGGAGCGACTCCCGGTACTTCCGGACGACACGACCGAATCGCTGCGCGCACGCCTGCATCCGGTCGAGGTCGCGTTGCTGGCCGCGACGCTTCGTCGGTTCGCGGAAGGGCTGTTGCCGCTACCGTATCCGGGGACTGGCGAGCGCGACGTCGGTCGTCACGAGCGATCGGACGCCCGAGAGTGAGCCGCCCGCGGGACGGGCGGGTCCACGAGCTCGGCGAGAGGGGTCGGGCGCGCCGGAAGGTCGAAGAGCAGCCGGTGGCGCGTGGTCTTCGGGGGGAACAATCGTCCCTCTCGTCCGCGTTGCACGACCTCGCTCTTCGCGATCGGGGGCCCGGGATGCCAGCGCTCGAGGTGGACGAGGTCGCTCTCGTACTCGATGATCCAGGCCGGTACGCGCGCTGCGCCGATCCGGCGGAGCGCTTCGACGCGATGGTGGCCGTTCAGGATGACCGAGGAACCCCGCGCGACCCAGATCGGGTCGGCGACGACCTGCGTGCGCCGCAGGAGCGCCACCAGGTCGGCGATGTTCGACTCCACGATCCGCTCGTGGGCCCTGAGCTCGCGCATCGGCACGAGCGCGAACTCCGCCGCTCCCGTCATGCCGCGCGTCCCTCCTTCGCCTCGGCGATCGCGCGTCGCACGTAGACCGCGACCATCCGGCGCCGGTAATCCGGAAGAAGGAACGTGTTGTGCACGGGGCGCACGGCCCGGGTGATCGACTCGGCCAGTTCACGGACCCGGTCCTCGGAGAGGGTCTCCCCCACGAGCGGGTCGGTGAGATCGTCGAATCGGCGGGGGTACGGCTCGACGCCCCCGAGCGCGACCGAGAGCGACTCGACGCGGCGCTCGTCCCACGTACCGGCGACCGCGACCCCGAGTTCCGGGAAGTCGTACGAGGGCCGCACCCGGAGCTTACGGTATCGGCCGCGGAGCGTCCGGCTCTTCGGCGGAAGATGCACGGCGACGAGCAGCTCGCCCGGCCGGATCTTGAGACGTTGGATCCCGTCGCCCTTCTCATCGTAGAGGTCGGCGAGCGGGAACCGACGTCGTCCGTCCGGTCCGGCGACCTCGACCTCGGCGCCCAGGACGAGGAAGGCCGGGGCGAGGTCGCCCGAGAACGTGGCATAGCAGCGTTCCTTCTGGGGAACGACGTGGCACCGATCCCCGTCGGCCTTCAGACAGAATCCGAGGCTCTCGCGCCAAAAGTAACTCTGGTTGAAGAAGAAGCATCGGGTCTCGACGAGGAGATTCCCTCCGACCGTGCCGCTCGCCCGGACGAGCGGGGTCGCGACCTCCCGGACCGCGTCCGCCACGGAGGGGTACGCCGCAAGGAAGGCGGGGTCCCGCTCGAGCTCTCCGAGGCGCTCCATCGCGCCGACGCGTTCGAGCGAATGACCTCCGAGCTCGCTCACGGCATCGAGCGAGATCAGGTGCGGTTTGAGGTTGATGTGCATCTTGTAGTTGGGGAGCAGGTCGGTGCCTCCCGCGAGATAGTCGGACTTCCCGGACCACTCGCGGGCCAGGCGGGTCGCCTCGGCGACCGTGGTGGGACGGTGCAGTTCGAACGGGTCGAGGTGCACGGGGTTACCTTCCCTTCCAGGGTCGCGCTTCCTTGCGCCGCTGGTCGATGCCCTTGAGCACCAGGTCCGGGGTGATCGGGAGGTCCGTGAAGCGAACCCCGACCGCGTCGTAGAGCGCGTTGCCGATCGCGGGCAACGTCGCGATCAAGGGGCCCTCGCCGGCCTCCTTGGCCCCGAACGGCCCCTCGGGGTCGTCGTCCCCCACGAGGAGGATCTCCACGTCCGGCATCTGCTGGGGCATCGGGATCTTGTACTCGAGCAGGGACGGGTTGAACAGGCGCGCCCCGCGGTAGTTCATCGACTCGCCCATGACCTGTCCGAGACCCATGTGGATCGAGCCTTCGATCTGGCCCTCGACGGCGAGCCGATTGAGCGGTCGTCCGCAATCGAACGCCGCCCAGATCTTCGAGACGTGGTACTCCCCCGTCTCGTCATCGACGTCGACCGCCGCCACGTACGCCGCGAAGGAATACGCCGGAGCGGTTCCCGCGCGGGCGCCTTTGAACGTGCCTCCCATGGGGGAGGTGTTGAACGAACCGCTCGCCGTCAGCGCTCCGGCGGTTTCCATCGCGCGATGCAGCGCGGCGAGGAACGAGACGCCGACCTCGGGGTGCCCTTTTTCCTGGATACGCTCGTGGACGACCTCGAGCGCGTCGGGGGGGCGCTCGAGGAACGACGCCGCGGCCGTAACGAGCTTCGAGCGGAGCTCCTCGGCCGCCGCCCGGGCGGCGTTGCCCATCATGAACGTCACGCGGCTCGAATACGAGCCGAGGTCGATCGGGCTCACGTCGGAGTCGACCCGCTGGACGTGCACCCGGTCGAGGTCGACCCCGAGTACCTCGGCGACGATCGCGGCGAGCAGGGTATTCGACCCCTGACCGATGTCGGCCTGCATCGAGTGGACGGCGATCCCGCCGTCCATGTCGACCTTGAGGTGCACGGTCGATTGCGGCATCTTCGGGGTGAAGTGGATCGGGCTGTTCGACCCCGAGATGTAGAATCCGCATCCGAGGCCCACCCCGTGGCCGTACGGGAGCTTTCGGAACTTCGCGTCCCATCCGCTCTTTTCTCGCGCGGCGGCGAGGCATTTCAGGAAGGAGGTGGAGGTGATGCGGAAGTCGTTCACGGTCTTCGAATTCGGAGGAAGGGCGTTCCGGCTTCGGAGGTCGAACGGGTCGATGCCGGCCGTCTCGGCGAGCATGTCGAGCCCGACTTCGAGGGAGTAGCGGATGTTCGTCCCACCGTGCGCGCGCATCGCTCCCGAGGGCGGCTTCGTGGTGTAGACGCGGCGGCCCCGGTAGCGGAAGTTCGGTACCCGGTACGGTCCCATCGCGAGGACGCCGTTGTAGTACGTCGTGACGGTGCCGAACGAGCTCCACGCCCCGCCGTCGATCAGGGCGTCGATGTCGTAGCCCATGATCTGCCCGTCGGGCGCGATCGCGATCCGCACATCGTTCTGCGTCGGGTGGCGTCCGTGGTTCGTGTAGAAGACGTCCTCGCGGTCGAGAAGGAGCTTCACGGGACGACCGGTCTCGAGCGAGAGGGCCGCACAGATGATCTCGTGCGGGAGCGGGTCGGACTTGCCACCGAAGCCTCCGCCGACCTCGGGCTTGATGACCCGGATCCGGTGCATCGGCAGGCCGAGCACCTCGGAGAGCGCGCGGTGCAGGTAGTGCGGGACCTGGGTCGCGCTCCATACCGTGAGACGGCCGTCGGGCGTTGCCTCGGCGATGGTCACGAGCGGTTCGGTGAAAGCGTGCGTGACCCCAGCGAAGTTCCCCCGCACGCGAACGGTGTGCGCGGCCTGGGCGAACGCCGCATCGACGTTCCCGAAATGTTGGACGACTTCCTTCTGGATGTTCGACCCGAGCAAGCCCCGGGCGTGGATCGGTTCGGCGACGGCGGACGTTCCCATCCGGGGGTCCGAGTACTCAGGCAGCGGCTCCGCGTCGACGCGGATGAGCGAGAGCGCCCGCTCGGCGGTGCGCTCGTCGGTCGCCGCGACCGCGGCGATGATGTCCCCGATGTATCGAGCCTTGTCGACCGCGATGGCGGTCTCGTCGTGCGTGATCGGCAGGACGCCGAACGGGATCGGGTAGCGCTCGCCGGTCAACACCGCGAGGACTCCGGGGAGCGCGCGCGCCGCGCGCGTGTCGAGGGACTTGAGGCGCGCGTGCGGCCACGGGCTCCGCAGCACACGGCCGACCAGCATTCCCGGCCGCCGGATGTCGTCCGTGTACTCCGCCCGGCCGGTGACTTTGAGGGGACCTTCGATGTAGGGGATCTTTCCGCCGAGGAGGCGGTACGTGGGCGGGGGAGGGGTCGCCACTACGGTGCCTCCCGGCCGACCGACTCGATCGCTTCGACGATCTTCCGATAGCCCGTGCAACGGCAGAGGTTTCCCGAGATCGCGCGTTCGATCTCCTCGCGGCCCGGGTGCGGCGAATCGCGAAGGAGCGCGGTCGCGGTCACGACAAACCCGGGAGTGCAGAACCCGCATTGCGTCGCCCCGTGCGTAACGAACGCCCGCTGGACGGGAGAGAGCCCGTTCGGGGGCGTGACGCCCTCGATCGTCGTCACCTCCCGCCCTTCCACGAGACGGGCGAGGGTCAGGCAGCTCAGGGTCGGACGCCCGTCGAGGAGCACCGTGCAGCAGCCGCAGGTGCCGAGGTCGCACCCCCGTTTCGTTCCCGTGAGGCCAAGGTCCTCGCGGACCAGGTCGAGGAGGATGCGCGGCGCCTCGCAGCCCACCTCGACCGGGTGTCCGTTGAGGCGGAATCTAAGGGGGTCGGGGGACGACATCGTCGTTCCGGAACACCACCGGGGCATCACGCGTTCGACTACCTAAGGTCGAGGGGTGCATCTCCCTCACGATCTCGGCGACGATGCTGACCGCGATCTCCGGCGGGGATTCGGCGCCGAGGGGGATCCCGACGGGGGACCGAACGCGCTCGAGAGCCTCGCGGGGGATTCCGCGTTCGCGGAGCGTCGCGAACATGTGTTCGCGCTTCGAGGCGCTGGCGATGAGGCCGATCGTGTTCGGGAACCGTTCGATCGCGCGGGCGAGGACCTCGAGGTCCTTGCGCGCGTCGTAGCCGAGCAGGTAGAGATGCGTGAACGAAGCCGGGTCGAACACGTCGAACACACGTTCGGCGTCGACGACCTCGCGCCGCTCGGCCGTGGGAAAGCGGTCCACGCCCACCCACTCGGGGCGGTCGTCCGCGACGCTGTAGTCGAATTCGAGGGTCGGCAGGAGGCTCGCGAGCGCATGCGCGACGTGGCCTCCGCCCCACAAGAGAAGGTTGGGTCGCGCGGCGACGTACTCGACCGCGATCTCGACCGAGCCCCCGCAGAGGCTCGCGAGCCCTCCGGGCTTCCATGCCTGAAGGTCGAAGTGGTGAAGGTCCCCTTCCCGCCGGTCGAGCGCCGTCCGCGCGAGGGCTTTGACCTCCTCCTCGAGCTGGGCTCCCCCGACCGTTCCGAGGGTCGAGCCATCCGAGCGGACGATCATCATCGACCCCAGCTTTCCAGGGACCGAACCGACCGTCTTCACCACCGTGGCCCGGACGAACGGCTGGTGCGCTTCGAGAAGTCGCAGGGCTTCGCGGGTGAGCCGTCGGTCCATCAGGGCTCCGTCCGGGCTTCCCATTCCTCGAGCGACGCGCGGTAGTCGTCGGGCGTATCGACGTTGGCGACCACCCCGGGGTCGTTCACCGCGACTCGACGGACCTGAACCCCGAACTCCGGGAGCAGCGAGCGCAAGGGGGCGTCGCCGCGTAGGTCGAGCACATCCGCGCGCACGCTCGACCGCCACAGCACGGGGTGACCCCCCCGACTGTGGAACGACGGGATGAACCAGACCGCGAGAGCGTCCTCCGCTCGGGCCTGCACCAGGGCGTCCACCGTGGACGGAGCCACGAAGGGATGGTCCACGGGCCAGAGCAGCACGTCGCGGTCCTCGGGGATCGCGTCGAGACCGGCGTGGATCGACGCAGTGCGCCCCTCGTACCACAACTCCGCGCTGACGATCTCCACGTCCAGCCCACGAAGCTCATGAGCGATCGGACCTCGATGCGGCCCGACGACGACCGTCACCGGGTCGAATCCATGGGAGAGGCAGATCTCGGCGAGCCGCCGGACGGCGGGGGTTCCCCGCAGGCTCATCAACGCCTTCGGAAAGCCGCCGAAGCGGATCGATTCCCCGCCCGAGAGAAGAAGCGCTGCGGTCGTCATCCGAGAAGCGGAGGGGCTCCTTGCGGCGTCTCACGTCAGCGGGATTAGTTAAGCCCACCCTCGGCCGGGGCCGGGAGGCGCGACGCGGAACGGGATTTCCGTTCCTCCCGAATCGGGACCGACCGGCCCCCCGGAATCGAGGAGCGAGCACCGTCCTTTCCTCTCACTTTAAATACCCCGGCACGGTGGGCGCGCCACCTCATGACCCACCCTAACGACGTGCCTCCGTCGGCGCTGCTCCCGAAGCTCGCGACGGAGCTGCGCACCCGCAACGCGGTCGCTCCCCCCCCGTGGGCCACGTTCGTGAAGACGGGAGTTCACAAGCAACGGGCTCCGACGCAGACCGACTGGTGGTACCTGCGGAGCGCCTCGGTGCTGCGGAAGATCTATCTCAAGGGATACGTCGGCATTGAGCGACTGAGCGCGGAATACGGCGGGAAGCGCGACCGGGGGAGCGCCCCCTACCACGCACGCACCGGTTCCCGGTCCATCCTCCGCGAGATCGTGCACCAGCTCGAGAAGTCCGGGCTCGTCCAGCCGTACAAGACGAAGGGCCGCCGCGTGAGCCCCGAGGGACAGAAGCTCCTCGATACGCTCTCGCGGGATATCCTCAAGGCGATGGCCGCGGAACGACCCGAACTTGCCAAGTACCTCTAGGTGGATTTCCGAGGCGAAGGAGGTGGCGGATGGCGTACGGGGAGGACTCCGAACTCGAGGAGCTGCGGCGCCGACGCATGCGGCAGATCCAGGACTCGCAGGTCTCGGATTCGCAGAATGCTCAGGCCTACCAGGCCCAGGCGGACGAGATGGCCCGACGCGAGCAGGAACGGACCGAGATCCTCCGGCGCATCCTCACTCCCGAAGCCCGCGAACGCCTCGCCCGGATCCGTCTCGCGAAGCCGGACGTCGCGGGAGCGGTCGAGCAGCAGCTCATCGCGCTCGCCGCGAGCGGGCGCATCCAGCGCGCGATCGACGATGCGACGCTGCGCTCGCTCCTCGAACGCATCGCCCCCGAGCGGCGAGAGATCAAGATCACGAGGCGCTGAGCGAGAGGAAACATGGCGAACCGTAGAAAGAGCCTCGCCCGCAAAGTGCGCCTGTTCCGTGTCGTGCGGGGCAACCGTCGCGTTCCGGCCTGGGTGATGCAGCGGACGAGCCGCCGGGTCACCCGTCACCCCAAGCGCCACACGTGGAAGCGTGGCCATCTCCATAAGTGAGTCAGCTACCGAGGAAGTTTCCGATGGCACCGAAGACCCCCGCACGGCGCGCCGAAGAACTGGAACGAGAGTACGTCATCCCGCTCCGGGCGAGCATGCACCAACCGTCCCGACGCCGCCGCGCCGGGCACGCGCTCGAGACCGTCCGACGCTTCGTCGTCCGCCACATGAAGGGAAAGCCCGAAGACGTCTGGATCGACCCTCGCCTCAACGAACACATCTGGGAGCGCGGCATCCAACATATCCCGAGCCGGGTACGGGTGAAGGCGATCCGTTTCGAGGACGGCCTCATCGAGGTCGACCTGCTCGAGACCGAGTAGACTCGGTCGCGGGAGGCCGCTCGCGTGCCGGTTGGACGGACACTGTTCGAAGGGAGCCCCTACCTAGGGGTGTACGTTCGGGTCGGCGACGAGTTCGCGATCCTGCCCGACGATACGCCCCACGCGCTCGAACGGGACATCGGGCGGCTCCTCGGCGTCCGCGTCGTTCGCACCACGGTCCTCGACTGCGAGGTGGTCGGGGCGCTCGTGGCAGCCAATTCGAAGGGGATCATCGTCGCGGGCGACGTGGACCCGAACGAACGCAGCCAACTCGAGGAGATCGCCCCGCTCACGGTCGTGTCGCACCGCCAGAACGCCATGGGCAACAACATCCTCGCGAACGATTCCGGCGCCCTCGTTCACCCCGAGTTCTCCGATGTCGCGCTCACGAACATCGGCCGCGCCCTCGGGGTCCCCGTGGAGCGGGGCACCCTCGCCGGTCTCGGGACCGTCGGAATGGCCGGGGTCGCGACGAATCGCGGGGTGGTCATTCATCCCCGCGCGACGGAGAAGGAAGCAGCGGTGGTGGGCCAGCTCCTGAAGGTTCCGGTGCACCGATCGACCGCGAACTTCGGCGTCCCCATCGTGGGGGCATGCATCATCGCGAACTCGAAGGGGATCATCGTCGGCCGGCCCACCACGCCGGTCGAGATCGTCCACCTCCAGGAAGGTCTCGATATCTTCGATTGACGACGCGCGATGCGCGTTGGGTCCGGCCGTCTACGTGCCGCGCTTGCGCTTCACGTACCGGACCGAGTATCCCGCGATCCGGTTCGCGAGCTTCTTGTGGGTCGCCTGAAGGTGGCCATCGACGGTGACCCCGAGGTCGGTGAGCTGAAGGACCTTCAACTTGTTGTTGGCGAAATCTCCCGTGAAGTCGTCGGGGTAATGGCGAATGAGCTCGATGGCGACCCGTTTGATGTAGGTCTGGCGGATGTTGCCCATGCGGGCGGGGCCGACCCAGGTCGCGGTTATAACCCTATCCGAAAGGCGCAACTCCGGCGATTTCGCACCGACCCTGGGTCGGGTTATCCGACGATGTGTCCGACGATACGCACAAATACCCTGGCCGAGGTAATTCATCCCGTGCCTCAGTGCCGAGCCGCCCGGGGGGGCTTCCAGGTCGGGAACTGAGGACCCTCCTTTCGCCACAGGACATCGCAGTCAATGCAGAGCGAAGCTGAAGATCCATCCGTACCTCCTACCCGCGAGAGGAACGTCCTGTTGCTCGACCTTTCGAAGAGCATGCTCGCACCGCTCCCCGACCCCCAGGGCGGAGGTCCCGAGCGGCAGAAGATCGAGGTCGCGCGGACCGCCGTCTTCCGGATCCTGCAGGACGCGGCCGCCAACGGGACTCTCTTCGGCCTCGTCACGTTCACGGAGACCGTACGGGTACCAGTTCCGCTCGGGGAGATCCACCGAGAGAACCTGCCGTACATCGAGAACCTCATCTCGATGCTCGCCCCGAGCGGCCGCTCCGCGATCTGGGACGCGCTCGGCGTCGGCGCCGACCTCCTGCGGATGGGCACGCAAGGGGTCCAGGGGAATCTGGTCCTCGTGACGGACGGCTGGGACAATGCGTCGACGCGATTCGAAGTTCGAGGGGCGCCGAGCGCGAAGGCGGCCGAAGGGAAGGTCGACCTCGTGCCGTACGTCCTGCCGGCCCACTCGCGCATCACGCTGCGGATCATCGGGATCGGCAGTGGGGACGAGCGGGACAAGGGCGTCGATACCGGCCGCATGAACCAGGTCGTGGGCCAGCTCTCCCAGCGGGCCCTCGAGCTAGGCCTCCCTCCGGCGTTCAGTTTCCAGCTCGTGACCACGGGTTCGCAGCTCTTCGCCCAGATGGTCAACGCGTTCCTCGACGTCGGCTACGACGACGACCGCCCCATCGAGGAGCTGCACCCGGAGGAGCTCGCCCGTCATGCCGGGAACGCCGCCCGGGCGCTCAAGGAGCCTCAGCAGCACGCGACCGTCTCCCGGATCAAGAACGCTCAGGCGGCCGGCAAAGCCGGCGGCGCGGTGGCCTACACCGAGACCCCGGATATCGAGGTGGATTTCCTGACGAGCGGCCCCGGGGGGCCGCCCGCGTACCTGAAGGAACGCTACGGTCCCCTCGGAGAGGTCGTCGAGGCGTACCTCGCGGGCAAGCTGGACCACGCTCTCGAACTGATCCAGAAGACGCAAGGATTCCTTCCCTCCGTCACGCGCCTCTATTGGGAGGCCCGAATCCAGTACGCCCGCCGTGCCGTCGTCGAGGCGGCCCGCGCTCTCCTACAGGCCTGGAGCGAGGCGGAGAAGCTTCCCCCCGCCACCCAGTCGCCCATCCTGCGCCGGCTCGCCATCCTTCAGGCCCGGATGCAAAACGACAAGGAGACCGAGACGCTTGTCCGCTTCATTGACGAGACGGAACATCACCTCACCAACGGGGACCCGAAGACGCGCGAGCGACTCATGGACCTCTTCGCGAAGCTGATGGAGCTGCGAGGAACGTATCAATTGACTCGGCTGGCCGGCGAAGGAGACCTCCAGGACGCGGCGGTGAACCACGAAGCCGCGGTCGAGGAGGTCTTCGGATTGTTGCAGGACGCCCGCCTCGACCTCGCCACGGAAGGCGCGACGGTCGAGGGCGCGTTGGACTTCATTGAAATATGCTTGGCGGAGATGAGGTAGGGGGACGCTGAATGCCCGAAGTCAAGGTCACGACCACGCGCAAACGGGCCCCGGGGAAGCGAGCCGTGAAGCCGTCGGTGGAGACGACACGGATCGCGGTCGTCGGGATCCCTGCGTCGGGCAAGACGACCTATTTCCGTTTCTTGTCCGGGCATTTCGGCCTCAATCTTCCCATCCTGTACATTCCCGCGCG
>JBEKEY010000069.1:0-10775 GCA_050013595.1 Thermoplasmata archaeon | reverse complement strand
CACCGGGTGTCCACGGCAGGCGAGGTAGAGCGTTGTCTCGCCCGTCCCGCAGCCCACGTCGATGACTCGACCGACAATGGCACCCTCTTCCTCGAGCCGGACCACCTCGGGCTGCGGACGACCTATCTCCCAGAGGGGGGTGCCTTCGTAGGCGCGGTCGAAGAACTGCATCCCGAGAGCCTAGGACGTCTCGCGGCCAAAAGCCCTCGGAGGGATGGGTCCGGCCCGTAGGTCCGCGATCGATATCCGTCCGTGCCTCTCGAGACGAAGCGAGCCGTTCCCGGAGTCGGCCAAGGGGTCTCGTCAGCTTCGTTCGACGGAGCCGACAATACCCCTCCACCCGGTAGACATCATCATGTCCCCTCCCGCTGCGTCGACCCACAAGCATGTCACGACCCGCCCCCGAACCACCGGCGGTCCGCGAGCGGCGGTCCGAGAATCGTTTGTCTACAATGTCAGCGTCCGGGACGTGATGAGCCGGCACCCGATCACGGTCGGACCCGATGCCACGCTCCTCGACGCCCTCGTGCTGATGCGGGGTCAGAAGGTCTCCGGTCTTCCCGTCGTGGAGGAGGACGGTCGGCTCGTCGGTGTCCTGAGCCAACGCGACGTGGCTCGGACCTTGAAGGCCACGCGTGGGATCCCCGAAGTCACCGGGCTCCTCGACCTCTTGATGTTCGGCCTTTCGGACGATTCCGGGGTCAGCGTTCAGGTCTTGCGACGAATTCTCGATGAAACCAACGTTCGGGATGCCATGTCCAGCCCCCCGATCTTCCTTCCCTCCGAGGCTCCGCTCGAACTCGCGGCCGAAGTGATGCGCGAGAACGACATCAACCGGATTCCGGTGCTCCGCGGGGACCGACTCGTGGGGATCGTGACCCGACACGACCTCGTGCGAGCGCTCGTTCACTCGTGAGAACCACACTGCCCGTGGTCGGCGCCAACCACGCCGCTAGCCGGAGCGTGAGGCCGGCGCAATGGCCGCGATCAGGTTGACGGGAACGTGAGCCTCCCGGAAGATCTTGCTCACCGGGGAGAGTTCGAGCGCCGCGCGTAGGGCGGCATCCACCTCGGTCCGGTCCGCATGACTGCGCAATCGAAGGGTCCCGTGGAGCCCGCTCAAGGGCAGGATCGGGACGGGTGGATCCCCTTCCAGGACTACGGTGAGGCCGGAGAAATCGAGGTGGCGCTTGCGGGCGACCGAGACGAAAGTCGAGGCGATGCTCCCGGCGAGCGCCAGCACCGCGAGTTCGATCGGGGTCGTACCCGAGCTCGCGCCTCCTTCTTCGGGCGGAAGGTCCACGAGAGCCGAATGCGCACGGCCGTCTTCGAGCAGGAATTCGTGCCCCTTTCTCCAGGTCGCGACCGCCTGCATCGTCCCAACCTAGCGGTCGATTCGGAAAAACCAGAAGTGAAACCGGGATGACCCTTCGGCCGAGCCTACTCCGCCGAGACCAGATGGCCCGGAAGCCGGGAGGGCCAGGGGCGCTCGAAGACGAGAACGTAGTGAGAGGGTCCGAGGTCGAAAGAATTGATCCGGGTCAGACCGTAGGCGCTGAGCGCCGCGGTGGCCTCCGGGATGCTGAGTCGATGATGCACGGGGGGTCCCTCGGGTGTGGACCTCTTCTTCCAGTCGACGTCGATCAGCCGTCCGCCGGGCCGCAGCAACCGAACCGCTTCGTGAACCGTCCTCGGAGGCATTCCGTGCAGAACGTTCGCGAGTAGCGTGATATCGGCCGTCGCGTCCTCGAGGGGAATCCGTCCCGGGGACGAGAGCACCGCTTCCAGGTTACGGACCTTGCCGGCCTCCGCCTTTTCTCGCATGAGCTCGACAAGTTCGTCCGAGATATCGACCGCGTAGACCCGACCCTCGGGGCCGACGACGGAGGCCGCCGGGAACGCAAAGAATCCCGAGCCCGCACCGACGTCCACCACGACCTCCCCGGCCTTGAGGCCCACGCATCGCCAGAGACGACCGGGGTCCTGGCTCCGCCGTCGATCCGCGGAGTCCAGGATTGCGACGGCCTCGGCGCGTGACCACGACGCTTCGTGCATTCGCCGATGATCGGGCGGCGTCCTCGCGCCGCTCCGCCGAGGCGGGCCGGTACCGGACCGCGAACCAGTGGTTCGACTGCGTTGGGCGGCTCCTTTGAACGGCGGACGAATCCTCGGCATCCAGGCTTTCCGCGCAGCTATCCGACGACGTCTCGCCCCGGATTCCGCTGCAAGTTCGAAGAGGTCGTCTCGGAGTTAGATGTTTGCCCGAATCCCGGACCGCCGTTCGCGGGCGGGCCTATCCCGAGCGTACCAGAAGCTCCACCACGTTCCCGGCGAGCGGGCCCCCGGGCCACGACGCTCCGAAGAATCGGTCGGGGGAGAGGAAGAGTGTCGTGTTCACGGGGGGAATCGGGGATTCTCCGAGCACGAAGGAATAGGTGGTTCCGTTCGGTTCGGTTCCGTTCCCGTGAACGAGTCCGCCGGTGAAGGCGTACCAGTTCGTGACCCAGAAGACAAAGCTCACGTTGTGGAACAGGACCGATTGGGGGGCGCTGTGGTTCAACGGGAAGAGGGGGTTCGCTACGGCGAAGGTGGTGTCGAAATATGAACCGCCGTCCACGGTGATGACGTTGGGTTCGGTGAAGTTGGGTTTCAAGCCCGGGATCGCGCCCCCGAAGAGAGCCACCCCGAACCCGCCCATGACCAGGAGGCCCACGATGAGGGCCTTGGCTTGCGCGGCCGTCATGGGGAAATCTCTGTCCATCACAGGGTGGCTCGAAGGACCAATCCGAGGTCGGAGTCGTACTTAGCCTTCGGTGACCCGACCTCATCGCCGCGCAATCTCCTTCAATACCCAAGGCGATATCAGACGGCCATGCGGGCCGTGGCAGTCCCCCGTTTCCGCGCGCCGCCGGAATTGATGGAGCTTCGGGTTCCCACTGCGAGCCCGAGCGAAATGCTCGTACGCGTGGGATTCGCTGGCATCAATCCCCTTGATTGGAAGGTCAGCGAGGGGTTCTACGACGGGAGTCGTCCTCACGTCTTCCCCTTGATACTGGGCGTCGACGGGGCGGGGACCGTGGAGTTCGCCGGAACCGACATCGCCCGCTTCCGTGTCGGCGACCGAATCTTCGGCCAATTCCTCCATAGCCCCGTGGGCACGGGCACCTACACTGAGTTCACGACCGTCCCCGAGGGGATCGGGGTCGCTCGGGTGCCGGACGGAATGACGATGGAGAACGCGTCCGCCCTACCGACCGCGGGCATGACGGCTTTGTCGTGTCTGGATGCCCTCGCGCTCGGGACCGGCTCCTCGCTCGTCATCGTCGGAGCTTCCGGCGGTGTCGGGTCGTTCGCGACCGAGATCGCTGCTTCGCAGGGGATCAAGGTCACCGCCGTCGCGCGGTCGTCGTCGGCGGCGCGGCTACGCTCCCTGGGTGCCGAAGAGGTCATCGATGCCTCGTCCGAGGACGAACGCGCTTCCGTCGCCGCGGTTCATCCTTCGGGCGTCGACGGCCTCTTGGATGTGAAGAGCGACCGGGCGGGTTTCACCTCGTGGATGTCGGTCGTCCGTCACGGGGGGGCCGCGGTCATCACCACCCACTCGGCCGACCCCGAAGCTCTCGCTCGCGCGGGGCTCCGAGGGGGCAATGTGGACCTGGATCCCACCGCCGAGTTGCTCGAACGCCTCGCCCGCGCCGTGATGGACCGGGGGCTTCGGGTCCCGCTGGAACGCCAAATTCGGCTGGGCGACGCTGCCCAGGCGCTGGCCGACCTCAAGGCGGGCCGTGGTTCCGGCAAGACCGTCATCGACGTTTCCTCGTAGGGCGCGTCGGGTCCGGCGCCGGCCGGGGCACTCACCGTAGCATCATCGCGCTCGTTTTTCCATCCTCGAGTCCCGTCGAACCGCCTCACGAACCAGGTTCGCGAAGGCGGGCGCCCTCGCCTCGCTGACGGTCCTTAACTTGACGTGTCGGAGATTCTTCCGGTGCCTTCAATAGACCCTGAGGGTCGGTGAGGGACGCCCCCCGCCAAAACTCCACGGCCACGTGCCGCGTGAACGCGCCTACCACCCGCACGAGGTCGGTGCCGACGAGCCACGGTGAACCTCACGGCATCTCGGTCCGCAATTAAGGCGCGACTTCGTGGACAACGTCGCGGGCCGCCTCGGCCACCGAGTCCGTATGCTCCGTTGCTGCCTTCCCACGGGTGGCGGTCGTAGGCATCGCGGGTCCACCGCGGTTCCCCATCTAAAGATCCTCGGTTGGGACGAAGTCAGAGGCCCGAGGGAGCGACCTCCTTCCCCGACTCACTCGAGAATCTTGACCTCGGCCGTCGGCGCCTTGAACCCGACCTTACGGTGGGTCCCGTCGCAGAACGGTTTCTCCGAGGATTGTCCGCAGCGACACAGCTCGACCACGAACTTCCCGTCCACGAAGACGATGTTCGGCCCATTCTCCTTCGCCAGGATCGTCACCTTCGGCATGGTCTCGTCCGACAAAGTCGAGGGGCTCCTTAAGACAGCGATAGAACCCCCCGAGGTCCGTCGAACCGAGCGAACGAACCCCTTTTGGACGAGTCACGGATTCAGAACATTGCCGAAGGACGATCCGGCGACTCGATTGGACCACTTCTGGTCGTTGGGGGCGCCAATCCGCCCGGCGCGCGAAGAAGCGAGGAGGGAAGCCGTGGTCACGTACAACCTGGACAAGGTGTTCAAGCCCCAATCCGTCGCGATCCTCGGGGCCAGCGACACCGAGGGGTCGGTGGGCTTTGCGGTCGCCACGAACTTCGCGACCGGTGAGTTCGAGGGCAAGGCCTACTTCGTCAACAATCACAAGACCGAGATCCTCGGCGTCAAGACCTACCCCAACGTGGGCGCCATCCCCGAGCCGGTCGACCTCGCGATCATTGCCACTCCCGCGAAAACGGTCTGCGAGCTGGTCGAGCAATGCGGTAAGGCGGGAGTGAAGGGGATCATCATCCTCTCGGCCGGCTTCAAGGAAACCGGAGCCGCGGGAAAGGCGCTCGAGGACGAGATCCTCGAGGTCGCTCGCAAGTACCGCATTCGGATCGTCGGCCCGAACTGCCTCGGTATCATACGGCCGGGAATCCATCTGAACGGCACGTTCCTCGCCAAGGTCCCGAAACCCGGGAGTGTGACGTTTCTCTCCCAGAGCGGGGCCCTCGGCTCCGCCATTCTCGACGTGGCCATCCATGAGAACGTGGGGTTCTCCACGTTCGTTTCCGTGGGGTCGATGATCGAGGTCGACTTCGGCGACCTCATCGATTACTTCGGGAGCGACCCGCACACCCGAAGCATTCTGATGTACATCGAAGGGATCACGGACGCCCGCAAGTTCATGAGCGCCGCCCGGCACTTCGCCCGGGCCAAGCCGATCGTGGTCGTCAAGGCCGGCCGTTTCCGCGAGAGCGCCCGGGCCGTAGCCTCCCATACGGGCGCGCTGTCGGGAGAGGACCAGATTTACGATGCGGCGTTCAAGCGCGCGGGGATCGTCCGGGTCGAAGAGATCGCGGACCTGTTCAACGCCGCGGAGGTACTGAGCACTCAACCGCTACCCACAGGACCGAATCTCGCGATCATCACGAACGCGGGAGGTCCGGGGATCATGACGAGCGATGCCCTCCTCGCGCGCGGCGGGAAGCTCGCCGAGCTGAGCCCGACGACGATGGAGAAGCTCAACGCCGCCCTCCCCGCCTTCTGGAGCCACGGGAACCCGATCGACCTGATCGGGGACGCGGGGCCCGAGCGCTACCGCGTGGCGCTCGAGGCGTGCCTCGAGGACGAGGGCGTCGACGGGATCCTCTTGCTGCTGACCGCTCAGGCGATGATCAACCCGCTCGACGTGGCGAAGACTATCGTGGACGTGATCGCCGCGAAGACCTACCACAACAAGACCATCCTCGCGTCGTTCATGGGACGCAGCAAGGTAGTCGAGGCGAACGCGTTCTTCGCTGCTCACAACATCCCCACCTACTCCGCGCCAGAACAGGCCGTCAAGACCTATCTGACGATGCATCAATACCGCCGGAACATCGAGCTCCTCTACGAGACCCCCGAGGAGCTGCCGGTGGATTCCTCCCCCCCGAAGCGGCCGATCTCGGTCATCCTGAAGCGGGCCGCGGCCGAGGGTCGCGAAGCGCTGACCGACGAGGAAGCGAAACGTCTGCTCAAGTTCTACGGTTTCCCGGTCGTGGCCACCGAGGTCGCGACCACCGCGGACGAGGCGGCTTCGAAGGCGCGCCATTTCGGCTTCCCGGTCGTGCTCAAGATCCTCTCCCCGGACATCCTCCACAAGACGGAGGCGGGCGGCGTCGCGCTCGACATCAGCACCGAGGAGGAGGTGCGTCGCCAGTTCGAGGTGCTCATTGCACGTGCGAAGGCGTTCAAGCCGGGAGCGTTGATCTCGGGGGTTACGGTCCAGCCGATGATCCCGCGCGGAGGCTACGAGCTCATCGTCGGAGGCAAGACGGACCCGCTGTTCGGTCCGGTCATCTTGTTCGGCATGGGCGGCGTCGGGGTCGAGCTCTACAAGGACTGCGCCGTGGCGCTGCCACCGCTCAACACGACCCTCATCCGGCGAATGCTCGAAGAGACCAAGGTCTACCAGCTCCTCAAAGGGTACCGGAACCAGCCGAAGGCCAATCTCGAGCTCCTCGAGAAGACACTGCTCCTGTTCTCCCAGCTCCTCACCGACTTCCCGCAGATCAAGGAGATCGACATCAATCCGCTCCTCCTCAGCGAGACCCAGGTCCACGTCCTCGATGCGCGCGTGTTGATCGACAAGGACCGGGCGGTCCGCGAACACGACCTGCACTCGCACCTGGTCATCAGCCCGTACCCGAAGAAGTACGAAATGCGCTGGAAGATAGGGAACGGCGAGGAGGTCCTCCTCCGCCCGATCAAGCCCGAGGACGAGCCGATGTGGCTCGAGATGTTCCGCGGATTCTCGGAGGAGTCGATTCGGTACCGTTTTTTCCAGATCATCAAGGACACTCCGCACGAGATGAGGGTACGGTACTGCAACATCGACTACGACCGCGAGATCGCGATCGTCCCCGAGCTCACCCGGAACGGGAAGCGAAGGATCCTCGGGGTCGGACGCATCAGCATCGAGCCCGATGGAAAGAGCGGAGAGTTCGCCATCATCGTGACCGACGAGTTCCAGGGCGTCGGGCTGGGAACGAAGTTGACCGACCATGTCCTCGAGGTCGCCTACGACATGGGTCTCGAGAAAGTGTACTCCGTCATGCTCGCCGAGAATTTCCGTGCGCTCTCGCTCATGAAGCGGATGGGGTTCAGCCTCACCTACGCGGACGATGGCACCGTGGAGGCGACGCTCTACCTGCGGGAAGACCGCCCCGGCCCCCCGACCGCTCCGACGGGGTCGCCCGCCACTCCCCTCGCCGAGGGCGAAGTCCCCCGGATTCCCTCGACGATACGGAGTGTCGGACAGACCCCGCCGGCAGTTCCGATGATTCCCTCCGCGAAGGGAAGGCCGACCACTCCCGCCCACTGAACGGTCGCGTTTATTTTCCGGGCCCGGACCGGCCATCGGACCCCGACCGTGGCAAGGGGAATCGCATCGGCGGAAGCGGCGCGAGTCCTCGCGGAGCCCAGTGACGGGCGCCCTTCGGTCCGAGGTCGATCCTGGCTATAGATGACAGCCCGCCACGGTCGCGCCGTACCATCCGCCGGCGACGAGCAGGAGCGTGGCGATCGCCATCGGTACCGCCGTGGCCCATGCCCCCGAGCGGAACAACATCACGCCGATCAGGGCGACCGCGCCACCGAACAGGGCGAGGCTCCCGCCCCCGCCGCAGAATCCAGCGAGGGCTAAACCGCCACCGAGGAATCCGACCGCGCCGAGGATCAGTAATCCATCGACGAAATCCGGGGCGGACATGGAGAGCTAGGATCTCGTGAGGATAAATCCCAATGGTGACCAACCGGCCCACCGCCCGGTTCGCCGGCCACACGGAGTGCTTCGACTCCGTCGTCAGAACCCTTTTGACGCGGCCATCCCGAGGGCCGTTGAGCGACGCGAGCCGTTCGCCGTCTACGAGTACTTCGCGCGCCAATCCACCATCGGTCGGAAGATCTTCACGAGGTCTCTTCCCATCGCGGTTAGTCGATACTCCACCCGTCGGGGGACCACACGGATCACCTCGCGTTCGACCAAGCCAAGGTCCTGCATCCGTCTTAGACGCGCCGTCACGGTGGCGGTGTTCGCTCCCACCTGCTTCTGAAGTTCATTGAATCTCTGAGGGCTCTTCTCAAGCAGAACCCAGAGGATCTGGAGTACGTGCTTTTGGCCAAGGAGGCGGAACGTCCCCTCGAAGTCGCAGTGGGGGGCGGGAGGCTTGGCACGCACCTCGGGCATATCGTCCGCCCAGCAAGCTCGGGTCCAAATAGGTTACTGTAGTTTATTCTTCAAAGTTTAAGTAGAGACATTATCTGACGCGCAGCGGAGAGCGCGATGCAAGCTTGGCATGAGGTCCACGAAGCGAAGAACTTGAAACCCGGTGAAATGACCCACGGGAGGGCCGGCGGCGAGGACGTGTTGGTGGTGAACCACGCTGGAGAGCTCCACGCGTTCGTGAACCGTTGCGGCCACGAGAACGCTCCGCTCGACCTGGGGACGTTCAAGAGTGGCGTCCTGAAGTGTCCGCAACACAACGCGGTCTTTGACGCTCGCACCGGCGAAGTCCGTGGACCTCCCGTGATGGCCATGCCGGGGATGGACAAACTTCCCCCCGAGCTGCTCGAGATGATGGCCAAGCTCGGCCCAGTCATGGCGCGGATCGAGTGCCGCCCACTGACCCCGCTTGCCGTCGAGGTCACGAACGGCTCGGTACGGGTCTTCGTCTGATTTGTTGGGATCGGGCCCGTTCCGTAACCACGAACCTCGCAGTCGCCCGGTCGGACCCTCTTCTGCCCTAGGGAGGTCCTAACGGGGGTTCAGCGTGAGGAACGGTCGCCACGTCGACCTCGTCTCGTCCCGCGCGCGGATTGCGGTCCCGTCATCGACCGCGCGCGTCCCACATCAATCTCGCGCTCGCGCTGCGCGCGAGCGCTCCCTCGCTTCGCTCGGGGGATTTGAGCCCACGGCGGTCCGGGCACATCTGGATTCGAACAGGAATGGGTGTAGGCACTCGAGTGGACACGGGGGGCTTTGAGCCCGATACGGTTCGGAACCACCCTTTTTTTCGCACTTTTCCGTGATTTGGGACCCGGTGAGGCCCGCTGGGAAATCCCGGGGAACTCCCTGTCTTGCTCTCCCGAATCTCCACAAAGGGTGGTGTCCGCAACATTGTGGGACACTCACGACCGATCCGCGCACCAGAATTCACAATTCAAAATTGGAACTTACTATATATACTTCGGAACAGTTATCATCGGAGAGGGCGTCGATGAAGGCCGACCTTACTCTAGTTCGGGAACCGACGGACCGGACGCTGCCCCCGTCGATTTTCGTTCCGGCGGAGCGTCCACCGCACCGTCCGGTCGGGAGGTACATACAGGTCCGCATCCACTCGGAAGAGGACGCCGAGGCGGTTCGAAGGGTGAACCTACCTCTTCATCTCCTCACGGCGAAACGAGTCACCGACCTCGGTTACCCGATCCGCTTCCCCACGCGGCTGGTCGTCGCCCGGTCGCTCCTCCCGATTGTCGAGTCGAAGCTCGGCACGATTCCGTTCGCCTCGGAGAACGCCGCCCGATCCCCGCGGCCCGAGGACGTCGCCGTCGCGATGCTCCGGTTCGATATGATCGGCGCACGGGCCCTTCTCGACCGTAACCCGAGGTGGGAACTGGCGTATCTAACCCGACGGATTTGGGAAGAGGACCTCGGTCGGCGAGCGACTTTCGTTCGATTCTTTGACGTCCTTCCGCTCGTTCCGAAGGAGGGCGAGGCACTCGACCGAGCGTCACTCGAGCGAAAGCTCCGGAAGAACTCCGCCGGGACGGGGTTCTGATGGAGCTGCAGGACGTCGCGAACGTCGGAAAATGGCTCCGATCCGCCATCGGAGTTCCTTTCATCGTGGTCGGCGGTTCTGCTGTCGAGCGTGTCGTCCCCGTCGCAACGAAGGACGTCGATGTTCTCATCGACAGTTCTGACTGGGACGCCGTCGACACGGCGTTAGAATCGCGCAAGGATGCCGCCCCGCTCGAGCCCACGGGGGGTTCGATTCGCGGCACCGTCGTCACGATAGGGAACGCGAAGATAGACCTCGAGTTTCTCTCCGACGAACCATTCTCGGGTCGATCCGGCCCGGGGTCCTTCACTCGGTACGTTCGACAGCAAGAGTCAGTCGTTCACGAGGGGGTTCGATACGCGACCCCCGCGGCCGTCTTCTACATGCGGCTCAACGCGCCGGATGATTGGCGCCTATACCTCCCGACCATTGAACGGGATATCGAATCCGGCGTCACACCTAGGACCCTCGACGAAGCGGTGAGGATTGCCGATCACTTCGGTGTTGGCCCAACAGTTCGAGGGCGAGTGGAAGCACTTCGAGGCAAGCGCTCCGCTCTCGAACCCCGTCGCGAGTGATCCTCCCGACGGTTTGGATCCGATGTCGATACCTTGGCCGCGCTGCGGACCACACCCGCGGCGGCCGATTGCTTCGCCCGCGCGCTGAGTTATGTTAGTTCCGCCCGCCTCAGTTCGGTCCGCCGGGTGACGGGATTTCTCCCGGTGCCTGTGCGTGGCTACATGGTCTCCTCGAGAACGAGGTGCCCGATCCGCACTCAG
>JBEKEY010000068.1:0-10901 GCA_050013595.1 Thermoplasmata archaeon | reverse complement strand
GGGGATGGTGGAGTTGATCACGGTCTCGCGGTAACTGTAACCTCCGAAATTAATCCCTATCAGCGGATCGTACACGAACGCTGGAGTGTAAGCGACTTCGAGTTTGAGTTGCCAGCGGGAATCGGGAGTCTTGATTTCGAGGTTAAACGAAGCAGTATACCGCCCGGGAGGCAAGTAGAGCAGTCGCGGGCCACCCCAGAGGAGAGAACCGTTCTTTCCGCTGGGAGGATGATAGTAACTCGGCCCTTCGGACGAGGCGAACTGGCCCGACGCGCTACCGTTGTGGGTCGTGAGTAGACCACCCGCCCAGGTCGAGCTCCAAGGGTCCGAAACGCTTGGATTCCCGCCCCAGTTCCGTTCATAGATGTAGGCGCCACCCGACGCGGCGTAAAGGCCGAAGCCCGAAGCACTGCTGGTCAGGTTAGCGTCGTTTTGGAGGATGAGCGCGTTCGTCGGGTCGACCTGGTAGTCGAGTGCGACGTAGCTCGATTGGTTCAGCCAGTTGTCGATGTCGTCTTTGATGGTCTCGCCGATTGGAAGGTCGGTCTCATTGTTCACGACATACGCGTCGGATCGGCTCGAAAGCTCGGGAAAAAGATGCGAAGTCGTGAGAACGGAGGCTTGAAGGGGGATCGATTCCAAGAGAGATTCCAGCGCGAGTTCGTGGGCGTCAGGGCCGTGGAGGCCAAACGTGATTTGGGGTCCTCCGTCCGCGGGTTTGTTGAGTAGTGGGTTCGCATACGCAGATGCGAACAACACACAGACCACGACGACAGCAAGCGTGGCCGTCACGGCGCCGTTGTCCTTTTTCGGAGAGAATCGGGATCCGAGACGGCGTAAGATTGACCGGGTCGAATTGGTCGCAGGTCCTCCAGCTTCAGGGGAGGCCCACACTGCTTGGGTCGCAGAAAGGTCACGAGTCGGAACTCCCAGCTCACGAGACAGTCGCCGGAGTTCCCTCTCAGCGATGCCCAGCTCTTCCGATGCCAACTGGTCGACTACGTGGCGGAGCCGCTCGCGCGCCCGGACACGAGTCTGCGCTTCTGGCGAAATCATCGGAAGCTCCGCGAGGAAGTTACTTGCCTGAGTCGACAGAAGGAGAGTCAAGTCGCGATGTCGCTGTTCCGCACTCACTCCGTTGAAAAAATCCGAGAGGAGCACCGTCCCCTCAACGGCTCCAACAAACAGAAATGCGGTGATCATGGCAGGGTACTCGGGCCCGAAGACGTACAGCGAAGCGTTGCTGGACAAGAATGCCAACACCAGGTATCCGATTACTGGCAGTACGTAGCGGAGTCCGCCCAGGACTGAGACGGCGCCTGAGGCAAGAAGAACCAGTGCCAAAAAGAGGATCTTGTCCGACCCTTGGAAGTGGAGCGCTGCCCCCGCAGCCGCGGGGTGTGTCACCGCTCGGACGATGACATCCGGAAACGACGTGGCCCCGAGCTCGCTGTAGCGAATCCCATACGCGCTCCCGAACGCGCCCCCGCGACCTATTACTGTGAGCGCGCCATATGCAGCGGCCAACCAGATCCCTGCTGCTCCCAACGCGATGAAGAGAGGTCGCCGTTCCTGGCGAGCTGTCCAGTAGGGTGAGCGCGAAGGCGCAAGAAGGGTCCCGACCAGCCCTCCGACGGCGAAGAGAATCAGCATCGGGGGCATGCTCTCCATCGTTCCTAGGGTGAGAAGCCAAAATAGCAGGAATGGCCAGAACCGTCCGACCACGAAGAAGTAAAACGCGACCAAGAGGAGGAGAGGAACCAAAGACTCGGGGTCGAAGCTGTTCCAGTCGTTCGCGGTTGTCAGCGGGCTAATGAGGTATAGTGCCGCGAACAGAACGGGAACAACATTTCCTCGGAAGTAGACCCGTGCGATCGCGTACAACGGAATCGCCCCGAGCGCGAGCGCGGCTTGCTTCAGAACTATCAAGGTGACTGGGGAGGCGGCGACGGCGTAGAGGGGAACGAGAAGGACGAGTGTAGGAGAGAAGTGCACCCCCCAGAGGGTGCCATTACTGCCACCCGGAATATTGGTTGTATAGTAGAAGAACCCCTGTCCATGAACCGTTGTATAGAACGCCTGGTTGTAGTTTCCCAAGTCGCCTTGACGAGAGTGGAAACCGAGGTAATTCTGCGACTGGACCCATGCAAGGATAACCGATTCAGCCAGCGCCGCAAATACGATGCCCCACACTGTGGCCGAGGGCCGCGGGATCCAGGCGGGGATGCGGAACCTCGTCGGAGAGATCCGTTTGGGAGGCACCCCTCCCGCGTCAGGCGACGGCGCCACAGGGACGGCCTCTCCTAGCGCACCCGCAGGAACATCGCTCCCCTTCTCCGGAGGCGCTGGCAGGGGGGGCGGGGACCGAGTGGGCTCATCTTCGGGTGAGGACTCTATGTCTACCATCCTGCAGCCTATGTTAAGCTCGGCCAGGCGATCGGGCGGGGAACAGGCGCTCGCTCCTGACTCGGCGAGAAGGCCCCTCCAGGCCCGAGTATGTCTCCCGGTCCCGCGGCGGTCGAATACTCCGGCTCGGTCGTACATCGTTGTCGAGTGGGAGGGTTGGTGAGACCTGGGACATTATGGAGCAAGTTCATCGGTGGAAAGGGCCTTTAGCCGCCACACGGGTGATAAGCTTTGGGGCCTTCGGCGAGTCAGTTAGACCTCGGGCCGCTGGCTCAAAACTCGCCTGGTCATCATTAATCTCGATTTGGACTTAGAGCCCCGGATTCCTTCGCGAGAGTTCGCACGGGCCTAGTCGTACCCCCATGATCGCAAGCGCCTGTCAATTTCCACGTCGACCGGCTCGGGACCCTTAGCGGAGCGGGCCAGTCGGGCAGCCTCCGCGGTCTCGTATGGCCCGAACACCTCGCGGCGAGCACCCGCTGCCGAATCATGCGACAGATACTCCGGGGTCTCGAGATCAGGGTCACCCGAGCCCGTCCAGTGCAGCACGGCTGAAGTGTCGAAATCCAGTACGTACTTCTCGTCCCCTCGATACGCGGCCAAGAGGCGGTGATTCCACGACTGACCCGATTTAATCCCCTTTAGCGAGCGGATTTGGTCCGATGCCGGGCCGCCCTCACCGTAGACGGTCGTATAGTCCGGTGCCGTTCGCGAGTACGGGAAGGGTGCGTGGGCGTCGTCGTCATATGGGACCCCTCCGGCCGCAGCTGCCTTGACCCAAGAGTCCACTTCGCAGAGGCTCACCCAGCGGTCGACCTTTCGGGGGAGGGTGATTCCGCGGGGTGCGCTCACCACCAACGGAACCCGGAGGACAGAGTCGGTCGCTCCGCACCCATGGAAGTAGTTCCCCAACTCACCAAAGGCCTCACCGTGGTCCGACGTCACGATCACCATCGTGCGCTCCTTTTCCCCATGCTTCTCGAGCAATCTCAGGAGTCGGCCGATCTTCCGGTCGGCGGCTTCAATCGACTTGACGTACCCCCGAACGAGCGGACCTGGCCGCATGTGAGATTGAAACCCGGGAACCGAGAGCACGTAGAATCGCGGGGCGTTGAGGTAGACTCGGTCCAAGAACCCGGGACGTTCACCATCGGGAATGAGGTCGTAAGGGTCGTGAGTATCGACCAAATTGAAGAACGCGTAGAAAGGGCGATCGGGGGATCGACTCGCAAGCCAGTTATCGAAACCCGTGACCACGTACTCGCCGGTGACCTCCTTCTTGAAGGCGACCTCCTGGGAATGGAAAAGCAAGGAAAGAGGAGTGATGAGTGGTGGCAGACGAGATATCAGCTTGCGCATTCGGGAAGAATAGAGAAACCCTGCCCTTCCAACGATGCCGTTGATGAAGGTCTTTTCCTCCTCCGATATTCGGCCTTTGACGCAACATTGGACGTCAAATCCATGTTCCAGTCCGTATCCGCCAACGAGGTGGACGTTCTCGGTGAACATGGCGGTTTCGTAGCCGTGCTCTCGGAGGGAGGAGGCCGTTGTCTCCAGTGGAACGGTTCGCTTCTGATAAGTGCGGATGCCGTGAACGTTGGGGTAGAGGCCGGTGAAGATCGATAAGTGTGAAGGAACCGTCCAGTTCGCGGGAGCAACGGCGCGGGGGAAGGCGGTTCCTTGGGCAGCGAGCGAATCGATGGCAGGTGTCTCGGCGAGCTGATCCCCCCCGCTCGTCGCGAAATTCTTGGCACGGGCACAGTCAAGCACGATTGTAACTATGTTGAGTGGCCGAGAGGGCACTCGCTCGCCAGGGAGTTTGTTCTCCATTATCACGACCTTTAGTTACACTCGGAGGAGAAGAAGGTTTTCCCGAGAACTAGCACCCCCGGGTCGCCGTTCACGGACTCGAACCCTCCGACACTCAGCATCGGGCGTACGACACCAGCCGCAAATCACGATTCCCTCGTACAAGGTCGTACCGTCAGCTCCCGGCCAGTGGCCGGTCTTCTATGTTAGCCCGAGCAGCTGTCGCTGACTCGGAGAGGTTCGTGCCGATGAAACCAGCTCAGCCAGCGATGATTCCTCTCCGCGCGCCGACCTCATCGTCCTACCTTCCCGTCCCGATCTGGATTCCAGGGCTTGCCACTTTATCCCGGAGTGCTCCTCGCGAATCAGCGAAGGCGCGTCCGGGTCTTCCTCCGCCGTCTCCCACTCGCCGACCCCGTCTTCACTCGTAACTGTCCTATCATGTTCCTTTGAAAGGGGTGGCAATCGACGCAAGCGGGTTCGCAGGAACTATTCGGATGATCTTGTGCTATTCGTCACGGAGCCAATCAAGCTCAGATACCGCTGAGTCATCTGTTCAAGATTGAATTCGTTTTCTGCGCGTCGACGCCCCGCGCGTCCCATAGAGTCGCACATCGACTCGTCTTCGAGGAGGGTTTGCACCCCGTCCGTCAACGTTCGAACATCGCCGACGTCCGCGATGATCCCGGACTCGCCATCGACGACAATCTCGGGAAGAGCCCCAGACCGGTACGCCACAACAGGACGACCCGCGGCCATAGCCTCGAGCGCGACCATGCCAAATGGCTCGGGCCAAAGCGGGGGCACGACTACGATCGTCGAATCTTGGAGAAGTCGCACGTAGTCCGCTCGGGAAAGGTAACTGCTCCTAGTAATCGACTCATCTCCCACGTAGTTCGTCGCTGTGAATTCGACGGTAGGGAAGGTCCGCTTCAGCTTTTGGGCAAGGCGAACGAAGTGGGAGAACCCCTTCCGCTCGCTCGTTGAACCCGCAGGAAAGAGAACCCTTCGAATGCCACTCGATTCAGCTCGCGGCTTAAATTGATTGGCATCTACAGCGTTAGGAATAACTTGAATTCCGCCGAGCCCTTGCGTTTGTAGTAGGTCTCGCATCGATTCGCTCGGAACTACGATTGCGTTTGCGGTCCGCAAGTTCTTGGCCCGCGTGAGAAACTTCAGATACACCTGCATGGCCGCAGGGAAAGGAAGCTCCCGAAACGGTATCGGAAGACGTGAATCAGGCACGCTCACCATAGTATGGCGGAGGCACTTCGCGAAGCCGGCGCCGTCGCAAGTTCCCTGCCCGTCAATGTACATTACCCCGATGGGACAAGTGGGCCAGAAGATGTGGGCGCACACGATTACCGGCAATCCCGCGCGTCTGCAGCTTCTGACCAGCGACGTATCGTAGTCGTAGAAGGCGAGGACCACATCGGGTCGAGTCTCGCGCAGGACCTGGAAGTATCGCTTTTCGGAAACCGGATCATAGTCAAGGGGAACGAGAGCCATCGACGCGAGTGCGGCGCCCTCGCGCGCTTGGGCAACGCGAATGACTTCGTGTCCTTCACGCCTTAAACCGATGCCGAGCAGGCGGGCGACCTCGGGTTCACCCCCGACCCACCGTTCCTGAAGAGCCGCACCGGCGAGCAGTACTCTCATCGGCGAAAACCCCCCCGCCTCTTCGGCGACCGTCCAATCATCTCAGACATGGTGTACGGGGCTTGGGGGTGTTGAAGGCTCCGCTCAACATGACTCCCAACATTGTTCATCCTCCTTCCGCCTGGAGATTCCCCTCCGAACCATTCGACGAAAACCGACCAAACGGGAGGCAATTCGGCGAAGCCAGGAGTCGGTCACCTACGATCCGAGCCCCGGCCTTCTCACGAACGCGCGATTTGAGGCAGAAACCCCCCAGCCAAGCACCGTGCCACTGCCCGAACTGATCGAGGCGATTCCAGACCACACCCGCAGCAATGCCGATTCCGGTTCCACCCATCTCTTGAGGCTTGCTCTCCGGATTACCAAGCTCCACCTGTCGAACGACCGATTAGGAGCGACGGCAACCCGGGTTACTGAACACCAACTACACCTTCGATAGTAACTTCCGGAGGAGAGGTCATTATGCGGACAGGCGCCTGGAACCCGTGTAACCTTCCGCGAACAACCTTAACCCGTTGGACTCCTTCTGCCACCCCGAGACCGAATCGCTGACTGTGTCCCGTTGTGTCAGTTGAATCGACATCTTGGAACACAATATCTGTCGTCCGAGTGCTGCCAGCTCGAAACACACCTATTCCCGAACCGCTGACGGAACCGTAGGCTTTTCCGCAATCCCGCGCAACGATGTGCGTGGCAAGGCATTCGTGTATATCGGTGGTTTGGTAGGTCGGATCGCCGTAGGCAAATGCCGGGGCCCGACAATCCGTCCCTGTTACGGAATCGACCGTTGCATGAGAACCGACAACCGCGACGCCGACGTTCAACCCCGTCCCGGACACGTTGCGGACGGCAATTCGATCACACCGATTCACGTCGACTCCGTCAACGAGACCCAGGCTATTGGAGACTGAGCAGTTCGATATGGAAACGTCCGTGATGTCGGGCTGCCCAACATTGGCCAAAACGGCGATGAGCCCGGCCTTGGCGAGAACTCCTCCACCATCGATTGCCAAATCGTGAAGCCGAACGTTTCCGATAGGTCCCCGCATGCCTTTTGACATGACCCGAACGATGCTATCTCCAGGATCGACTCGATACGGTCCTGCGTTGACTCCCGAAACTTCGACGTCGTTGGTATCGACAGCGTGGAACAGCCGTGAGTCCGTCGATTGGAAAGTCCCCGAGACTTTGACGGAGTCGCACTGGTCGCAGAGAATGAATCCACGCAGAGGAGGCAAGCCTTGAACTCCGGCGTCCAACTGAACCGTCACGTCGCGGGTTTTGTTAAAGACAATCGCATTCGCGAGATTCCCCCCGCCATCGTACGTAAGCTTTCCCCTGAGCTTCACGCCAGATGTCCCGGCCAAGGTCTTCAGGAAGAGAGTTGGTGTCTTCGCCCTGACCACTACGTCATCGAAGAAGATCGAAGTGTTCGATGGAACGGTCGAAGTCTGGTCGACCAGATACTCGCCGTGCGGTATAGAAATAGCTCGTTGGCCGTCTCCGGCAGATCGCAAGGCCGAGCTGATGATGGCGGATATTGGAATCGCCATCGATTTCGCATTGTCGCAACCTTGGACGTATTTCTGCCTTTCCCTCGGAAGTTCGGGTGACTAATTCGAGGGTCCCTACCATCGTCCCACGGCGTGCGGCTTTCAATACCCGGGCCGCCGTCCTGCCAACGAGCTTGGTGCAAACAGCTTGTAATCCGATCCACAGTCGCACAACGAGCCGGTCGAGTTTTGGGTTCCGGATCGAAGGCCACCAGGAGGCTGGATTTCCGTTCCGGACAAAATGATGTCTACTCGAGATACAAATGGATAGGCAAGATGGGGCGATACCGATTGGGTCCTAGCCACACGGCCACCGGTCCGGACAAATAGTAACTGCGGTTCCGACGTAGAGCGACGGGTCGAGCCGGCATCGCCCACCGGTATCAGTTTGTCGTTTAAGAGAGGCGACGCGGACTAGCTCCTGACCCTTGGTCGAAGATGGTCAGCTTTGGTCCGCGTTAGTGACAACCTGTGTTCCATCGTTCAGTCAGGAATCCGATCGGAGGGGGTCGCTTTGAACGCTCCAGGCTCCGACCGGAAGCTTTTTGCCTGCGTCGGCCTGCGAGAGTCGAATAACCTGTGCGCGAACAGCATCTGGACCCGATTACAATGATCTTTCCGATTGCCGGCTCGCCTTCACCGGGGCCCGGAATCGGGAGCATGATGGCCTCCTCCCACCGCCGATGGGTGAGCGGCGGAACCGCGGTGGCAGTGGTGGTCCTACTCACGTTGGCTGTCTACGCGACGATGCTCGGGGCCCCGCCGTTCGTGGGTCGCATCGGGGGTCCCAATTCGGCCCCCAATTCGGGACCGATCACCCAGGAGAACACGGAGCCGGGGTGTTCGCAGCCGACGATGGCGACCTCGCTCCTCATCCCGAACTATAATCCGGCCAAGAGCGTCGTGGTAGGGGATCACGTGGACGTCACCTTCGAATTCAACGCGAGTTTCGCAACCGTCAATGTGACTGGCCTCAAGGTGTACACTCCCACGGTATTTGTCACGATGCCGACTGTCGGCGGGGGCAGTTTCCCAGTCACGTTCAACAACCACACATTCACCATGACGGGCCGGCAGTGGACGTCCTTCAGCTACAACAAGATCGTGACGAGCGCCTTCACGTTTAATTCAGCCAAGAACGCGACCCTCTCCACTCAGCTGATTGGCACGATGGCCGATACCCTGTACGGGACTCTCAAGCTTGAGTGGCGCTGGAGCTGGAACGTCACCTTCCCTAACGGGAGTTACCTTCAGGGGCCATGGACCGTGCCCACACCCACGACCCAGAAGGGCGTGTGGGACCCGAGCATCTTCGAACCTGCACCGTACGCCGACCTCGTGTCCGAGAGTCCTGCGAATGACTTCGTCGGCTCGAACTACACGATGTATTTTACCGGCGACGTGGCGAACCGCTCGTTGTACTTCGAGCTTGAAAGCCAGACCGGCGTGGTCTGGGCCGAGGAGTGGGTGCACGACAACTCGACTACGAATGCAACGTTCGAAACGAACTTTACCCTCCTCGGGGGACACCAGTACCTGCCCCCTGGTCTCTACATCGTCCATATCCATGATCAGTGCGTCGCTCTTCTTTACTCGAAGCGGGTTACCCTCACCTTCGCGCCGATCGCCACGATTCAGATATTCACGTCACCGTCCACCTGTGGGGCGGTAACACTCAACGGCACGGCCTACCTCAACGGGCAGGACGCGACGGTCGTCCCGTCACCGAATTCGTTTACGTTCGGATTTATTAATTGCAGGGGATTCGCCTCCTCGAATTATACCCATAAAGGAGCGATCCGGATCACAGGCAGCCGGCTAATGGAGGTAAACGCGAACGGCACGTTCACCGCAAACTATCGCCCGACGGTGCCGGTAATCGCGGTGACGCCAGGCAAGGGCCCGGTCGGCGCTACGGTGACAGTGTCTGGGACCGGCTTCTCAGTTTCGAGCCCGGTGGGGCTAGTCTTCGATGGAATATCGGTCACGAGTTGCACGGTCGGTTCCCTGACGGCGGGCGGCCCGTGGGAATCGTTCAGCTGTGCATTCCCAGTGCCGAGCGGAACCTCGGGAACATCGGTGGTCGCAACGGACCAGGGAAACCAGACCGCGACCGCGACGTTCAAGGTAACGACACTCTGGATCGGGGTGAACGTAGCAAAGGGCCCGGTGGGCGCTACGGTGACGGTGTCCGGGACGGGCTTCTCAGTGTCGAGCCCGGTGGGGCTAGTCTTCGATGGAGTGACGATCACGAGTTGCACGAACGGTTCCCTGACTACAGGTGGGACGGGAGCGTTCAGCTGTACGTTAGCGGTTCCGACCGGGACGTCGGGAACCTCGGTGGTCGCGACGGATGTGGGCGGCCAGTCGGCGACCGTGCAGTTCAAGGTAACGACACCCCCCTAGCTCGGGGTGAACCCGGTCAAAGGCCTGGTACTACAGTGACGCCGTCCGGGACGGGCTTCTCAATGTCGCCTACGGTCTGGGTGGTTTTCGATAGTGTGTCGATTACGAGCTGCACGAACGATGCCTTGACCACTAGTGGGACAGGGTCGTTTAGCTGCACGCTCGCGGTACGGAACGGGACATCGTGAACCTCAGTGGTCGCGACGGATGTGGGCGGCCAGACGGCGACCGAGATGTACGCAGTCAGATCTGGGAGCGATCCCATGTGATCCTCAACTGGGCAGTGTGAGCCAATCACCTCGAGGAGACCCGTACTTTCAGCGTACTACTATCAGCCGCATTGACCTCTGTTTGCTGACCAATCTCGCATCGCACCCGTAGATACGGCCTTTGGTCCCGCCTAAGCTGCACGAGCCTCCGACCTGATTTCACTCGGCATTTGTATGTCTAACCCAAATGAATCTAACGTCGCGAAAGACAGATGTTTTGCGACATTCGTTGTCGCAATCGAAGCACGGAAGTCGCTCAGTTGGGTAATGCACTGCAATCGTTTTCGGGCAGTTTAACACCGTCTTTTAGGTAGCTGAAGTGGTCACGCGTAGGCGCCGTTCTCACTTTCGGGACCGGGTCCCGGTCCCGATAAATGAGAAAGTTCGGTCATCTTATGCTCGCAATTATAGAGTAGGCTCCCGTCTCATCGCAGACGTCACCACGCTGGCCTGGGGAGGGGACCGAAACGCGAACGTGAGCGGAGCGCCGTCGCCCATCGGTTCACGATGATCGTGTCGGGGCGGCTGCGTCTCCCGAGCCCGGCAATCTCATTTTGTAGCTATCAGTTCCCTTTGTGAGGTCGAACGAAGTAGAGGTCCTCTCCTTCGAGTAAGCAATCGACCCGATCGTGACCTGCCAACTCGTGTGCAACGGTAATCCCGACTCCGTGAACTTCACCAGATACGTCTCACGTGTGAAGTGGGTGGTCACGGTCACGGCGGTCCCGTCGACCGTGAACATTCCCGTTGCCGTGCGCGAGTAGTTCGCCACGTTGGCCACGGAATACGAGTAGGTGCC
>JBEKEY010000067.1:0-10902 GCA_050013595.1 Thermoplasmata archaeon | reverse complement strand
GGACAGCGCGACGACGCCCGTGACCTCCGCTCCCTCGGCCGTGGTAACGGTGACGGTCAGCTCCGCGCTGACCGCTCCCTCCGCACCAATCTCGAGCGCCACGTCGCTGACCACCGACCAGGGCCTGACGGTGACGGGAACGATCCCGTCGACCGGCACGCCGACCTACACCTGGAAGTGGCTGGTGGCAGTGAACGGCGGCGGGTATGAGCCCGCCACGCAATGCACTGTGAACGGAGGGTCGGAAGCGGTCGGCGGTGCCACGGAGACCTGCAGCATCCCGGCGAACACGTTGACGGCCGGGGACAGCTACTCGTTCGAGCTCCAGGTAACGGACAACGCGACCACGCCCGTGACCCTGACGTCGGCGGCCACCTCAGCGGTATCGGTCACCTCCCCGTCCAGCTCCTTCCCCTGGTGGATCTACGTCGTGATCGCGGTCGTCGTGCTCCTCGCGCTCATCCTGTTGGCCCTGGTGGTCGTTCGGAGACGTCGCACGAATGCCGTGGTCGAACCGTGGCTCCCGGGTCCGCTGGCGCCCTCGGCTCCTGCGACGGTGGGCATCGCGGCATGGGTCGAGACCGATCTCGACGAAGCGGCCCCCGATGCCGCCCGCCCCGTTTTCCAAATCCCCGTGGCGGACCGTGGTGAGGCAACCCAACCGGTGACCCCTATCCTCGAGGCCACCCCGCCATTGGACCGAGCTGCCTCAACACCCAAGCCCTCGGACCGACCGCCCGAGCCGTCTGCGCCCGTGGTCGATGCCCTCGCCGCGGCTCTTGCTGCCGTCCCCGTGTCCGAGCCGGCTCCGGAGGCAGACTCACCTCCCCCGGCCGCGCCGGAAGTCGACCCGGGCACCGTCGCGAAGACCGAGTTTGATATCGATTCAGTTCTCGCGGAACTTGATGCGATCAGCGGAGAGATTCTCAAGTCGCGGTCGAAGAAGGCCAGCGAGACCAAGCCGGACGAAGACACTGAGAACAGCGCGGACCGCTAGGCGGCACCCACCCGGAGGCTACCGGAGGGTCGGTGGATGAGCCGCCCTTCCCGAGGGGCACGAACGATTCTAGACTCCGAAGAATCTCTCGGCGCCGTACAGGAGCTCGTGGAATGTGAATCCCGCATGATACAGAAGAAAGGCGCCGACCAGTATGATGCCGAACACTAGCACGACATCGAGCACGACGCCACCGCGACGGTTTGTTCGCAGCCCGCGGCCCACGCCCATGGTTCACACCCGATGGCCAGCGAAAGGTAGCGGTCCAATATGTAGGTATGTCTCTCCGGGCCTAGGTTATACTCCAACCTCGACGGACCGCCGTAAGCTCGAGGGCCACGGCGGACCGATTGGGAACTTCGGCCGCGTGCGCGCCGTTTCGTTCCCCGGGGTTGAACCGGCTCAAATATCTCGAGGGGGGTGCAACGCGCATGTCGGCCCCCGATGCCCATACCGAGCTCGAGCAGATCGAAAGATACCAATTCGCGGTCGCGTTCGTCGACGCACCGTTCCCCGGTCTCACCGTCGATGAGCCTTCCCCTACCGGACAGGACCGCGGACCCAACCCGGTGCAATCGCTCGCGATGGCGGTCGGCCATTGCATGAGCTCGACGCTGATCAGCACGCTCGAGCGCGCCCACGTCCGCGTGACCCCCCTGCGTACGACAGTGCGTGCGACCGTGGGCGTGAACGACACAGGCCGACGCCGCGTCCGTGACCTCCGGGTGGAGATCGCCACCCAGCCGGTGGACGAGGCCGACCGGGATCGATTCAACCATTGTGTCGAGATCTTCTCCGACTTCTGCACGGTCTCGGGAGCCGTACGCGAAGGCATCACGATCGACCACCGGGTCGGACCGGGACGGACGACCGGGTAATGCGACGCTGCGACCCGGCTCACTCGTACGATACGTCCGAGCGCATGTACGCCCGAACGGCCAGGAACAGAATGGCCGACATCTCGGCCACGAGCACGAGCAGCTGGTAGACGTCCGTCGCCGTGAGCGTGCTGGAATACGCTCCGCGCACGGCATCCGCCACGTAGGTGAGCGGGTTCACTTCGAAGAGGACCTTCAGGACGACGGGAAGCCCGTTGCTGAGCGGGTAGAACACCGTGCTCGCGAAGTTCACGACGAAGAGGATCAGGATCTGGATGCTGTTGTACGCGGTGTTCGATTTCACCAACGCGGAGATGTACAACATCAGACTTCCGAAGAAGATCGAGCCGAGGGAGATGCTGAGGAAGATCACCCCGTACGCGGCGAGCTGGGTCGGAGCCGTGCCCAGAAGGGCATAGGCGACGCCGAGCATCACCGCCGACCCGCCGAGGCCGAACAGGATTGACGTGAGCATGATCCCGAACAGGTACTGGAGTCGAGTGAACGGACCCATCAGGAGCTGGGACAACATTCCCCAGCGCCGATCCGCCCAGAGCATGCTGCCGCCGACGCTGCCGGCCATCACGACCTGGAACGACATGATCCCTGGCGTCAGGTAGGCGAGGTAGCTGGTGCTGGACCCTCCTCCCGCCGAGGCGACGGACTGGAAACCGAAGCCGAAGAAGATGAGATACATCCCCGGGAGACCGATGAGGATGATCAGGCTCCCCGGGTCGGTGTTGACCAGGATGTTACGGTAGACGAGCCGGATCAGGTTAGGCACCGGCAAGGGAGTCACCTCCGTGGCTCACCGAACGCAGGAAGACGTCCTCAAGGGTGTTCTGGCGTACGTTCAACCATTCCAACTGGATCCCGAGGGTTTGGGAGAGTTGCGCGATATTCGAGAGGGCTTCCTTTGCGTCGTCCGTCAGGACCACGGCGGACGCGCCCTTCGCTGTCACGGTCGCGCGGGCGCCGAGTCGGTCGGTAAGAGTGGAATAGAACCGGGCCGCGTCGCCGTTGCCGACCGTCAGGTCAATGGTCTTCTTGCCTCCGTAGAGTTGCTTTAGGTTCTCGATCGAATCGAGAACGAGGATCTTTCCTTCGTCAATGACGGCGGCCCGGTCGCAGAGGTAGTCGGCCTCTTCGAGGTTGTGGGTCGTGAAGACCACCGTGAGACCGCGGCGCACTTCTTCGCGGACCGAATCGAGGAGCGTCCGCCGCATGATCACGTCGAGGCCCACGGTAGGTTCGTCTAGGAACAGCACGTCCATGTCGTGCATGAACTCCCGAGCCACCTGCACCCGACGCTTCTGGCCTCCCGAGATGTCGAACGCCCGTCGCTTACGGATGTCGGTCAGGCCGAACTTTGCGACGAGCAGCTCCCGGCGACGCTTTCGTTCGTCCTTCGGGATTCCCCACAACATGCCGTAGACGTCGAGGTTCTTCTGAACGGTCGTGAAGTCGAACGATTCGCCTTGCTGGACGACTCCGATCCGGCGGCGGATCTTCTGACCTTCGTGAGAGACGTCCATGCCGAGGACCCGCAGCGTCCCGGACGTCGGCCGGATGAGCGTGGTCATCGCCTTGATGAGGGTCGATTTGCCCGCTCCGTTCCTCCCGAGAAGCCCGAATACCTCCCCCCGGCGGACGGTGAAACTGACGCCGTCCAGCGCGAACCGTTTGCGGTCGTACGTGTGGCGAAGGTTCTCGGCAACGACGACCGTGTCCGAGTCGTTCGGGGTCGTCGTGGCGAGGCGTTTGTCCATCACTGTACGATGTCTATCACCGGCGGCCAATAAGGGATGCTCACCGACGATGACCAATACCGGAGTGTGACGACCTCGGGAACGGGGGAATCCCCCGAACGCATCCGCTGGGTGTAAGCGTGATTGCACCTGCCTAGGAGACCACCCGAATGCGGCGAGGAGGGAGTGCATCATCGCCGTCCCTCGCCGATGAATAAGTTCGTATAGGTGGACGAAGTGGGGCACGGTATGTCGGGCCCAATTGCACCACCGCCGCCAGCCGCTCCTCCCGCCTATGCGAGCGCTCCCACTCCGTCGCAATCTTCGTCGGGGGGCGTGAAACTTCCGGCGGGGATGAACCTCTGGGATCTCATCGGACTGCTGATCATCTTCGTCGGGGCCATCTTTATCTTGGTCGGTTTCCTCTTCGGCGATGCCTACGCCAGCCAACTCGGTTCCGGCGGTTCAGCTACTACAGCCCAGAGCGACATTGAGGGGTTCTTCGTCTGGTCTGGGGTCGGAATCTTCCTCACGATTTTGGGCTGGCTGTTCCGAGTAATGCTTCCGATGTTCATGGGCCGGAAGAGGGCCACCCCCGCGGCTTGGCCAACGTACGCGGCTGCGCCGGCTGCCTATCAGGCGCCAGCGGCCATGGCTCCCGCCTCGTCTCCTCCACCCGCGCCCGTGTCCGCTCCCGCCGCCCCGGCGTGCGCGAACTGCGGCCAGCCCACCACATACATCGCCCAGTACGGCAGGTACTACTGCTACGCGTGCGCTCGATACGTGTGAGGGCGGACTCGCGAGGGCTCTGAGTCAACCGATTCCCGCCTCCCTTTGATCTTGCCCGTTCGCCATATAGCACGGCTGACTGGTTGATCCCTCGGCCGCAAGTCACAGGCCTTGAAACAACGCACGACATCGCCTTGTTGCCGCGCGAAGAGTTCTTGTAGGGTCGAGGGAAGAGCGCCCCAGCATGGTCGAAGGTGACACGGGGGTCGAGAACTCGCGAGCGCTCGCGATTTCCGCCTCAACGGTCGTTCCAAAGACCGTCGAGACCTTCGACCGGCACTATGCCAACCGCATCATGCTTCTGCTCGCAGGGATCGTCCTGGTGGTCCTCTATATCGAAGGGATGCTCACCCCGTCCCTCCCTACGATCCAGTCGGATTTCGGCGTCGATGCCGGCCAGGTCACACTGATCATCTCGGCGTACGCGGCCGCCGGAGTGGCGTTGAGTCCGGTTATTGGCAAACTGGGCGATATCTACGGGAAGCGGAAGGTCATGATCGCGGTCATGTTCACGTACGCCGCGGCCGTTTCCGTCACCGGGTTTTCGCCCACATTCGCGTTCATGGTGGGGGCGCGGACCATTCAGGGGGTCGGTCTGACGATCATGCCTCTCGGGATGTCGCTGATGCGGGAGGAATTCCCGAAGGAGATGGTCCCGCGCGCCCAGGGGATCCTGAGCGCAATGTTCGGGATCGGCTTCGCGATCAGCCTTCCGCTGGGGTCGTTCGTTTCTCAGACGTACGGGTGGCGCTGGACCTACCATTCGGCGGTCCCGTTCGTGATCCTCATGGCGATACTGGTCTTCCTCCTCGTCAAGGAATCACCGTATCGACGACCCGATACGCGCGTCGACTACCTCGGCGCACTGTTCCTCGGTCTCGGACTCGCGGGCATCGTCGCGGCCCTCTCCCAAGGTGAGTACTGGGGCTGGACCTCCCCCCTCACCCTGGGGTTCGCCATCCTAGGCGCCCTCATGTTCATCCCGTTCGCCCTCACTGAGAGGAACCTGACCGTCAAGAAGCGCGAGCCGATCGTCGACGTCCGATTGCTGACGGAACGAAACGTCACGGTCACCAACGTCGTCCTGACCGTCGCGGGTCTGGGGATGTACCTTGCCTTGTTCAGTCTGATCTATCAGTTCGAGTTCCCGCTGGCTTCGGGAGGGTACAACGCCTCCTGCACGACGCTCCTGAACTGTAACTTTGGGATTCTCTCCGCCGGCATCGACATCCTGCCGTTGGCATTGGGGATGACCGCCGTCGCCCTGCTCGCGAGCGTCGTCGTCTCCCGAGTGGGCGTGAAGCCGCTCGCCTTCACGGGCGGTCTGGTCACCGCCCTGGGATTCACCTTGGAGGCATTCTCTACCTCGCTGACCACCGCGCTGGTCATCGAGGTCGTCATCGGGGCGGGCATGGGCCTTCTCAACGCCTCGATCATCAACCTCCTCGTCCTCACGGTGGACCCCAAGGACATGGGCCAGGCCACGGCGATGAACAACGTGTTCCGAAACGTGGGAGGCAGCGTAGGCGCACCGATCGCGGGATCCCTCCTCGCCACTTACCTCTTGACGAGCGGACCCCTCGCAGGCCACTTCCCCGCCCATCTCGCTTTCCAGTACGCGTTCTTCATCGCCGCCGCGATTACCGTAGCGGGAACGGTGACCGTTCTGTTCGCCCAGGAAGTTCTCGGATCCCGACGGCACGCGAAGTTCGCCCATCTCCCGACGCTCAAGCGGGGGGTCCCCCGGGCGAACCCGGCGCCGCTTCCTCCGCAACCCATTCCGTCGCCCCCTCTGCCCGAGTAAGACGGGGAGCCCGGACTCCCTGCCCGTACCGTCGGACCGCTGGGCGTTGGTCCGAGTGACAACTTAACGCGGGGGCGCATCCTTCGCGCGGAAAGTCCGCGACGCAGGTCTAAGTGCGGGAGTTCAATGGTCCCCCGGGGGGTCGAAAGATGGCCGGGCACTCAGCCGACACCGCGGAGACGCTGATCTTGATAGGACTGATCTTCCAAGTGATCACGGTCGTCCTGTTGCTTTCGGTCGGGCTGATCTTCCTGGTCGTTCCGTTCCTGGGGGGCATCGTGATTTTCTTCGCCTTCCTCGGATTCATCTGGGTCATCCTCGTCTACGTCTTTTCGTACGCGCGCACCCGAGAGGGCGACTACGACGGAGCTCGGACCCCCACGCTGGTGTTTGGTATCCTGTCGTTGCTTTCGGTGGGCATCCTGTCGGGAGTCCTCTACATCATCGCCTACGTGAAGCTCGGAGATGCGATCGACGAGGAGGAGGCCGCGCGAAACGCGCTTCCGACGGCGACCGTGTACGGGAACCCGTTCGCGCCGCCTGTCCGCCCACAGTACACGGCAGCCCCGCCGCTGCAGCCACCGCTCGCTTCCTCTCCTCCCTCGGTCTCACCGACCGGCTCCGGCTCGAAATTCTGCTGGAGCTGCGGGCAACCGACGGCTTTCCCTGCCCGGTTTTGCCGCAACTGCGGCGCGCCCGTGCAGCAAGGCTGAGTCAGCCCGGCCCGATGGGGGGTGCCGTCCCATCCCGGGTCAGCTCGGGTCGTGGTCAAAGTCCGCGACGCTGGAAGTGGGAACCCAAGCGGTGCACCACCGTAGGCCACTCGTACGCGGGTCCGAAATCGGCGAGGCGCTGACGTGCCGAATGAGAAGACCAGTACAGCGTGTCCTCGCAATGGACTCCGATGGTCGTGGCGAAAACGTACTCCTGGCGAGCGTGGCCGACGCCGACGAGCTCCTCGGCGGCACGCTGGGTGACGGCGAGAAGGTCCTCTCGGGAGGTGGTGCCGGGAGTCGACAGGAAATCCTCGTAGAGGCGGTGGACGCACCACGGCCGGTTCAGGTCATCGTTCAGGGCCGCCTCGATCCGGGTCGCTAGGGGGGAGAGGGAGACCGTCTCGTCCAAGGTCCGAAGTAACTGGTCTCGAGGGGTTCATAGATCCATGTCTTTGGGGCCGAAATTCGGTCGGTGGGGATTGGAACCTGGGGTGAGGGAAAAGTTTCCTTTCGCGTAATTCTGAGCGCGAGCACGGTTGCCCCTATTCTATCGGACCGCTACCTCCGGAGATGCCGTGTCGTACATTTTTATGGGAGTTGAATCATACACCGTTCACTCGCCCCAGGGCGAGGGGTGTAAACCATGGGATGCGGAAAGTTGAAGGTCGCCTGCGAGGACGGGTTTGAAGTCGTCAGCAAGAAGGAGCACGAGCTGGTGAAGTACGTTCAGCAGCACGTCAAGTCAGAGCACGGAAAGGACGTTTCCCACGCCGAAGTCATGGCGATGGCGAAACACCCGTAGGTTCGATTTCCCCCCCTACGAGGCCAACCTCTTCTCCCATCGACCGGTACCCTCTGACAACCCTTAGCCAACCTCGTGGGCAATCCAACTAAAGACACCGATATCCTTCCGAATTCGAGGCCCTCATGATCTCCGGGGCGCACTTTGTCCTCTTCAGCAAGAACGCGGAAGCCGACCGAGACTTCTTCCGAGACGTCCTGAAGCTCCCGCACGTCGATGCCGGCGACGGGTGGCTCATTTTTGCTCTTCCACCGGCGGAGGTGGCTGTCCATCCCGCCGCCGAGAACGGCTCGCACGAGCTCTATCTCTTGTGCAAGGACCTTCGGGCGACCCTCAAGACGCTCCACGAGAAGGTCAAGTTCTCGACCCCCGTGGAACGGGATTGGGGGAGGATTTGCAACATCAAGTTGCCCGGCGGTGGCGAGATCGGTTTGTATCAGCCGCGGCACCCGCTGGCTCCGCGCTAGGAACGTTACCTCGGTGGGTCGGACGTAGACCGCAAGTGCGTGCATAACCGCTCGGAGACGGGAGGGCTTTCCCCCTCCCAGCTCCCCCGGTGTTCGTAAGGTGAGTTGCACACCATGGTCGGAGGCGATTGCCGGCGCCAGCGAGGATTATTCGTCTCGTCGCCGGCGCTTTCGTCGGTTATCGTCGTCGTCGGAGCGGGGCGGGCCACGTCGGTCTCCCCCTCGGTACGGGCGACCGCCACCGTAGCCTCCGCGACCCTGATAAGGCGGGCGGCCCCCGGACGAGGGCCGATACTCACGTCGGCCATAGCGCGATCCTCCGCGGTCGCCGCGGCTACCGCCGCTGTCGTCGCGCGGTGGCAGAGTGAACCGGTTGCCGCAGGACTCGCACTCTCCTACGAGATTGCCGTCCTCGCCGGTCGAGAAGCGCAAGGTCGCTCCGCACTTTCGGCAGGGGCGTCCACGCGGGCCCTCCGAGTCAAACCCTCCGTTTCGTTCTGGTCGCGCGGATCGCTCGGGTCGGTCCTCGCGGATCCGTTCGAGCTTGGGGGCGGATTTCTGGGGCACGAAAACGGTCGTTGTCTCACAATCGGCGCACACGACCTCGAGCGACCCACCCTTGCCCTCGCGGAACGCCAGCGGTGCCCCGCAAGTTTCGCATTCAGGTCCCCCCTCGACGGCCACGGCTACGCCATCTTCGGAGGGCACCGCGGCCCCGGCCGGGGGACTGGAAAGGCGCGAGGAGACGGAGGTGCCCTCGACGAACGCGAACTCCTTCGCGCATGAGGGGCAGGTGCCGGTCCGCAGGCGGACTTCCCGTTGCTCGAAATCCATCGACGTGCCACAGTCGGGGCAAGAGTTGGTCATGGTTGCTCGGGGATGCAAGACTTTGGCACCCTCATTACATCGCCCTGCCGCTTGCGTTATCAAATCCGGCCCTAATGGGACACGGTGAACACGGGCGACCGCCGCCGCATGAGCGTCAATCGCCGCAAGTGGGACGAGAGCGTCCCGTTGCACGTCGCCTCCGACTCGTACGACGTTGGCTCCTTTCTTCGAGGGAAGTCCACGCTCCGCTCGCTCGAGCTCCAGGAGATGGGACCGGTGAAGGGCAAGACACTCCTTCACCTGCAGTGTCACTTCGGGCTCGATACCCTCTCTTGGGCACGGCGGGGCGCTGACGTGACGGGCGTGGATTTCTCCCCTCCCGCGATCCGAGCTGCGCAGCAACTCGCCCGCCAGGCGGGCATCAAGGCTCGGTTCGTCCGCTCGAACGTGTACGACCTACCCGACGCCCTCGATCAACGGTTCGACATCGTCTACACCGGCAAGGGAGCGATCTGTTGGCTTCCCGACATCGACCGGTGGGCCGCGGTCGTTGCACGCTTCCTCCGGCCCGGGGGGAGGTTCTTCTTTCTCGAAGACCATCCGATCGTCGAGTTGTTCCCCAACGACGCCGGCACAACCGAACTCCAGCCCAAGATCCCCTACTTCGGTGCGCGAGCATTACGCGAAGAGTATGACGGAACCTATGCGACCGGCGCGAAGATGAGGCACCGAGTCACGTACTCCTGGATCCATCCGGTCTCCGAGCTTCTTTCGGCTCTGGTGGCGCACGCACTCGAAATCGAATCCGTCCGAGAGTATCCGTACAGTTACTGGCATCGATTCCCTTTGATGAAGGAGGACGCCCAAGGTTGGTGGCGCCTCACCAAGGACGAGGGTCTGATTCCCCTCATGTGGTCCGTGACGGCGACCCGACGGCCCGGTATTTCTCGCTGAGCGGTCGTTACCGGGGAGTTCGATATCCTCGCGAGCCGCTCAGGCGAACGCTTTCGCTGGCGACCTCCAGCGGTTGCGCGTGGTGACCTCACCGGTCGACCCATCGACGTGGACGAGCACTCCTGCCGCTCGGCCCCAGAAGTTAACCTCGAGGGAATACCAGAAGATGTCGAAGCGACCGGGAAGAGCCCGGACTTCCGCGAAGTGGTGCGTCTCGCCGAGCATCCAGCTCGCGGTCAAGGCCGTGGAATGGCTACGAGCCAATGCCGCCGACCCGTTGGCCACGGGGAGCGTCGAGGGCGCAGAATTCGGGATCTCCAGCGACCTGGGAGGGGAGGTAATTCCTCGGAGCAGGTGGAATCGGACGGTTCGCAGCCGAAGTTGTTCATCGGTCCGCTCCTCGCTGAAGAAGACGAAATTCAGAGGATTCCCCTGCGGAATGACGGCGGTGTAGCCCTCCCGACGCTGGACGACCCCCGCTCGCCAGCGACCGATGATTCGGACGGCGAAGTAGACCAGTGCGGCTACGAGAAGGAGCCACGAGGTAGCGGCCCAGATGTCCACCCCCACGCGACCCCGTTCGTAGATCAGGGTCACGTACGCGATGACCGTGAACGCCATCGAGCCGACGTTCACGATTCGGTCGACGTCGAAGTGATACTCCGTGGGCGAGAACGGAGCAAAGATGGGTACGGACCAGTGGTCGAGCGAGTCGAGGAACACGTGGGATAGACCGCCGACCTCCAATGCGACGAAGAACGTGAGAGGAGACCCCTGACCGAAAACCGTACCCAAGCCCACCGCCATCAATCGAGGGATCACGAAGCATCCCACCGCCGCGATGACGGTGACTCCGAAGATCGAGTGGGACACGCCACGGTGACGAAGCAGCGGAAAGCGTCGGGATAATGGGTACAGC
>JBEKEY010000066.1:0-10906 GCA_050013595.1 Thermoplasmata archaeon | reverse complement strand
CTACCTGGCCCAGGGGCTGCTTCGTCCGGAATACGAGGGCGTCGAACTCGGCGTCGCGGATTCGCTCGCCCGACGGGCGGTCGCGAGCGCGTCGCACACGGAAGAAGCGACCGTCGCTCGGCGGACCAAAGAGTCCGGGGACCTCGGAAGCACCGCGGGCGAGCTGCTCGCCGGTGTGCGGCGGCTCGGAGAGGAGCCGCCCCTCGAGGTGGCCGAGGTCTACTCGGAGCTCACCCGGATCGCGGAAGCGAAGGGCGCGGGCTCGCAGGAACTCAAGGTCCAGATCCTGTCCGAGCTCCTTGTCCGCGCCTCGCCGCTCGAGGGGAAATACATCGTCCGTTTCGTCTTGGGAACGCTGCGGGTCGGCGTTCGGGAAATGACGATCCTGGACGCTTTGGCCGAGGCGTTCGGGGACGGCACGAAACCCACCCGTCAGCGGATCGAGGCGGCGTTCAACCTCTCGAGCGACCTCGGCCTCGTGGCCGGAGTATTGGTCGAGAAGGGCGTTGAGGGGCTTTCGAGCGTTTCGCTCGAGGTCGGACGACCGATCCGTCCGATGCTCGCGGAGCGAGAGCCGAACCTCGCGTCCGTCCTCAAGAGAATGGAAGGAAGGGCCGCCCTCGAATACAAGTACGACGGCCTTCGCGTCCAGGCGCATATCCCGAAATCCGGGCCAGTGCGACTGTTCTCCCGGCGGCTCGAGGAGATCAGCGCCCAATTCCCCGAGCTCGTCGAGGAGCTTCCGCGAGCGGTTCGCTCGGTCCCGGCGATCCTCGAAGGCGAATGCGTACCCATCGACCCGGACACCGACGAGATCCAACCGTTCCAGGAGGTTTCGCGGCGGCGGGGTCGAAAGCACGACCTCGACCGAGTCCGCGACGAGATCCCGGTCTGCCTGTTCACGTTCGACGTTCTGCTGCTGGACGGAAAGCCGGTCTACGAACGGCCGTTCCCCGAGCGGCGCACGTTGCTCGAACACGCCGTCCACCCCACCGACCGGGTCCGGCTCGCCGTCCAGAAGGTCGTCACGAACGAGGAGGAGGCGCAGAGCTTCTTCGAAGAAGCGATCGCGGCCGGCGGCGAGGGCGTCATGGCGAAGTCCCTCGCCGAGGGCAGCTCCTATCGAGCCGGGGCTCGCGGCTTCTGGTGGATCAAGTACAAGCGCGAATACACCGTCGGACTCTCCGATTCGATCGACGGCGTGGTCGTGGGGGGATTCCTCGGACGGGGCCGCCGCGCCGGTCGGTTCGGGGCGTTCCTGCTCGCCGTCTACAACCCGAAGCTCGACCGGTTCGAGAGCTTCTGCAAGGTGGGCTCGGGCTTCGACGACGCCCAGCTGGCGGAGATGCCAAAACGGCTCCACCGGTTCGAGGCGGACGAGCAGCCACCGGAGGTCGACACCGGACTGACCCCCGACCGCTGGATCCGGCCCGGCGTCGTCCTCGAGGTTCGAGGCGCCGAACTCACTCTGAGCCCGGTGCACCGGGCCGGCCTTGGCGCCATCCGCGCGGGGGCCGGCCTGGCCCTGCGATTCCCCCGGTACACGGGACGGGTCCGTGACGACAAGACGGCGACCGAGGCGACCACGACCGCCGAGCTTCTGCGCCTCTACCGGTCGCAGGTCCGGCAAGCGGCCCCCGAGACCGGGTCGGACGCCAGCTGACCGGTCCCCGGGGCAGGCCCCAGCCGGGTTCGTCTCGGCCCAAAGGCATAAGAAGGGCCGCCTCCGTCGCTCGCCGACGGTAACGGACCATGCTGGTCGAGATGACAGAACTGATGGGACGCCAGATCTACACGCCCGATGGCCGACTGCTCGGCGAGGTCGACAACGTGGTCGTCGACGTCGAGGCGGCCAAGATCGACGGCCTCTACGTCGACGAGACCAGTCCGATGTTAGTCGAGGACTCCCGACCCACCAACGTTCCGTACCGATGGGTGTCGGCGGTCAACGACGTGGTCCTCCTGAAGTACTTCCCGCGAAGGGTCTCCGTCAAGAAGAGCCCGCCGCGCGCGGCGAAGGAAGAGGGACCGGTCGCTCCCGCCGCACGCTAGTGCTGCGGGGATAGCCAAGCCCGGTTAACGGCGCAGGACTTAAAGGGCGGTCACCGCCGAAGAAATCCTGCCGCGTAGGCGTTCGCCGGTTCAAATCCGGCTCCCCGCTTCGCCCCATCGGTCGCCCCCAACGTCATCTCATCAGCGGGATTGCACGTCCCCGTGCGCCGGGACGAGTTGGTCCGACGGATCCAGTCGGTCCCGCTCCCGCCCGACCCCGCCGCTCCGCTCGAACAGGTAGCGACTCCGGCCGAGGCCGCCGCGAACCTCCTCGGAGTCCTCGACCGGCGCGTGGGTCTCGCCGGTCGCTCGGTCCTTGACCTGGGATGCGGGACCGGTCGCCTGGCGATCGGTGCGGCGTTGCTCGGTGCCGACCCCGTGACCGGGGTCGAGGTCGATTCCGTGCTCGTTCCGATGGCTCGCGCCGCCGCCCGCGCCGCAGAAGCTACGGTCGAGTTCCATCTCTCGGACGTGGCCGGCTGGGACCGGCCCGCCGACGTCGTGGTCATGAATCCCCCGTTCGGGGCGCAGCGACGACACGCCGACCGCCCGTTCTGGGACCGCGCGTTCACCCTCGCCCGCATCGCGATCGGCGCGTTCGCCTCCTCCGCCTCCCGAACCTTTATAGCGCGACTCGCGCTCGACCGCGATGCTCACGTCGTCGAGGTCGAGCCGGTGCCCTGGAACCTCCCCCGGACGTTCCCGCACCATCGGGCGGACAACGTCCGACTCGCCGTCGACCGCTGGGTCATCGAAACGGAACCGAAGCCATGACGCCTCCGAACGAAGAGTCGAAACTGGTCCTTCCCGGCGACTACTTAGGGACCGCCGAGGAGTTCCTGCCCGGACGCGGCACCTACGAGAACCGCGGCCGGATCTACGCGTCAGTGCTGGGCACTTCTCATGTCGACCCGCGCGACCGAACGGTCCGCGTCGAGCCCCGGAACGCCGTTCCCGAGATCCAGGAGGGAGAGATCGTCTACGCTCGCGTGGACGAGCTCAAGACCGCGATGGCGATCTGCACCATCCTGACCACGTCGGCGAGCCGGCGACCGGTCCCCGGCGAACCCGAAGGGACGGTCCACGTGTCGAAAGCGAAGGACGGCTACACCGAATCGCTCTCGAGCGAGTTCGCGGTCGGGGACATCATCCTCGCGAAGGTCCTCCAGTCGCATCCGTCCGTCAAGCTCACGACCGCTCCGTCGTCGCTCGGCGTGGTTTCGGCCCGCTGCCAAGTGTGCCACAATCTTCTCGCCCGTCGTGCGAAGGGGCTCGAGTGCCCCCGATGCGGTCACCAGGAGCAGCGCAAGCTCGCCCACGGCCCCGCGTTCCCGGCCCCTGCGACGGACGCCGCGAATGCCCGCTGACGAAGAGCGTCGGCTCGCCGCCCTCGTCCGGGCGCACGACCGCTGGCGCGGTCGCGAGGTCTTCAATCTTCTTCCGAGCGAGAACGCCGTCTCGCCCACCGCTCGTAGATACCTCTCGAGCGACTTGAGCGGCCGCTACACGCTGCCGATGCACTCGGAGTTCGATGGGGAGACCCTCGACAACAGCTACGCCGGGACCCGCTACACGGACCAGGTCGAGCGACTCGCGAACGCCGCGGCCGCGCGAGTGTTCCGCGCCCGGTTCGCGACCACTCGACCCCTCTCGGGTCATATCGCCGCGCTCTCCGCGCTCGTGCCCCTGCTCCCGCCGAAGTCCCGCCTTCTCGCGATTGCCCCGGCCGAAGGGGGATACGACGGGTACGCGCCCGGATACATCCCGGCGGTGTTCGGCTACACCGTCCGGCCCCTCCCTGCGACCGGGCCCGGACATCGGGTCCGGGAGGAGGAAGCGGTCGACACGATCCGCCGCGAACGGCCCTCGGCGGTCATCCTGGGACAGAGCTTCTTCCTGTTCCCGTACCCGCTCCGTGCGATCGCAGAGGAAGCGCACGCGCACGACGCGCTCGTCTTCTACGACGCCTCTCACGTCCTCGGGCTGATCGCGGGCGGCGGCTTCCAAGCCCCGTTGCGCGAGGGGGCCGACGTCATGTACGGGAGCACCCACAAATCGTTCTTCGGTCCCCAGGGGGGCCTCCTCGTCACCGACCGCGAGGACCTCTTCTCCCAACTCGACCCGGCGCTCGTCTGGAGGATCTTCGACAACGCCCATTGGAACCGGATCGCGGCGCTGGGCCAGACCCTTCTCGAGTTCGAGCGGGTCGGGGCGGAGTACGCCCGAACGGTCGTGGCGAACTCGAAGGCGCTCGGGAAGGCCCTCGCGGGTCGAGAGCTTCCCATGGTCGCCGAGGCCGAGGGATTCACCGAGTCCCATCAATTGCTGATCGACCGAACCGAGCTGCGCCGCCGCCACGGCCTCGGCTCCGGAGCGATGGCCCGGCGTCTCGAAACCCAACGCCTCCTCCTCGACCTCGTCGGCCGCGTAGGGACTGCCGAGCTCACCCGCCTGGGTCTCGAGCCCGGCCAGATGGACCGGATGGCCGACCTCCTGGTCCGCGGCGGGCTGCGGAGCGAGAGGGTGGGGGCGGAGGTCCTCCGCTGGCGCCGGGAGTTTCGACGCCTTCGATTCGCTTAGTCGTTCGTTGACTCGGACGATCGTCCGAGCTCCGGTCCGAGAGAGCCCGCGCTCGGAAGGAAAAGAAAAGAGGGAAAGGAAAGGGTTGGTCCTAGGTCGCCGGGAAGGGTCGATCTAGTTCATCCCGTGCTCGGACTTTGCGTGGGCCTGCAGTTCCTCGGGAGTCGCGAACGACTTCCCACAGACGCTGCACTGGTTCGCGGCGGTACCGGTGGGCTGCCACGCTTGAGCGGGAGCCGCGGCGGCGGGGCGCATCAGGGACCGGCCAACGGCGAGCGCCACGATCATTCCGAGGATCAGGCCAACGACCAGGAGGATCGTGCCCGACACGGCGCCCGAGACGCCGGGGAAGATCGAGGAGTTCTGCCATGTGGAAGCGTTCTTGTAGACCGTTCCACCGCCGGGGTTGAGGACGCTGAGGTTCCCGTTCTCAGTGTACGAGCCGTACGCGGTCGTGACGGTCAGTGAGAAGGGGTAGGACCCGGCAGCTGCCACGAACCATGTGCCGACGGCCGGCGATGCCGCATTGGCCCACTGCAGACTCCCGTTGAACAGGGTCGCAGTCTTACCGACCGAGTAGACCAGGATTCGCACGCTGGTCAGATACTGCGCCGTGTACACCGCGACCAACGACACGTTGCCCGCGCCGACCGACCCCGTGGGGGAGATCAGCGTGACGGACAGCACGTTGAGGATGAACGCGGTGACCTGGGGGGTCGTCGTCGCGTTGGCGAAGACCGCTGCGTCATAGATGGTGGCGTTGACCACGGCGATGCTGGGGGTGAGGATGACCTGGTCCGCGGAGATCAGCGGGCAGGCGACCGCGGCCGTTCCGAGCGAAACCGCATCGAAACTGAGGTTGTAGAAGTCGGTACCTGTCTTGGCGGTCTGGTTACCACTGACCGCGCCGCAGAACGCACCCGTGACGTTGTCCGTGATCGTCACCCAAAGGGAGGCATTGTGGCGGATGTCCGCGCCCGTCACCGAGATCTCGAGCGCCAGCAAGAAGGGGATTTGCTGATACTTCGCCGCCGAGTTGGTCGCGGTGATCGAGGCGGTGACCGCGCTCGGGTGGCTCGCAGCCGCGGAGACCGGGTGCGTGGCCGCGCCGAATTCGGTCCCATGGCTCGCGCCGACATGCGTGGAGCTCCCCGCGAGGGGGAGCGCCAAGAGGGAGGCGCCGAAAACCGACGCCACCAACATCGCAACCAGCAGACCAATAGCTACCGTCCCACCCGTTCGCTTCCCGGCGTGCCGCATGGTGCCACCGGATACTTCATGCTACTTAACCTTCGCGTCTCCTTAATCTGCCCGCCTATCGGTGGATTCGTCTCCGTGGGGTCGCATATCGACACGCGCCGGCGTCGTCCTGTACCGACCGTGCTTAGGCGAGCCAGCGCGGTCCGGGCCGACGCGGTGTGAACTGATTAGGGCCGTCCGTTTCCGGACGAGCCGTGGCTCGTCGGGCAGCACTTTCCGGGACGCCGGGGACGGGGAAGACGACGGTCGCTCGACTCCTCGCCCGTGAGCGGTCGACCGTCGAGGTGGGCGACCTTGCCCTGCGGTCGGGATGGGGGCGCAGGGGAACCCACGGCGTCGAGGTCGACCTCCGAGGCCTCCGTCGCGAGCTCCGACGCCGCCCCCGAGTGTTCGGGGCGGACCTGGTGGTGGGTCACTTGGCGCATCTCCTTCCTGTTCGCGATGTGATCGTCCTCCGGTGTCAACCGGTCGAGCTCGGTCGTCGACTGGAATCCTCGGGCCGGGGGGATCTCAAGTCGCGTCACGAGAACCTGCTCGCCGAGGCACTCAACGTAGTGACGGCCGAAGCCGTGGCTCGACGACGGACCGTGTTCGAGGTCGACACCACCGGAAGGACGCCGGCCCGCGTCGCTCGCGAGGTCTCGGACTGGTTGGCGGGAGAACGACGCCCGCAATGGGGTCGCGTGGACTGGCTGCGTGACCCCGCCGTCACCGAGCATCTTTTGGATTGGACTGGGTAGGGGGGTCCGCATGGTCCTCGAATCGTACCGCGCCAAGGTCCAACCGTACGTCGCCCGTCTCGCCCGGCCGTTCCTCGGCTGGGACCCGGGCACGTTGAGCCTCGTCGCGCTCCTTCTCGCATTCGCCGCCGGAGGACTGGCGTTCCTCGTCCGTTGGACGACGGTCTACCTGTTCCTGCCGGTGGCGCTGCTGGTGTTCTTCACCGGTCTCTTCGATGTCCTGGACGGTGAGGTCGCCCGTAGTACCGGACGCGCCTCCGTCCGAGGGGACTTCGTGGACCACGTCTTCGACCGGTACGCGGACGTGGCCATCCTCCTCGGGATCGCGCTGTCGAGCTACGCGAACCCGTTGCTCGGCCTGCTCGCTCTCGTGAGCCTTCTCCTGACAAGCTACATGGGCACGCAGGCCCAGGCGGTCGGGCTGGGGCGCCTCTACGCAGGCCTCCTTTCCCGGGCCGACCGCCTCGTGGTGATCGCGGTCGCCACGTTCCTCGAGTTCGACTGGTCGCTCCCCTGGCCGTGGGTCTCCGCGTCGCCCTGGTCCCGGTTCCACCTGGGAGGGGTCGAGTTCACGGTGATCGACGTCGCGCTCGCCTACTTCGTCATCGCCGGCCAGTGGACCGCAATCTCGAGGGCGCTGCGGGTCTACCGTGCCCTGCCCCCGTCGGGGTAGTTTCGGTCCGCTCGGGCTCGTCCCGTTCCATGACCGTGCCCCCACGCCGTCGGTAGTACTGAAGGGGATGGCGTAGCGACGGTTCGAAGCATCGCTCGTCGCGGCCTTTGTCGCGCGGGTCGTTCGCCGTGGGGTCTCCGTCGCGCGCGCAGAGACCGTGGCTGCGGAGCGTCTCGCACTCGGGCGGTTCGTACCCTCGGCCACCGTCACGGAGCGTGATGTGCTCGACCTGGTAGCGGGTGACCGATTCGTCGAAGTCGGGCGCACCGCGGAAGGCGTCCACGATCGTCTCGAAGTCGGCCCCGGCGCGATGCAGGAACGCTGCCAAGCAAAAGCGACCCGAGTGGGAAAGGTTCTCGCCCTTTTGGAGCGTGCGCTGCATCTTGCGAATGCACGGTGGGAAGAGCTCGGGGCGAAGCGGACCGCCCCGGAGCCCGGCCCTCGCGACCGGCGAAGGGGTCCGCTGGGCGAGGTCCGCAAGGAGTTCCGCCTCTCGTTCCCGGATCTCCCGGACGACGTCGTCCGCGAGCGGGAGCGGCTCGGCGAGTCGCAATCGCACTGCCTCCTGGAGGAGACGCGCGGCGCGCGTGGGGCGGACCGTCACAGACCCGTGTGCCACGGCCTGCCGCGGTAGACGGAACTCGGCTTCGCGGATCGGTACCGATAGGCGCAGGTAGTCGACGAGCGGCACTTCGACCCCGCCCGGGCCCGGGGTGAACGAGAACCCGAGACGGCGGGCGACCTCGGAGAGCTCCTCGACCGGTACGGTGAGGAGGCGGGCGTGGTTGCGCTTCGATTCGGCCACCGCCCAACGGCGCAGGGCGACCGGAGTACTGGCTGCCGAGAGGACCAGCCGGGCGAACAGGAACGACAGCAGTCGCACGAACGGGTCGGCGCGCGCAAGCTCTTCGAGGTCACGGGCGCCGCGAGGGTCGTCGGCGGCCGCGAGGATCCGGGCGCGTCCCAACGTCCGGGCGGCCGCGTAGGCCGGCTCCGAGAGGAGGGCCCGGACCGAGACCGCTTCCTCACCGAGGAGCGTCTCCGCCCCCGGTAGGAACGGGTACTCGGCGAAGAGCGATCGCTCGTCTACAGAAGCCGAGGCACGAGGAACTGCCATACGAGGAGCATGAGGACGAGCAGGGAGGAGACCGTCACCGCTCGGCCGGCGAACTGTTCGATCCGCGCCTCGCTCCAGCCACGACGGAATCGCGCCGCGACCGACGCCATGAAGTCACGGAAGAGAAGCCCTCCGTCGAGAGGGAACAGCGGGAGGGCGTTCGACATCCCGAGGAGGAGATTCATCCACGCGAGCCAGTAGAGAACGTTCGCCAGGATCCAGAAATTGGACGTGCCGAGACCGGCGAGGGGGCCGGAGATGTGGTACCACTGGATCGTCGAGCCCGCGATCGGCTCGAGACCGACCTGCGGGAGCGGGAAGAGGAGCCAATAGACACTACCGACGAGCGGGCCCTCGTCGCTCCCGGGCGGCCAGACGAGCGTCTGCTTGAACTCGGTGGGAGAGAGACCGTAACCGACCCCCAGGAACCCTCGGTCCTTGACGTTCGGGTTGGATGCGAGCGTCACGTTGGTCGAGAACGTCCGACCCAGGTTCGAGTCGTAGTAGACGAGAGCGATCGTTTCGTTCGGCGTCGTCTTCGCGAGAGCGGCGTCGAACTGCGTCGGGGTCGGCGTGGCCGTGCCGTTGACCGAAGTGATCAGGTCCCCGGCGGTCAGGGTCGCATTCGCAGCCGGCGTACCCGAGACGACGGCGGTCACGGAGACCCCGTCGGCGTTCGGGGTGACGGAAGCGGCCACGAGACCGGAAAGGAGCGCGAAGAACAGGATCGTGAGGGCGAAATTCGCGAGGACCCCGGCGGCCGCGACCCGGTCGCGCTTACGCCGCGGGGCGGCGAGCATCTCGGTATCGTCCTGCTCGACGAACGCCCCGACCGGGATGACGCACCAGAGGATCCCGAGGCTCTTCACCCCGATGTTCTGCGACCGTGCGACGACTCCATGGCAAAGCTCGTGCAGGACGATCCCGACCACGAGCGCGAGGATCCCGTATCCGATCGGGATGATGGGGTTGATCCCGGGGAGCCCGAGGGCTTCGGAGATCGGCGGCGCGTTGGACGCGTTCAGCTGGAACGAAAAGATCGCATCGAGGACGAGGAGAGCGAGGATCGTCGCCATCGCGATGATCGCCAGTCCGATCCCGAGGTCGCCCGCGCCCGTCCAGAATCGACGGAACCGGCCCCAGCGGTCGAGCGCCGCCCGGCCCCGCTGGGTCTTGATCATGAGCGCCGGGCCGAACATCGAGAGGGGCTTGCCCGGTCCGAGCCGACCCGCCCGGTGGAGGGCGTAGATCACGAACGCGTACAGGGTGACCAGGAGCAGGACGATCTCGTAGACGAGGTAGGGATTCACGGCGAGTTCCGGGGTCCCCACGCCGGGGCACGGTTAAGAGTATTTGCGACCGCACGGCCCGGGAAGGAGCATATGCGGGTGCCTGGTTGGGGTTCGGGAGCACAATGCGAAACCGGTCGCTGAGACGTAGCGCGATTCTGCTCGTCGTGGTGGCGGCTGTCCTCGTCGCTTGGGTGACACCTGCTGGAATCCCGACCCTGCCCGGCTCGGAGCCCCCGGTGGTGAGCGGGGCCCTTGGGGGAGCGAGGGGAACCGCCGCGGTAGCGTCCGAACCCTCGGGAGCGGAACTGGAGGTCGCTCCGGCATTCTCCCCCTCACCGGGCGTGGTCGATGCGGGGCTTCTTCCGCCGTCCGACCCCCTCACGGTCGTGGTGGGGCTGGAATCTCCGGACCCTTCGTCGCTGTCCGCACTCGTAGCGGCCCTCTATACTCCGGGTAGTACGGAATTCCATGCGTTCCGGACCCCGTCGGACCTCGCTCGGACCTTCGCTGCTCCTCTTTCGGCGGTTTCGACGGCCAGCGCGTATTTCGCTCGGTTTGGCCTTTCGGTTGTCCCGAGTCCGGACCATCTCCTGCTGAGCGTTACCGGCCCGAGCTTACGGGTCGGGGAAGCCTTTGGGACCACGTTCGAGGAATACCACCGGGCGGACGGGCAATCGTTCGTCAGCCACCCTACGCCGGCCCGTCTGCCTGCGGTCGCCCCTTGGTCGGGAGTGTACGGTCTCGGAAACGCGACCACGGTCGCCCCGGCCATCGGGGCTCCCGTCCGCTTCCCTTCGGCCCTCGCCCCGAGCGCCGGCTGCTCCGGAATCACGAGCGTGCTGGCTCCGTGCCAGGTCTGGCAGGCGTACAACATGACAGCCCTCATCGACGGAGGGGAGAACGGTTCGGGCATGCGCGTGGCCGTCGTGGACGCGTACAGCTCGGGCGAACCCCAGGCTCAACTGACGACCGACCTCACGAACTTCGACCTCGATAATGGACTCCCGCAGAGCTCCGTGAGCTTCGTGTACCCCGACGCCGACCCGGTCACCCTGAACACGAGCGCGAACACCGGATGGACCTACGAAGATGCTCTCGACCTCGAGTGGGCCCACGCGGCCGCGCCCGGGGCGAGCATCGACATGACGTTCTCGCCCAACCCGGGCGCCGGGCTCTACGAGGCCGTTGATTG
>JBEKEY010000065.1:0-11012 GCA_050013595.1 Thermoplasmata archaeon | reverse complement strand
GGCGAACGCCCTCACCGAGCTCGCCCGCCTCTCCGAGGCGTCGTCCCCGGACCTCGCGCTCGTCGCCCGCGAGAGGATCCTTCAGATCGACCCCCGCAACCTGCAGAACCTTTTGGACCTGCGGGACCTCGCGCTCCGGCTCGACCGCGTGGAGACCGCGCTCACGGCCTGCCGGGCGATCCTCGACGTGCAGCCCGACAACCTCGAGGCGCTCCGCGGGATCGCCGAGCTCGAGCTCGCGAACGGCCATCCCGACGAGGCGGTCGAGGCGTACCGCCGTCTCCTCAAGGTCCACCCTCACGCGATCGGCGAGCTCCGCAAAGCGCTCGACCTCGGCCGCGAACAACGGCGGAACGACGTGGTCCGGGAGTTCGCAGAGGCGGTGCTCGCCCAGGAGCCCTCCGACCTCGAAGCGCAGCTCGAACTGGCCCGGACGCTGTCCGCGACGGGGGACGTCGTGGGCGCGGTTCGGGCGTACGATGCTCTCCTCGAGGCCCACCCCGGCGGGCTCCCGTACTTGCTCGAGAAGAAGGAGCTCGTGGCGAAGACCGACGACCCGGCCCAGCTCGCCCCGGTGCTCGACGAACTGTTCCGACTCGACCCTACCCGCACGGACGTGGCCGTCGAGCGCGGGAACCTGTATCTCTCGCTCGCCTACGACCGGCCCGAGGGTTCCGCCGAGCGGGACCAAGCCGCGCGAACGGCCCTCGTGTCCTACGAGCGGGCCTCGAGCGACCCCGACGCGGGAAACGTGAGCGAGCTCGGCATCGCCCGCGCCTCGCGCCTCGTGAACGACCCCGAGCGGGCGATCCGCGCTTACCAATCGTTCCTCGACCGCGAAGGGAACCACATGCGCCACGACATCCTGAAGGAGCTCGGGCACGCGCTGCGCGAGACCGGTCGCTACACCGAGGCCATCGAGGCGTACGGCCGTGCGATCGGCGGCGGTCTCGAGGATGCCGACCTCTTCTGGGGGGCGGCGGAGGTTTCGTCCGAGGTCGGTCAGGACCCTCGGGCGCTCCAACTCCTCGATGTCCTCTTGCGTCGCGACCCGACGAATCCGCTCTTCCTACGGAAGAAGGGACAGCTCCTCCTCCGGTCCGGCCATCGGACCGAGGCCCTCGCGGCCCTGCAGCAGGCGGTCCAGGCGGCCCACGGCGACCCGCACGCCTACTTCGAGGTCGCGGAAGCGCTCCGCGCCCAGGGAGCGTACGCCGACGCGATCACGTACTACCGACGTGGCCTCGACGTCGACCCGAAAAGCCGTCATGGTCGCCTCGCGCTCTCGGAGACGCTCCTGCTCGCCGGCCAGTACCCCGAAGCCGTGCAGATCGCCGACCCGCTCCTCAAGGAGGACCCGAACGACCTCGCCGCCTGGAAGGCGCGAGCGGATGCGTTCCGCGCGATGGGCCGGACGACGGAGGTCCTCTACTCGCTGAAGGCGATCCTTCTCCTCGAACCGGAGAACGGCCCGGCCCTCCTCGAGATGTACGGCCTCCATCGGGACGGAAAGGATACCAAAGAGGCGTACGAGACGCTCGTTCGTCTCCTGGGAACGACCGCCCCCGAGGCCCAGGACGCCACCCTGCACCTCGAACGCGGGGACCTCGCGGCGACCCTCGGGAAGACCGAGGAAGCGAACGAGGCCTACGAGAAGGCGGCGTCGCTCGACCCCCTGATGAAGGTCGAGATCGCGACCCGACGCGCGCGCCTTCGCCTCAGCGCGGGCCGACCGGACCTCGCGCTCGAAGTGCTGGAAGAAGGAATGAAAGCGGTTCCTGCGGGCTCGCCCTCGAGCATCGCAGCGGTCCTGCTCCGCGCGGAGATCCTGGGCGCCCTCGAGCGCCCGGCCGAGGCGCGGGTCGCCTACGAGGAGGTGCGGCAGCGGGACCCGAAGTCGCCGGTCGCGCTCGCCGGCATCGGCAAGTCGATGCTGGACGAGGGAAAGCACGCGGAGGCGATCGAATTCCTGCAGACCTCGATCCCCCTCGTTCCTCCTCAGGAATCCCTCTACCTTCTGCTCGCCGAGGCCCACAGCGGACTCGGCCAGTGGGAACCGGCGAGCGAGGCGGTGAAGAAGGGCGTGGAGGCGCTCCCGAAGAGCGTCGCCCTGTGGGTGCGCGAGGGAGAGCTCGCGGTCGCGCGACAGGCGTGGCCCGAAGCGGCGTCCGCGTTCGCCCACGCCCTCGCCCTCGAACCGGCGGCGGAGGAGGTGCTCCAGCGCGCCGGATTCGTCGCGGAGAGGATGGAGCACCCGAACGAGGCGCTCGCCTTCTACGAGCGCGCGACCGAAGCGGACCCGACGAGCAAACAGGCCTGGACCAGTCGGGGTCTCGCACTGCTCGCGACCGCTCGCCCGACGGACGCCCAGACGAGCTTCGACCGGGCGCTCGCCCTCGACTCGGATTTCGCGCCCGCGAAGGACGGAAAGAAGCTCGCGCTGCAGAAGACCCGAGATTCCGAGGTTCAGCGCCACGCTCGGGACGCCCTGCTCCTCGAGGCGCGGCTCAACCGGACGGTCACGAAGAACGACCTGTTCGTCACGCTCCACGTGCCGTACGAGTTCCTGGAACCCGTCCTCTCGACGATCGGCCGGAACGCGAAGGTCGACCTCGACCGGCTCGATGCCAACGAGATCCGTGACCTCGAGAACGCCTCCTACCACCTCATCACGTCGGCCGTCGAGCACCGGCCCCCGGGGATCGAGCGGCGCGGGTTGACGCTCGCCGACGTGGCGGTGCTCTCACCGCCCGCCTACTCCCTCGACCAGATCGAGCGCCTCTTCGGCTACCTACGCGCCGTCCTCGAGGCCGACCTGCGCCCGGAGAATCTCAAGCTCACCCCCGATGTGGAGGACCTGGCGCGCAAGGCGCTCGTGCTCCCGGCGGAGCAGCGCACCCTCTTCCAGTTGGTCCGCAATCTTCGGGTCGGGATCTATAAAGCGCGGCTGATCAAGGTCGTGGAGCAGGCGGGCTCCGCCGTGCACGCTCCTCTCGCCGCACTCGACCTCGGGGCCTACTCCCCCGAGTTCCGGGCCCGGGACGAGGACGGCGCGGAGTCCGAGAGCGCCGGGGGATACCTCGCGCCCGGCGCTGACGCCGAGGCCCGTGACGGGGCCGGGACCGTGGTCATTCCCTCACCGTCCGCCGACTGGGATCCGGAGCTCGCCGCCACCCCCTCCCCCGCCACCTCCGGCGTCTTGGGAACCCACGCGACCAACGCGCCCCGGTGCGTCGGATGTGGCGGAATCGCCTCGGTATCGCACGCCTGCGGAGCCCCCCTGTGCCAGCATTGTATCGGGCAGTTCCCGAGTTGCCCGAAATGCGGTCAGTCCGTGACCACGATCTCCACCCGACCGCTGGACGGGGTGACCGTGCAATCCTCCACGGGTCGGACGGTCGCGCGCGGTGGCGGGGGCTCGGTCCTCAAAGGGGTCTTCCTGCGGAAGCCATCCACGGCCAAGGCGGAGCCCGCTCACCACGAAGCGCACGCGGCGAAGCCGGCCCCCCCGAGCCGGCCCGAACCCCCGTCGAAGGGAGCCAAACCTGCCCCCGAGCACCCGCGGGCCCTGCCGTCGTCCCCTACGAAACCCGCCGTGAAGGAATCGCCTCCGTCCGGTACGCCCGCGTCCGGGGCTCCGCCCGGAAAGACGGCGGGACGGCCCTCGCCCGAGCCCCCTGCGCCGGCAGCCCCCGTTCCGGCCCCCGCACCTCGCCCACGTCGGGAGAAGACCGACGACGAACCACGTCTCTGAAATCCACCGCGGACCTGAACTCTTATACTGCTGCCCGCTGTTTCGTCAAGGGACGCAGCGATGACGACCACCCCGTCGGCCATGCAGCCGGTACCTACGAAGTGGAGCGGGATGCTCCTCACGGCGCTCTTCCTCGTCCTCGCCGTGGTGGTCTTCCTGCTCATCTACTACAGCTTCACCGCGAACCAGCACTTCCTCGCGCTCCTCCTTATCGGCGTCGTCTCGTTGCTCTTCGCGCTCGGTTGTTACCTTGCGGAATCCCTCTCCCGTGACCCGAGCTACCAGCGTTCCCTCGCCTGGGGGTTCTTCGGGATGGGATTCGCCGTCCTCTTCCTCACGATCGGCCTCGGGCAGTACTACCTCGGCAGCGGCGTCATCTCGACGGTGGCGCAGCTCGCCGCGTTCACGGTCCTGCTCGTCGTCCTGATCGTCTCGGTCGCCCTCATCGCCTGGCGTGTGCGCGCCGTCCGCGCGACGGCGAATCAGCAGGTCTCGAGGGCCTCCTGGCGGCAGGAACCCGCCCCCTCCGCGTTCTCCTACGGCGCAGCGAAGTCTCCGAGCGTGCCCGTCGTGGCCCCGCCCCCGAGCTCTCCTCCCTCGAACCCCCCGCGGAGCCCCTAGCATGGCCGCGAGCACACCTCCCCCGCCACCGCCCCCTCCTTCCTCCTCGTCCCCTGGCCCGACGGTCTGCCCCAAGTGCGGGACCGCGGCCACCCCCGGCTCGCGATTCTGCAACTCGTGCGGGTCGTCTCTCTACACCGACAGCGGGAGCTCGACCGGCACGCAGGCCCCCCCGGGAGCTCCCCCGGTCGACATTCGACAGACGGTCGATGGTAGCCGCGGGGCGCTGAAGCGCCTCCAGCTCCTCATCCCCGGGTTCCGCGGGTACCGCCAAGGCGAGGACATTCGCGAGGCCGACAGCTTCCTGCGGATCCAGGTTTCGGACAAGCTCAAGAATGCTCGCGCGACGTGCGAGAACTCGCGTCAGGCGCTCACGAGCGCGAACCAGTTCGCATCGCTCACCGCCCTCAACCCGATCATCGCCGACCTCATGGGCCTCGAAGGTCGGATCCGGCACGCGGAGCAGGGGTACTCCGGAATCTCCCCGGCGGTCCGCGTGAATCCCCAGCAGCTCGACCGTCTCTACGAGTACGATTACGGATTCGTCGAGGCGGCCGACCAGCTCAACCAGACCATCTCCCCGTTGCCTTCGCTGGCGATGGCCTCCAACGCGGCCGGCGTCCAGTCGTTGATCGCGACCGCGCGGGGCCAGATCAGCCAGCTCGACCAGGCGTTCAAGGCCCGCATGCAGGTCATCGAGGGGATTCGAGTCTCGTAACGAGGAACGAAGGAGAATACCGAACCATGGTCACGAACAACCCCATTCCGGCGAAAGGTGGCAGCCTCTTTGGCTCGACGACGATCAACTGGGAGGACGTCTACAAGGGCAGCAACGTGATGTGGCGCGTTCCGCGCAACGTCCGCCTCAACGACAACGTCGTCGTTCGCGAGGACGAGACCGCGGTGTTCTTCCGGGATGGTAAGGTCCTCGCCTACCTCGATAAGCCGGATCGGTATGCGCTCACCAGCCTCAACGCCCCGCTCATCGGCGGCATCGTCAAGGCGCTCTCGGGCGTGCGTCAGGAGGCCGAAGTCTACTACCTGCAGCGTCGCATCTTCGACGGCAAGTTCGGAAGCTCCGAACCCTACGTCTTCAAGGACCCGGACTTCGGGCTCGTCCAACTGCGCGTCTTCGGTTCCTATCGTTGGGACGTCGGGTCGCCGGACAACTTCATCACCCAGTTCGTCGGAACGTTCGGCGCCGCCACCACCGCGGACGTCGAGGGCCGGCTGCGCGACCAGATGGTCCTGCTCGTCTACAACACGCTGGGGAAGCTCAAGGACCAGGGCATGCACGTCACCGACCTCGCGACCCAGCTCGATACCATCGAGCAGGCCGTGCTCGGGTTCGCCCCGCAGCACTTCGGCCCCCTGGGCGTCGAGATCAAGCAGCTCCAGGGCATTTCGGTCAACCTTCCCGACGAGGTCCAAAAGGCGGTCAACACGAGGTCGACCATGGGCGTCCTGGGCGTCAACTACATGCAGTACCAGGCCGGCCAGGCCTTGACCACGGCCGCGGCCAACCCTTCGGGAAGCGCCGGGACCATGGTCGGTGCCGGAGTCGGACTGGGCGCCGGGCTCGGAATGGGTTACGGCATGACCGGTCAGATGTCCGGAGCGTTCCAAGGGGCGCCGAGCACTCCGTGCCCCAAGTGTTCGACCCTGGTCCCATCCGGGACTCGGTTCTGCCCCAATTGCGGGAACCCCACGATGGCCGCTCCCGCCCCGGTGGCTCAGGGTCCGCCCTGCCCGAAGTGCGGCCAGCCGACCACGCCGGGCGTCAAGTTCTGTGCGAATTGCGGCGCGTCGCTCGCCCCCCCACCGGCGCGCAAGTGTCCGAAGTGCAACGCCGATGCACCGGGCACCGGAAAGTTCTGTCCGAACTGTGGGGCTACTCTCTGATCCCACGGGGTCGATCGAAGGAGCGAGTGTCCGCTAGGAGGTTCGGAACGTGGCGTTCTGCATGAAGTGCGGCTCTCCCATGCCGGACGATGCTCAGTTCTGCATGAAGTGCGGGACACCGGTCCGTACAACGGGTGCCCCACCCCCACCCCCGCCCCCACCGCCAACGACTTCCTCCTCCGCCCCGATCGCGCCGGCAGGGGTTCAGGAGCTCAAGTGCCCCGCGTGCGGCGCGCCGATCAAGCCGACCTTCGGAGAGATGGTCATCAGCTGCGACTACTGCGGGAGCTCGGTCACGCTCGGTGGACAAGGCTGGAAGGAGATCTCGAAGCACACGATGCTCCCGCTCGCCGTCGCCGACCGGGACGCGGCGATCAAGATCGTCCGAGGGTATCTCGACCAGGGATTCCTGCGCCGCCACTTCCTCGAGGAGTCGAAGATCGCGGAGGAGCGCCTGAGCTACGTTCCGTTCTGGGTGATGCCGGCGACCGCGACCACCACGTACCAGTATCAGGCCGTCGCGACGAGTGTGGGAACCACGGTCGGCACCATGGCCGCCGGCGCCCTCCTCGGTTCCGCCCTCAGCGGCGCTCTCGGGAACCGCGGGGGCACCACGGTGGTCCCGATCATGGGCGGTTCGACCGTGAATCCCACTCGGGCGGAGACGATCTCCGGCCAGTACGAGTACCCCGTCATCGCGGTGAAGGCGATGAGCGCGTACCAGCCGAAGGATTACCAGTTCTCGCTCGCCGACCGGACGTTCTTCGACAAGAAATCGATTCCTTCGACCGCGCCGATCCTGAACGGCGACCTCGGCGAGGAGACGGCCCGGTACGCGGCCGAGGCGTTCGTGAAGCAGCTCCAGTCGGAAGCCGCGCACCAGAAGCACCGTATGGTCTCCAACATCAGCTGCCAGGTGCAGGTCTCGGAGGGCGAGCTCCTGCACGCGCCGATCTGGTACTTCCGGTTCGACCACAAGAACGAGAAAGTGACCGTCCTGATCGATGGCCACGCCGGTCGGGTCATCCGGACGATGCAGTGACCGGCCCCTGCTCTGTTTAATACCGGACCTCCTGATTCGGGCCGCCATGCGGATCGGGCCGATTCAGCGGCCTGGCGCGGGGTCGCGTGCGGTTCCGGTCGTTCTTCTCGTGTTCGTGCTCCTCGCGAGCACACTCATGCTTCCTCTGGCGACCGGACCTGGAAGGTCACCGGGACTGCCCACCGGATCCGTTCCTACTGCGATCACCCTTAACAAGGTAGATTCGGTGGGGCGAGCAGCAGTCACCTCCGGGGCAGCAGCGATCCCGACGTCCTTGAGTCTGACCGCGGGCTCGGTGGTGCGAACCGTCTTTCCGGGGTTCAACACCTCGCTGCCGGGGAGCTTCACCTCAAGCGTCTCGGCTTGGCAAGTCGGGAATCCAGCGTTCGTCCCGTCGACCAACACAGTATGGTTCCCTCAACGAAGCGTCTCCGTTCCGGGGATTCCCGCTCCAACCGTTTCGCCCGCCGCCGTGTTCAATCTGACCTCGGGCGGGTTTGATCAATTGGTCACCAATGTCTCGAACGCATCCGCCTTCGTTTATGATCCGGGAAACGGCAATCTTTATGCCACGGATCCTACCGCCAACTCCGTTCTCGTTGTCAACCCCCGAACGGAGTCGGTGGTGGGCAGTCCAATACCGGTTGGTTCTGATCCTACCGCCATCGCCTTTGACCCCCCATCCAACAATGTATTCATTGCCAACTCCGGGTCGGCGAATGTGACTGTCATCAGTGCCCTAGACGATCGCGTCTTGGTCGCCAATGTCGCGGTCGGAATCGACCCCGTAGCGCTCGTGGACGACCCTCAAGACGCACTTGTCTTCGTTGCAAATGCCGGAACATATGCCATTTCAGTCATAACAGCAGAAGATCCGAGCTCGCTCGGGTCCATCCCACTCGCGTTCGGACCCGCGACTGGACTATCCTACTCCCCTCGGACAGATACTGTAGTTGCGACAGTGGCTTCCACGAATTTTGCGGCCGTGCTCGAGGCCAGCACTCAGGCAATAATCGTTCAAGATATTCCGGTCGGAAAGGGCGTAACAGCTGCAGCCACTTCTGCCAACGGGACGGAGTTCATCCTGGGAAATGCCACTGGGGGTGACGTGGTCGTGCTGAATTCGACATATGGTACTCCGGTTATCGCGAAGATTCCGGTAGACAGAAACGCAACGCAACTGATTCTGGATCCCCAAACTGGGAGTGTGTACTGCTGGACATCGAGCAGCCGAATTCTCGAATCGATAAATCTCTCATCGGAAACCGCCGCAACAGTCGCGCCGACGACCTTGCCACAGCTGAATTCGATAAGCAGTTTCTCAGCGGCATCTCGCGTTTACATCTCTTCAGGGAATGACTCGCTCACTTTCGGGCTTGATCCCTTGCGCCTTGACCAGGTCACACGGAGTATCTCGACTCCGTATCCTTCCGTGTCAATAGCAGTCGACTCCAGTAATGGCCGATTCTATGTTGGTACCACTGGTGATGTGGAGGTTTACAATTCGACCTCGGATTTGTTGATCGGTGCGGTTGCAGGGCTAAGCGGAGAGAGCAGTCAACTCGTCTTGGATAGTCCAGACAATCTTCTCTGGTTGATGAACAGCATATCGGGCGTCTCGGCGGTGAACTTGACTTCCAATTCGGTCGCCTTGACCACGGGAATTTCGGTCTACCCGCGTTCGAACGAGGGCGTTGCCGTTGATATACCACGTTCTGCGGTCTTTGTGTTGAATGCGCCCGGCACTGTCAGAGTTCTCAACTCCACCAACGGTGAAGTCTTGGTCCCGTCTGTAGCTATCGGGTCGAATGTCACCAGCATCGCGTACGACTCTGCTAACAACCAATTGTACGCGGCGGGGGATGGAGTATCGCTCGTTAATGGATCGTCCTTCAAGGTCGACGCGGGACCGATTGTTCTCGGGGGGTCTCACCGCGTACTTGACGAGGTATACGAACCTTCCCGGAAGGCCGTTTACATCGCATCAGTGGGCCTGCTTTCGGGGGAGCAAGGAGCAATTACAGTCTTGGATGGTTCTTCGATTGCGGCAAGCGAGGGCTCAGCAGTCGAAATACCGGTTGGGGAATCGCCCGTCGCCTTCGGAATCGTCACGCCCGGCAACACTTCTCTCCCAGGCTCCGCGATGGTGTGGGTGGCGAATGAGCTGTCAGGAACCGTAAGCGTGATTTCAAGTCCGCCTGAGATCACTTCGTTTTCCTCGAGTCCTTCGACCATTGATCTCGGGTTCCCTACGGCGATCCTTGTCACCTACCAGGGTGGGGCCGGCGAGTCGAACGTCTCCTACCGTGGGTTGCCCTCGGGTTGCTCGTCGGCTTCGAAATTGATGCTGAATTGCACGCCCAATGTTTCTGGCACTTTCACTCTCGCTGTCAACGTGACGGATTCGTTCGGATTTTCCGCGAACGCGATGACAACACTCGTGGTTGAACGTTCGCTCGCTGTCCGGACGAGCTTTTCTCTATCGACGTTCCCGAACATCGACCCGGGCATCCCGCTCCGAGGTACGGCCGCGGCCTCGGATGGCCTGCCCCCCTACACTTTCTCGTGGTCGTTCTCCGACGGGACTGGGACCTCGGGCCCGAATGCATCGCACACGTACTTACATCCGGGAATCTACTTGGTTACGGTCGAGGTCCGAGACTCTACGGGGGCCACGAACAGTTCGTCTACCACTGTGGTCGTTGTCTCCCCTCCCAGCGCCGCGGTTTCGGTGAGTCCTGGCAATGTGACGGATGTTAACATTCCTCTCACGTTTGCTGGGACGGTCAGCGGTGGCACTGGCACTGTTCAGCAAAACTGGACGTTCGGAGACGGGGGTAGTTCCGTGAGCCCGAACACAACTCATGCCTGGACTCGGCCCGGCAACTATACGATTGGTTACTACTCAATCGACGCTCTCGGCGTGGGCGCCAGCCGTTCGCTCGAGGTCAACGTGAATCCGTCCTTAACCGCAACCTTCTCGTCGAAGGGCGGTTCGGTTTCCGACCCCGCCGCTCCGGCGTCTCCGATCTCCTTTACTTCGAACGCATCGGGGGGTACTCGGCCCTACAGCGTTACCTGGTCGTTCGGTGACGGGTCCTTTTCATTCGGAGTGTCAGCGAACCACAGCTACGCCTCTCCGGGGACTTACTCGGTCGAAGCGAAGCTTACGGACACGGTAGGCGCCGGCGTGACCACGAATCTAACCGTCGTCGTCGCCCAGAACTCGAGTTCCTCGGCCGGACTTTCTTCGCTGAGCGGAGAGTTCGGATCTGGCTTATTCCTGGGTCTTGTCGCTGGGGGAGTTCTCGCCGCCGTGGTCCTCTTTGCGGTGGGGCTGCGGAAGGGGGCGCGTCCCCCGTCCGGCCCTGTCTCTCCCTACGTGCCGCCCTAGGTCTTCGGACGCGAGGACGGACGCGCTTCTTCCATTCGTCGGGGTCGGCCGTCAATACCGGCCTCCGAGAAGAGGTATCGGACCGGTACCCTGCGAGCGGCATGGGTCCAGTAGTCGCATCGGGTGCAGCGCTGCCCGAGCACGACAGTGTCGCCCGTGAGAGTGCGATTGTGGATCGGCGCGAGAGGAGAACCGCACACAGGACACGAGGTGAGCGGTCGAGAGTTTGGACGTTCCGTGAACCGCACGGACATGCGGACCCCCGGAACATCGATCAGAAGCCGGCGCAGTCGGGCCCC
>JBEKEY010000064.1:0-11039 GCA_050013595.1 Thermoplasmata archaeon | reverse complement strand
GCCCCGACGGTTCCGTCGGGTCGACCACTGGGAGGTTTCCCCCGGGGGTTGGCTGCCACCGCCCCCCGCCGGGAAAGATCCGGACGCGTCGGAGCCGGTGGGGGATCTGCTGACCACCCTCGAAAGCGGTGCTTGGTCGTCGGTGGGTTCGGCCCGATCGTTCTCGGCCCGTCTTTCCGACCTCTCGGGCGCGCGGGTCGATGTAACGGTCCGTCGGGTTCACCGGGCACACCGTCCGGCGCTGTCGATCGATCTGTGGGGCCTCTGGACGAAAGAGGATGTTCAGGAACTGCAGGGTTCGATTTCCAAGCGGTTGCCGGTGGTCCGCTCCACCATGACCAAGTTTCAGTACGCCTGAACGGCGTCACAGGGCCTCGAGCGCGGGAGTCCGGAAAGCGGACCACCGGCACGTTCCCCTTCCGGACGGCCATCGAGGCTAAGTCCGACTCCCCGATTCGGATGCTCGCGCGCCCGGGCACGGACGATGACGGACGAAGATTCGCGGTACCAGAGGACCCCGATCCCCGAGGAGTCGCAGGAGGAGCGGGCGAGCTTCGGGGAAATCCTCCAATCGTACACTCGCGAAGAAGCGGTCCTGGAAGCTCAACGATGCCTGCAGTGCGCGATGCCCTACTGCGTGCAAGCCTGCCCGATCACCCAGGATTGCCGGGGGTACATCTCCCTCATCGCCCAGGAGAAGTTCGACGACGCGGCCCGTCTCACGATCCGCGACAATCCCCTCGCGAACGTCCTCTGCAAGACCTGCTACCACTACTGCGAAGAGGATTGTATCATGGCGGGCCGCGGTGTCCCCATCGCCATCCGTCACCTCAAGCGAGCCGCGCTCGAGCTGGGCAAGGCCGACCTCTCGTACGTGGCCAGCGCCCCGAAACGCCAACGGGTCGCGATCGTCGGAGGAGGTCCGGCGGGTCTCATGACCGCATGGGAGCTCGGTCTTCGCGGTTACTCCGTCACCATCTACGAGGAGCAGAAGTTCCTCGGGGGCCAGGTAGACACGATCCCGAAGTACCACCTCGAGGGCACCGAGCTCGACATCGACGTCGCGCGATTCCGGGCTCTCGATATCACCTTCGTTCTCGGGAAGAAGGCCGGGGCGGATTTCACTCCGGAGAGTTTGCTCACGGAGGGCTACCTGGCCGTCTTCGTGGCGATCGGAGCTTCCGAGCCGCGTTCGCCGGGCATCCCCGGAGAGCACCTGCCGGGAGTGTTCTACGCGTTGCCGTTCCTGCTCGCCGTCAACAAAGGCCCCGAAGGCCTTCTCGGTCGGAAAGGGCGGAAGGTCGTCGTGGTGGGAGCGGGCGATGTCGCCTTGGACGCGGCCCGGTCGAGTCTTCGCTTGGCCGACAAAGGGGACGTCACCGTGGTCTACCGCCGGACCCGAGAGGAGATGCCCGCCGGCGAGGAGGAAGTAGGAGGCGGGGAGATCGAGGGGGTCCACTTTCTCTTCCAGAAGGCTCCCTCACGGATTCTGGGGAATGCGCAGGTCCAGGGCATCGAGGTCCAGGACACGAAGCCGGGCCTACCGGACGACAAAGGCCGTCCCACCGTCGTGAACGTTCCCGGCACCGAACAGGTGATCCCCTGCGACACGGTGATCCTCGCGGCCGGTGAGAAGGCCGACATCTCGGGGCTGCCGGCCGAGCTCGACTTCTCGTTTGCTTCCATGGGTTGGCCGATTGGAAAGAGGGAGGACTGGATGACCGACGTGGAAGGGGTGTTCGCCTCCGGCGGAAAATCCGTGGTCTATGCCATGGCCGCCGGAACCCAGGTCGCCGAGGCAATCGACCGATTCGTCAGCAAGAAGACCGGACGTTCTCCGACCCCGCGCCCCGACCCTTTTGGTGGCAAGGTTCCGCAACGTCTGCCGACGGGCTACGGCGGAGCGACGTGGCACTTGTGACCGACCGCGGACGCCCCTCGAACTTTTCCGGATAGGCGAATCGTCGATCGTTCTCACGGAACGCGCCGGAAGCGGAGCGAGCCGGGGGACGAAGTTGGGGGAGGTCAGTAGGTCGTTGGTTGCGATGGGCGAGCTTAACACGCATCATCGAGTCGGGGCGAGCAGTGACCGACAAGGCCAAGCGGCTCGAGGCGGCGAACCAGGCGAGAGCGGAGGCCGCGGTGCGATGGGAAGATTCCGATAATCGGGCGGGCGAGACCGGTCGCGTCTCGGATAAAGTCAAGGCGGCCGAGGACGATCTCAGCTTGGACGCGGCGGACCGCAAGATCAAGAAAATCGAGTCCGAACCGTAAGCCGCCGCCGCCTTTCGGCGCGGGCCCACACCGATCCGCGGGTCTCGTGCGGTCGGCGATCTTGAGGTGGGAAACCGAACCCCCGGCGAGTTCGAATGGATGGTGTCGGAGGGGGGATTTGAACCCCCGGCCCCAGGATATCTCCCGGGACGCGGCACGCGTCCCGCTATGAGTCCCGTGCTCTACCGGGCTGAGCCACTCCGACAGGGATCGGACGCGCCATCTCGCGTCCTTCCGGGCTACGCCGCCGGTCCCTCGCCCGCGTCGGCCACCGCGGCCTCCTCGGGGGGTGGCGTCGGCTCGGAGAGGGGGGTCGTCTCGGGTCCCGGGATCTCTTCCGCGATTTGGCCGAGGACCTCCGAGCGCCGAATTTCGATCTTCTTGAGCGGGTAGAGGGTCTTCACACCGTGCGCGAGGACCTTCGAAAGGTCCCCCTGGATCATCTCGCGCACGAACTCCGGGGAGGTTCGCAGCTGGGCCTCTTCCAGAAGGATCTGGACCATCTTGTGACGAAGCTCGGCGCGCAGCCGGGTCTGGAGGCGCTGCTCACCCACCGCGACCGGCTTCAGGATGATCTGGACGCCGTCCTTCGTGGTGACGGTGAGCGCGAGGTCGATCTTCGAGCGCTTGCGGCGGGCGAGCCTCCGAACGTAGTCGCTCGTGAGGTCGTGGCCGATGAACCGGGCCTCGGCGATCCCCTCGCCCGAGATCCGCTCGATGCGGAACCGCAGCTTGACGTGGGCTTTTCCAGAGTCGCCGGACCCCGAAAGTTCGGGCAGGGTCGCCTCGAGTGTCCGCCCGATGACCTGCTCGGGCTCGGTCGCGACCGTCTCACCGAGCTCGACGTGCTGGAAGAGGCCGGGGGCACGCACCTTGTACCACTTCTTCGAGCGCCACTTGTCCTTCACCGTACGGGCTACGGTGGTCTTCTTCGCTCCGGACTCCTTCTCGGCCATCGCTCGCGGGGGCGCGGACCGGGGAACGCTACTTAAAAGTGCCTCCCCGTCGGACCAGCGCCCGTTCCTTCCCTTCGGGCCCCCGGCCGGTGCGGCGGGTCCTCGGGGGCCGCCCGTTTCGGCAAAACTACATAACCCGACCCCAACTCCGCGCGCCATGGCGGCCACGCCCCGAACGACTCCGCAACCGGGAACTCGCGCAACCGCCTCCGACCTCAAGGCCGCGGGGGCGCTCATGGAGAGCCCGGCCGAACGGTTCCGCGACGAGGTCCTGCGAACGATCGACGGGCTTCGCCGAAAGGGGCTCGGCCGGCCGGAGGCGATGCGGGCCCTCTTCCCGCGCACGGTTCTCACGGACACCACGTACGAGGATGTCGTCACGTCCATCGTTTCGGGCGCCCACCTCCTCTTCTTCGGACCCTCCGGCGCGGGGAAGACCAGCCTCGCGAAGGAACTCTGGAACCTCTTCCCGAAGGGGGTCTGGGTCGTCGAGGACTGCCCGGTCCTCGACCACCCGCTCTCGCTGGTCGACCCGGCGGCCGCTGCACGGTTTCCGCCCTGTCCGATCTGCACCCGTCGCTTCGCCCCCGAGGGCGATCCGGCCCGTTTCGACCCGAGCACGGTCGACCCCGCGAAGGTCCCGGCCGAATTCATCCTCCTTCGCGAAGGCTTCGGCTTCGCCCGTCTGCAGGGAAGCTCCGAGGTCTTCCCCGACCACCTCACCGGCAACATCAACCTGCGGAAGCTCGAGGAGATCGGCGACCCGATGAGCCCGCTCGTCCTCGAACCGGGAAAACTCCTCCAGGCGAACCGGGGCTTCCTTCTCGTGGACGAGATCGGAAAGCTACCCCTCGGCACGCAGAACGTGCTCCTGCAGGCGCTTCAGGAGGGCACCGTGACACCGTCGAAGTCCCGCGAGAGCTTCCCGGGCTCGTTCGTCGCGGTGAGCACCTCGAACCTCTCCGACCTCGACAACATCAACGACCCGCTCTCCGACCGCCTCACGAGCCTGCACGTCGGCTACAACGCGCGGCACGCCGACAACCGACAGATCGTGAACCTGGCGCGCAGCGACCTCCCGTCGGTCTACGTCCCGGAGATCCTCCTCGACGCGGGGGTTCGCGTGATCGAATCCTGGCGATTGAAGACGAGCGAGGACAACCCGGACATCGGCGAGGTCGGGTCGAACCGGACGCTCATCGACGTCGCCGCCCGGACCGCCGCCATCGCGACGCTCGCCGGAAACATTCCCCCCACGAGCAACGACCTGAAGGCGGGCCTCCTTCACGCGATGCGCGGACGCATCCGCGCGCGCAGCGGCGATTCGTTCCGACAGAACGAGCGACGGGTGGCCGAATTCGTGGAGCAGTACCTTCCTCCGGGGCTCAAGCGAAGCGCGGGCGTCTACTGGTGCCGGTTCTATCGCGGAGTGCTCAAGGAGAACGCCGGCGAGGCCGAAGCGCTGGTCGGCGAGGGACGGCGGCTGAAGGACGACGCCGGGCTCCGTGCCCAGCTGGCCACGAACCCCGACATCTTCCCCAAGTTCCGAACGTTCGTGCGGTACGTGGAAGAACGCGAGCGGCCCGGGCCTACGGTCGCGGCGACCGACGCTGCGTCGAGCGTCTTCCGTCTCCTCGAGGAGTTCTCGCTCTTCTCCTGCAAGGAGGACGACGCCGACGACGCCCCCCTCTAGCGACACGTTCCAGCTCCCCGACTGCACCGAGTACGCCGACGATGTGGTCTCCGACGACCTGCTCGACGGGCTCGACACCGCGGCTCTCGTCCGGGCCCTCGCGGAGGAAGGGGTCGACGGAGCACGGCGGCTCCTCCGGGAGCGTTCGGGTGAGAGCGCCGAGCTTCGAGAACGCCTCGAGCGCCTGCGCGAGCGACTGCGTCGCCAGGGACGTCGTCGAATCGAGAGGATCGTCGAGGAGTACGACCAGCAGGTGGTCGCCCTCGACGAGGTCCGACATCGCACGGATGCCGAGGTCGCTCAGCAGATCGCCGAGCTCGAGGAACGCCTGCGATCGGCACGGTCGATCGATTGGTCCCGTCTTCCGCCCGCCGACCTGTTGAGTGACGTCCAGAGCGCCCTTCTACTCCCGAGCGCTTCCTGGAATCGCCCTCCACCCCCGCCCGGCATCCTCGCCCGTATCCGGGCGGCATTCGCCCGCTTCGTAGCCTGGTTGCGCGGACTGTTCTCGCGCAAGCGCGCCGCACATCCCCCCTCCTCCAAGGGGCGTCGCATGGTGTTCGCGAGCGCCGCCGGGGACGGGCGCGCGCTCGGGCCTTCCGAGCTCGGTAACGCCCTCGCGCAGCTCTCCGGCGCCGAGCGGAAGGAGCTCGCCAACAACGTGACGAGTGCCCTCAAGGGTCGCGAACGCGAAATCGAGAAGGAGGCGGAGGAGAAGCGCCGTCAGGCGGAGGCCCAGCGACGGCGGCTCGAGCAGGAACGCGCGGAGGCCCAGCGGCGGGCCGAAGCCGATGCCGAATCCCGGGTCCGGGCCGCCGAGGAGCACCGGGTCGAACGGGAACTCAAGGAACGGGGGTTCGTCGCCGAGCATCGGGGCGAGCTCGTGGTCACCTACGGCCTCGTGGAACGATTCGCACGGCTGTTGCTCGAGGAGGAGAGCCAGCGACTCCCCGGCGACATGCGGATGTCGCTGCGCGGAGGAGGGTCGACCGGCGTCTACGAGAAGGCCCGCCTGCGCCGCGCCGAAGAGATCGCTCACCTCGATGTGCCGGGGTCGCTCCTCGCGGCCCGGTTCACCGGCTCCAAGCACATCGATGAATCGACGAGCTATGTCTTCCGGGAGATCACGAGCGAGCGGGTCCACGTGGTCCTAGCGTTCGACCGCTCGGGCAGCATGTCGGAGGAAGGGAAGCTCGAGGCGGCGAAGAAGGCCCTGCTCGCCCTCTACGTCGCGGTCCGGCGACGATACCCCGACGCCACCATCGACGTCCTCGCGTTCGACAACGACGTCCAGGTCCTCGACCTGGTGGAGCTCTGGGAGTGCCGCGCGGGCGCGTTCACGAACACCGCCGAGGCGCTGCGGGCCGCGCACCTCCTCCTGCGCGCCTCCCGCGCGAGCCGCAAGGAGCTCTATCTGATCACGGACGGCCTTCCGGAGGCCTACTCCGATGAGGACGGACGAGTGAGAAGCGGCCAGTTGGACGTCGCGATGGAGCACGCGCTCGAGCGGGCGCGCGAGCTCGCGACCGTCACCTCGCTGAAGAGCACGGTGCTCCTCCTCAAGTCCGAACACCCCGAGTACGAGCCGGCCGCCCGGGCCATCGCCCGGACCCTTCGGGGTGAGATGGTCGTCACCGACCCGACCCATCTCGGGGTCGAACTGCTCGTCCGGTGGGCCCGCGGCGAGGAGACCGAGCATCGGGTCCTGGCCGAGGCCCCTCCCTCCGCCCCGGCCCCACCGCCCGCCGCCCGCAGCCGTGGACGGCGGCGCAAGACCGACCGCCGAATGGGCGGGTGAACGGGGTTGCGACTGGCCGTCAACCTTTATCTCCCGAACCGACGCTGACGACCCGAACGACCATGTCCGAATCCCGTGAACAGGCCCAGTTCCGGGCTCACCTCGCCGAAATGCGCCATGCCGCCGGCGGCCTCGGCCGCGATTTCGGGCGTGAGTTCTCCGACCTCGACCGCAAGATCGAGCGCCTGGGAAGCGCGACCGCGAAAGAAGCGAAGTATCTGGGCCTCGAGATCCAGGATGACCTTGCCCACATCGGCAAGACGATGGACGAGGAGATGCGCCGCATCCCGCAGCGCATCTCGGACGCCGGAGTGGCGATCGGTTCGGGTACCGCCCGCGCCGCGGGAGCGGCCCGGGACGCCATGGTCGCTGCCGGCAAGGCCGCGAAGACGGGAACGAAGAATGCCCTTGCCTCGGCCGCCGGCGTGCGTAAGACGCCGATGCGCGAGTGGTCCCCGCCCGCTACGGACGAGTCGGGGTCGTCCTCCGACGAGCCGTAACGCCCCCTCCTCGACTCCGAGGAGCCGCGGGTCGTCGGGTCGGTCGTCGGGACCGGACCTCGTTGCGGACGCGTTCTGTGGCGACCTTGAGGTACTCCTCATCGAGGTCGAAGCCGACGAACGACACGTTGAGCCGTGCCGCCGCGACGGCGCTCGCGCCAATCCCCACGAACGGGTCGACCACGAGGCGCGTTCGCGAAACGCCATGGAGACGCACGCACCATTCGGGCAGCTCGGGCGGGAACGTCGCCGGATGGGGCCGGTCGCGGGAACGGTACCGGATCGTCGGATACGGCAGGAACCATGTGTTCCCGCGGCAGCGGCGGTCGCTCCCGGCGCCCCGCCAGCGCGCGACGTTCGACTTGTCCCCGTAGGGGACCCCGATCGCGAGGCGGTCGAGCGGCACGTCGCCGCGTCGCGTGAAGTGGAAGACATACTCTTGGGCGCCGTGCACGTAGCGCGCCGAGCGCAGCGGCTTATAGTGGCCGAGCGCGAGGTCGCGCTCGAGGCCGGCGGCGCGGCCGGCCGAGGCCCGGTCGATGGCGATCGACTTCACCCAGTGCAGCACGTTCTGGAGGACGAACCCCTTCGCGACCCCCCGCGCGACATCCCACGGAAGCCACGGGTCGGAGGGGGGTCCGCCGAGGTTGAGGAAGAAGGAGCCGTGCTCCGCGAGGACTCCCTTCACCGCGTCCCGTACGTCGCCGGTCCAGCGCAGGTACTCCTCCCGCGGCCGGTCGTCGCGGTAGGTCGAGTAGCGGACGCCGAGATTGTACGGCGGGCTCGTGACGACCACGTCGGCGCGGGCCCGTCCGAGCCGCGGCCGGAGCCCGGCGAGGGCGTCCTCGCGGTAGAGACGGACCGAGCGGCCCGCCCGCAGCGCAACCTCGGAGAAGAGCGGCACCGCGGGGCCTCCGACGAGGGGAGGCCCCCGGAGAGATAGGACTGACTGACCCTTCGGTCGCGTCTAGCTCGCGGGCTTGCGGGCGGCCCCGGGCGTCTGGGCCTTCACGCGCGCGAGCTCCGCGCGCGCTTCCTGGAGCGCCTTCTGCGGCTCCTTGTAGTAGTAGGCGACGAGCTGGCCGACGTCCCGGTGCGTGTACGGCTTCTGCCGCGTCGCCTGGGCGTCCTTCGCCATCATGAAGTCGAGGATCTCGACGCGGTTGCGGACCTCGCGCTCCATCTCCTTCATCGAGAGGTTCTTCATCAGCGCGACCCGCTCGTAGATGTACGAGTGGCCCGAGTAGAGGAACGTGTCGTCCGCGGCGTTCCAGGAGTAGACGGAGTTCGTGATCAGCTCGTTGGTCTCGGGGTCGAGACCGACGATCTCCGTGAGCGATTGGACGCGGCGCGTCATCTTCGTCCCGACCTTCACCTGCCGCTGGAGCAGGACCAGGTTGAGCGCCGAGACGAGCGAGCGGGGCAGTGTGATCGGCGGGTTCTCCATCCGGTGCACCATCGCGCTCACGCTCTCCGCGTGGAACGTCGTGTAGCAGGTCTTACCGGTCGCCATCGCCTGGAAGACAATGAACGCCTCCGCACCGCGCACCTCTCCGACCATCAGGTACTGGGGACGCTGGCGGAGCGCGGCGGCGAGGAGGTCGAACATGTCGATCTCGCCCGCGGCCTTGCCGCTCACGAGGTTCTTCGCGCCGAACCCGGCCTTCGTGAGCGACGGGACCCAGTTCTCGTGGGGGAGGTTGAGCTCGCGGGTGTCCTCGATCGAGACGATCTTCATCTGGGGCGGGATGAAGAGCAGCGTCGCGTTGAGCGTGGTCGTCTTCCCGCTCGCCGTGCCTCCGCAGACCATCATCGATTGGCCGTTCTCGATGGTGATCCAGAGGTAGGCCATCATCTCCGGGCTCATGGTCCGGAACTTGAGCAGGTCGACCGGCGTGAACGGGTTGTCGCGGAACCGGCGCACGGTGAACGTGCTGCCGCGCTTCGTGACGTGCATGCCGAGCGTGGCCTGAAGACGCGAACCGTCCGGCACCGTCGCATCGAGGACCGGGCTCGCGACCGAGATGTGCTTTCCCGAGCGTTGCGCGAGCCAGATGACGAAATCGTCGAGCTCTTTCGCGGTCTCGAACTTCATGTTCGAGCGGATGGAGCCGTACTTGCGGTGGTAGATGTAGAGCGGGATCCCCTGACCGTCGCACGAGATGTCCTCCACCTCGGTATCGGTCATCGGGACGTCGATGACCCCGTAGCCGATGAAGTCCCGTTCGAGGAAGTAGAGGATCCGGCCCTTCGTGATCGGGCTCGGCGCGAGCTCCCACTCCTGGAGCTGGCGGTCGACCATGAGACGGAGCTCGGAGCGCTTCGTCTCGGGGTCGTGCTCGGGCAGCGGCTCGAAGAGGTCGACCAGGACGTCGCGGATGCGTTCGAGCAGGTCGCGCTCGATCCGGGAGAGCCGGGGCTCGATGACCTCGTAAAGGAACTCGTTGCGGATGTTGTGGAACGTGATGCGGATGTAGGAGAATCCCGGCCGGATCGGCGCGAGGTCGAGCTCTTTGAGCGCGGGGTCGCTGAGCGGGGGGACCACGGTCGCTTCGCGTTCCGAGCCCTGGCCCGAAACCCCGAGGCGGGCGAGCTTCACCGGTCGCGGCTCGACCGAGCCCTTGCGGAGCGCGGCGCCCATCCGGAGGAACGGGGAGAACCGCTTCTTGCGGTCCGAGGCGCTCGGGATCGCGGTCCCTTCCTCGACAGGCGTTGGTTCGAGCGCTTCGCCGGCCATCGATAGGATCCTCCGCTGCCTCCCTCAGCTGTTCACGTTGAGCGGGGGGACGATGAAGCGCATGATGAGCCAGCCGACCGTGAGCATGATGGTGGCGTGCTGGAGGCCCTCCGCGATGCGGCCGGTGAAGAGGACCCCCGCCATGATGCCGTCCCCCACCGCGTGGACGATGACCGCCACGAGGAACGCGAGGAACAGCACCGGGACGAACTGGAACGCGAGATTGACGCCGCCCTGGCCCGACAGGCCCGAGGTCGCGACGCCCTGACCCGCAGTGATCATCTGCGGCAGGAAGATCGCCGCCATGATGTAGATCGTGACGAGGAACACGAAGAACGCGATGTAGATCACCGTCACGTAGGTCAGCATCGAGATCTGGCGGCTCTGCTGGGCGAGCTGGGCCTCCCGGGTGTCGTGCGCGACCATCGTCAGCACGTCCGCCACGTTCCCGCCCGCCTCGTTCGCGCGGGTGACGATCGATACGACCCGCTGGACGAGCGGCGTCGGGACGCGCTGCTCGAACAGGTCGAGCGCCTGCGCGACAGGAACGCCCCACTCGATCTGGCTCGCCATCTTCTTGATCTCGTCCGTGAGGAGCCCGTAGCGGCCGGTGCTCGCGACCACGATCGCATCCGGGAGCGTCATGCCGAACCGGCCCGCCTCGGAGACGTCCCGCAGGAAGTCGGGGAGGCGCTGCTCGATCTTCGCGATCTTGCGCAGCTTCGCGGTCATGGCGAAGCCGTAGGGCGCCATCAGGCAGAGCATGCCGATGACGAAGAAGTCGATCGCCGGGTTCGCGCCCGAGGCTTCGCCCGGTGCGAGCAGGATGTTCAGGGTACCGACGTAGTTGAGGACCGCGATCACCCAGAAGACGACGGCGACGAGCGCGCCCGCGATGAGCAGGATCGTCTCGCGGGTGAGCCCCTCCGAGCTGGTCGACTCCACCGACAGCGACCGCACCTTGCGGACCGAGGCGGGGGCGTTCGAGGTCGCCACGTTAGTTCATCTCCTGCGCCAGCGAGTACATGAAGAAAATGAACCCGAACTGGGCGAGCGGGATCATCGCCCCGACGATCCCCCA
>JBEKEY010000063.1:0-11075 GCA_050013595.1 Thermoplasmata archaeon | reverse complement strand
CGCGGTCCTGTCATCGGACGCGCGCGCCCCGCATTGATCTCGCGCCCGCACGGGCCTTAGCCCTAATAGGACCGTTTCCACTTCGCTCGAACCGTGAGGCTACGTTCACGTCACGGCCACTTGGTGGAACTCCGTCCACTCCGACCAATGGATGCGATCGCCTTGGACCCTCTTCTTCACGATGGCAGTCTAACGCGCATGCTCCCTCCCCGGGTTCGACGAGAAAGTGGGAAGCAGTTCGTGCAGCGGGTTTTGCAGGAGCAACGGCAGGGCGACGGGTTCGCATTCGTCGTGCTGCACGCCGGGTCGCCTGACGTCATTGGCCAGATTCGTCTGATGAACTGGGTGAAGGTGGAACGGCATGCCGAGGTGGGATACTGGATACAAAGAAAGCACTGGGGTAAGGGCTACGGAACGGAGGCCCTACGCCTCATCTGCAAATTCGGGTTCGAGTCGCTGGGTCTCCATCGAATTGAGGCGAGCGTCGTAGACGGCAACGATCGGTCGGCCGGAGTCTTAGAAAACATTGGCTTCCGGCTGGAAGGAAGGAGCCGGCGGTCGGCTCTAGTCTCCCGTCGTTGGGCGGACACGCTCGAGTTTGGACTGCTTCGTGAGGAATGGCAGGCGTATGTTCACAGTTCCCGGTAGCCCTCGGGGACTACTGGCCTGGTGTGGGCGCTGAGCTGCCTCACAAGGTTCGACCTCGGGCCGATACAGTCGGTCCCGCGCGCTGATTGCGGTCACGTCATCGGCTGCGCGCGACCTTCATGAAGCCTGCGCGGCCGCCGTGCTCTCGCCACGCGTGGTCAACCCATGTCTCCGGAAAAGGGTGGTTTGGCCAACCACCCCTTCGGAGCCGACGGACCTGGGCTTCCCACTGCAGAGGTCAAAGGGGGACGAACCGCGACCCGGGGACTCTCCCGGGACTCGCTCCCTTCCCTGACTACGGAGGCGCCGGTGGGGCGCCCTCCCCCGGCTCCGAGGCGTGCGTCGTAGGACTCGGGGGAGCCTTTCGCTTCCGGCGCATCAGAAGCATTGCCGCCGCGATCGCGACCACGATGATCACCACGCCGATGAGGACCCAGTCCAGGATCGGGAGACCCGCCGCAGAGGAGGCCGCGGGGGAGGGGTTGGCAGTGAAGGTGAGGGACACCGGCGGCGGGCTCGCTCCGTTGACCGTGACGGTCGATGCGTTACCTGTGTAGCCCGGAGCCGACGAAGTGTAGGAAAACGTCCCGTTCGAAACGGAGAAGAGGACGCTGGACGCGCCGTCCGACCAGAGGGTGAGGGAGGGGTCCGCCAGCGAGGCCGTGAGGATAACGCCCGGGGAGGCGCGGCTCAACGTCACCGACCAGTTGGCACCCGTCGGGAGGCCGGGCTCAGTGAATTTCAGCGGGAACACTTCGTAGTAAACGATGGGTGTGGTCACCGCCTGGCCGGCGACGACGACGGTGCCGTTGGCCGGCACGGGTGCGTAGTCGATCAACGCGAGCGTGTCGAACGGGTAGGTTCCATTCGGAACGCTGAACGTCGTGCCGGTGGTCGTCGTGCTTTGAGTTTGACCGTTCAGCTTCACCTGCCACGAAGAACCCACCGGCAGCCCGGTCTCGGTGAACGTGACGTCATAGGTCGCGCCCCCCGGGGCGATGAACGTGACGGCTTGGCCGATCGGGGCTCCGCTCACGGTCACGGAGCCTGAGCTGGGAGTCGGAGTGTCCGCACTGGTCGAAGTGACGGTGTACGAGTACGATCCGTTGGGCTCGGAGAAGACCACCATGGTGTTCGTCGAACTCATGGGAACGCTGTTGAGCGTGACCGTCCAGCTTGTACCGCTCGCGAGGCCGCTCTCCGTGAAGGTCACGGCGTACGGACCCGAGCTGGAGGGAGTGAAGCTGATGGGCAGGTTGACCGCCGCGCCGTTGACGTCGGCCGACCCGGTTTGCGGGTTCGCGAAGTAGCCGGCGACGGCTCCCACCGTGTAAGCGTAGGTTCCGGACGGCTCGGAGAACGTGATCGTCGCCGTCGTCGAGCTCATGGTCGTACCGTTCAGCGTGACCGACCAGCTCGTGCCCGCGGGAAGTCCGGATTCGGTGCACGTTACAGTGTAATGGGTGGGGCCCCCTCCCCCGCTTGCCGGCGCGACCACACTCACATTGTTCGACCCGTAATTGGAGACGAACGCCACGCCTTTCGCGTCGTCGAACGCGATGCCGAACGGAGCGCTCCCGACGGGGAAGGTGGAGATCACCTTGTCAGTCGCGTCCGAGACGACGCTCACGTTCGCCGACACGGAGTTCGCGACCAACAGGTAAGCCTGACCCTGGTCGTACGCCACGGAGCTCGGGCCTGACCCGACGCGCACGTTGGCCACCACGCTGTGGGAGACGGTCGACAGGGCGCTCACGTTCGCCGAACCGTAGTTCGCGCTGAACACCAGTCCCTTCGCTGAGTCGGTCGCCAATCCGACCGGCGTGGTCCCGACGTGGACGATCGACGTGACCGTGTTCGTCGCGTCCGAAATCACCCAGACGTCCTGGTCGTCGAACATCGAGGCAAAGACCTGGCCGTGGGCTGCGTCGTATGTGAGACCCTCCGTGACGTTGCCCACACCGACCGTCGCGACGACAGAGTTGGTCGCGTCGCTGATGACAAAGACGCTCGTCTGGTCGCCGGCGACGAAGACCTCCCCCTTGCCGCTGTCGTAGGCGAGGCCGGTCGGGTAGTCGCCTGTGTCCACCGTGGCCACGACGGTGTTGTCGGTGTCGTTGATGACACTGACCGAGCCGCCCTGTTCGTTCGCGATGAACACTTCGCCCTTCGCGCTGTCGTATGCCGCCGCGTACGGCTTCGTACCCACGCTGATGGTCGCGACGACCGCGTCGGTCGCATCGCTGATGACGCTGACGTTGCCCGACCCGGTGTTCGTGACGAACACCTCCCCCTTGCCGCTGTCGTAAGCGACGCCGACTGGATTTTTTCCCACCGGTACCGCGGTCGACGTTCGAAACACGAACGGCGTTGGATGGAGGGCAACCCCGTCGGAAGCACGGGGGGCCGGGTGGGCGGTGCCCACACCGTAGGTACCTCCCGCCAACACACCGCAAATCACAGCGGCCACGATCAACCCGGAAACGAGACGTCTCCTGGAGAGCTTCGGCTTCGCGTTCATTTTCACTCTCCCTCAGGGCGCTGAAGGAACGGGCGCCCTAGGTCTTCGGGTAGTTAATCTCTTCGTCCTGTGACAAAGTGGACTGACTCGTGAGCTCCCTCTCCTCCGGAAGTGTGCTAACATTTCTCTTTAAGAACCGGTTGCCAGAACTCGGACGGATGGTGACCCTCTGAAACCCACGGTCGTGCGAGGGTCCCGCCCCAATCAAAGAACACGACTCGTGTGGGCATGAGACGGCCGAGCGAGATGCGCGGGTGTATGACAGTTCGCGGTCGTGACTAGTACTCCCGAGCGGAGCGAGCGGGGAGGGTCCGCGGGACGGCGCGAATCATTCACGACGGTCGCTAAGTCTCCGCAGTGCTCCCTGCATGCGAGGTCCGCGGTCGCCCCGCGACCCCCTCAGCACGGCGTGAGTTCGTTGCTCGACGCGGGGGCCACCGGTAGGATACGCGAGGCGTGGGCGAAGCTCGAACGCGAGCTCGGCCTTCGTGGGGTGCTTGTGATGCCTTACCCGCATTTCAGCTACTAAGTCGTATGCGGATACGATCGCGATGCCGCGGAAGCAACCCCCTCTCATCTCGCTCAGGAAATCCTGCCGTTCGAAGTCCACACGAATGGGCTAGCGACGTTCGAGGGCCTGAGGTCCGTGGTCTACGTAGTCGTGAAGAAGGATTCCTCCCTTCGAGCCCTGCACGTTCGGGTGTGGAACGCGTGCTTGCCCACGCCAGCGAGCCTGTCTCTTACTACCGACACGGAAGGTTGGACCCCTCACATCACGCTTGCCCACGGAGACGAACACGACTCTATCCCCCTATCCCGTGACAAGGTTCGCGCGGTGCTCGGCATGATCAATCCCAAGGAGTTCAAGTGGATGATTTCGGTTGACAACATCGCCCTCGTCTGGGACGATGGCGCGGTCCAGAGTAGGCAGAAACTAGACCCCACAGTCTTCGCCCGACGCTTGTCTAGTGCTCCTTAGAGAGTAGCGCCCAGTTCCCCGGTCGGGGTTGGACTGGCGACACCGATCAGGGACGCGTAAACCGCGGTTGGGTTGGCCCCCAAGAAACCGACCGATTACCCCACCTAGGAGTTTTCCCGGATGTGGGTGGCCACGACGGCCGGTACTGTGCCATCGATTCTGGACGAACGAATCATCGTACCCGAGTTCATGGACCGCCATCAACACATGCGGACATAGGACCGACGATCCCAGGATGCGCACTGAAGGGCATTCCCGCGCCCGGCGATAGAGTTGTGTGCACGTTCGTGAGGGTTTCGGAGAATACCCGGGAACTCGAACGAGGCGGTAGGGCGAAACGGTGCCGGTAGGTCACAGGAAGACGGGCGTGGGTCGTCGGACCCTGCGTAGGACGAGAGTGCAGGAACGACGGCGCGCACTCGTCAGGTCTTCGGCTACTTTCAACCAGGCCAACTAGTTGAGCCGCTACGAGATTGAGTTCTGGACGGGGACGCGACCGGCTGTCCCTTCTGTTCCGATGCCTGGGCAGATCTCGGTGAAGCCCTGTGCTGGGAAGCCCACGTCTTCTCTGCTCGCTGCCAATGATCGAGCGCGCGTCCCTCGGGACGGCCTTCCCGCTCCCACATATCGTAGGCATTGCGTCGTATTTCGTCGTCGCGTCCCATCGCTCGTTCCTCCTCGATTCCCCCGAACTCTGAAGCGGTCATAACCCGTTCGCCAAGCTGTTACGGCGAGCGATTGCCCCATCGGTTTCCAGTGCTGGGGGGGGAAGGCACGAATTCGCCAGATTGAAGCGGGCATCGTCGAACCCTCATGGCAGGCTGGGGGAAACCGTTCCCTTTGCAACCGTTTCGGGCGTTGGAAAGGCACCCGTTTCGCATCGGGTCGTTTTCTCGGGGTAAACAAACCCCGAAAAGGAGAGATGAAGACCACGCCAAAGGCGACCGCGGTTCCGCCAGGGTACGGAGCCCCCAGCGACCCGAGCCTCTTTGATGCGATGCGGGTCTACTTGGACGACTTCGTTAGCGCCGTCGACGGCGAGCCCACCGACGTTGCAGCGTTGGAGCGAATGAGCGCCTCTATCCGGGGTTCGAACAAGAGAGGTTCCTTCTCGCACAAAGCGTCGCCTTTCATGGACCCGACGCGCGTTTGACCCGACCCGGCGCCTGAGGTTGAACCCCGTCCTGCGGCTCGCCCCTAGCTTGCGAGTGACCTCCATCGCAGTGCCCTTGAACGGTTCCGGGTCGACGTACCGCTTCACCAGCCCTCCTACGGCAGCCTGACCCAGGGCCCGCCCCGGTTCGACGCCCTGCCAAGCCCGACCGGCTTTTGCGGGCGTACCAAAATGCGCCCTCGGATTGCTCGCCCTTCCGAGTCAAACACCTATTTTCGTTCTGTCGCGGACGATCTCCTCGACCGCTGACCCCCACGACCTCTGACAGAATCGCACCGGGGCTGCCGAGCGCGTGGTGACTTGGTAGCCCCCACGGGGATGGTCCCGAATTCGGGGTTCCGGGCAGGAGAAAAATATATGACCCATGCCGGCCGGACTCTACTTGACTCCAGCAGACGGGTCTTGACCGGAGGGACGTGGCCCGAGGCTCCGCCCTTCGCCTGACGGGGAACAAACCGTCAGACGCCGCGAGGACACGTTCGCCGGAGTTGGGGGACCATCACCAGACATGGCACATCTCGGATGGCGCGTGGGGATTCTCGTGGCCGTACTTCTCGCCGCGGCGTTGATGCTGCCGGTCACGGGGGCCCCCGCGGCGCCGAGCGCGCTCCGCTCGGCGACAGCGAGCAACCCGATCACGGCGACGCTGCACGTCGGAGGGTCTTCCACACTGCTCAACCGGGCCTTCTTTGGCGTGAACGTGGGGGGCGACAACTCCGCGGTAAGCAAGTATCTCAACTCGACGTCCATCCGATTCATCCGCCCGGTGGCATTGGACGACTGCAACGTCACTACCGGTACCGAATGGACCGCCGGGGTCACCGGCGGTATCGCGATCCCGAAAGGGTGCGGCGGCACCGCGTCGTTCGCTGCGTGGTGTGACTCGTTGACTCCCCACTGCGTATCGGACGTGGACCTGCCGGGCGAGAACAACAATTCGGCGGAGGACGCCTACTACGCCCATTACATCGTGGACACGCTCGGCTTCCAACCGACGTACTGGTCGATCGGCAACGAGGCGTTCGGCTGGACCCATTACGGCATCCCATGGCAGAAGTGGAAGATCACCGACGATTCGGTCCCGACGGGAACGGCGTATGCCGTGGACGTGCGAAATGCGATCCGAGCGGTGAGCGCCGTGGATCCCGCCGCCCAATACATCGGGATTCAGAGCTACTGGTGCCCGGACACCTACTATACCGAACCCCTCGTGGCGATGGATGGGGATTCCGTCAGTGCCCTGGCGTGCCACCTGTATCCCAACGCGCACACCGCCACGCCGACGACCGCGCAATACTTCTCTACCCTCATCGGTTCGGAGAACATCAGCTCCAACTACTACTCCATCGAGCACCACATCAAGTCCCTCTGCACCAAGTGTAGCTCTCTCCCCATCCAGATCAGCGAGCTCCAGGGGGGCCCCCCGCAGACGCCGGCCCCGCAGGACGTCGAGTTCGACGGAGCCGTCTGGCTTGCGGCCACCCTCGTCCAGGCGCTGAATGCCGGCATCTCCTCCGTTCAGACCTACGAGTTGCAGGGCCGCGCGCCTTGCGGCTATTGCCTGCTAAATGCGACAGACGTTCCGGACCCTCAGGGGCTTCTCTACTCGGACGTCCTCTCGACGCTGCTGGGCGGCCACCCGGTCTACAATGTGTCGGTGACCAGCGCCAACACGAACCTGTGGGCGACCCTCATCCATAGCTTTCCGACGAACGAGACTCAGATCCTGTTCGTCAACGCCAACCTTACCCACACCGAGACGTTCCGTCTCTCGACCGAGTTCTTCTCCGCGGGACAGCCGGGGAGCATCATTTCCTGGAGTGATTCCACATCGAAACCGGTGGTCACGGACTACACCGCGCTCCCCTCTCGAGTCGCGGTACCTGCGCTCGGTCTCGTACTGATCTCCGTCACCCCCAAATCGAGCGTCCCGGCCGCTGACCCCACGATCGTCCAGCCTCGGTGGCCTGCCCCTGCGACCGAGGGTTCGTCTGCCACCCACGCCCTCCCTCTCAGCGATGCCGGGAGCGGTTTTCTCTCACTGCCCACGGTTCCGAGCGGACCGGAGGGACGAGCGGCATCGACGCCTCCGTTCTACGCCGAACCCCAGGCACGGCACGACATCGGAGCCTGGCTACGGGGTTGCTCACGGAGCGACCGGTAGGTAGAGCGGGTTCGAGGGGCGCGCACCGGCTCCGGTGAGATCGGTCCTCCACGGGGACCGGCCCTTCCACGGGGGTCGTTCGGAGTGCGTTGACCGCTGCGGCACTCACGGGAGCTCGACCGGGCTGGGGGGCGGACTCCTTTTGTGGGCTCGGTCCGATTCAAACTCTTCATATTTCAGACGAACTCAAATTCATATCGAAACGGGCCCGTTCCTCAATAGGAAGGGTTGCATCTGACCGATTGGACCCTTTTCTAAACCAGGGGTTTTGTAAGGGGGGGTCCGGCGCTCGCCCGGGTCTCGTCTCCGCGCCCGCTGATCGCGGTCATGTCATCGGTCGCGCGCGTCCTTCATGAAGTCTCCACGGCGGCGATCCCCCCCGCGCTCCTCGCGGTCGGTCATCCGACGCGCGCGAACGTCGGTCGAATGGAAGTGCGTAGGCTTCGCAGCCGAACCACTAAGAGACCCCATGTCGCGCGCGGTGTCGCTGCAACTGGAATTGCGCCCAGACGTGCTACTTCCGTTGAGCGGGCAGCACCGTTTTCAAGCCGATACGGTGACACCCGAATCAGAAGGATGCGAGGAGGCGAGTCTCCCCCGCCAGGCTCACTTCTTCTTCTTTCGGTGGACTTCCTTGTGAACGGCGTCCACGACCTCGTGGAGCTTGTCCACCTCGGCGTGAATCTTCTTATGGAGGGTGTCGACTTCCTTGTGGAGCGCGTCGAGCTCCCGATGTAGCGCGACGATCGCCTTGTGCTCTCCGGTCATGGCGGTCCCTGGTTCAGCAACTCTCCTCTTGGTATTTAATCTGGTCCAGAACTCCGACAGTCGCCGACTACCATCCGCCCGCGGGCGAGGACCCCCAGCCGGGGCGACAACCGGGAAGCTGTGGATTCCCAGTCCTCACCGCGCTTCCTTCATGGCTACAACGCGTCTTGGATCCGAGCTGCTTCCCGCGCGCTCCTTGCGGCCGCGTGCAGGCGGCGCGGGCGGTGGTCGCGACCACCCCGGGTCGGGCCGAGACGCTCGCGCGCGATTGACTCGCGGCAGGGTGCCGCCTTCTCTCGCCGGGATTGACCGAGCTGGGTCCGAAGACTTCGACCAGGTCAGGCGTTCCTCATCTTGGCACGCGCGATGAAGCCCTTCTTGTCAAGGAAATACATGTAGCCGTCCTGGCGCTTGATCTTCTCGGTGCCGACGCGTCCCTTCTTGCCGGACTTGTTCACCCTCGTCGGGGTCTTCCAGAGGAACCCGTCCTTGCCGAGATAGTACAGATACCCTTTCACTCGCTTGGTCTGCTCCTTGCCTACACGTTCCGCCATGTCGGTGCCCTCACGGTGAGGACGAGGACCTCCCTATTTAGAAGCACTGACGGAGTGTCGGCGGAAAAATCGAGTTCCCCTGACGGAGAATTGCGCGGGGCCCACCCCTTCGCTTCGCTTGGGGGGCCCCCCCGCGCCCCGATTCCCGCGCGGACGGACTATCTTCGACAGGTTCTTCGTGGTCTGCGTCATCGCGGAATCGAATGCCGGTTTCACTCTGGGCCGTCCTTGGGGTAGCATTGGTTCTCATCGGTATCCCGCTCACGTTTGCCGGTCCCGCGGCGAACTACGTGGTGGGGGCCGGGGTCGCCTTCCTCATCGTGGCCGCCGCTGAGTGGACCTGGGACCGCTGGGGGGCCGGGCAGGACGATGCAGACGCGAACTCAGAGCTATCGTGATCCCGCGATTTGCGGCTTGGTCCTTCGTGAGACTGACTTTAACGCGACCGCTCCAAAGCCGCAGCACTACCTAAACGGGGTACCGCGCGCTAACATCATCATTCGGCGGCAACTGAGGTTCGAGGGCCGCATCAAATGAAGCAGGTCAACCCCCTCCTCTTGTTGATGGCTGGAGCGATATTCATCGCGGCGCTTCTGTTGTCCGTTTTCTTTCTGATTCCGACCGCCCCGTCCGCGCCGGCCGTCATTCCCGCGTGCGGTGCAGAGCCCCATTACAATGACCCGATCCCGGTGCCTTCGGGTCAAACAGTCTTAGTGGGCACAACCGGAGGCGGCGGGCGCTTGACCATTTGGTCCAATTCGACCGCGAGTTATTCCCTCTTCTTGCTGACCCAGAATCAATTCGACTCGTACGCGACGAACGGGTCGGGAATCAACGGTAGCGTCCACTACAGCCCTCCCCCCGATTTCTACTGGAGTACCGGACCCACGAGTTTGACCAACAACACGTTCCTGTTCGCGAACGGGACCTGGTATCTCATGGTCTACAACCCCGGAACGGCCGACGCGATTGTCAACGTGATCGCGGAGTCCTGTAACGCGCCCAACACCTAGAGTGCCGTGCCTGTTTGAGCCCGGCGATGGTCGCGACCTACCCGGGCCGAGACGCTCGCGCGCGAGGGGCGCATGCGGCGCGTTCAAGGTGCTTTTGGAATCGCGGGTTGATCTTAGCGCCTGCGCGATGCCGCCCACGCGACCGCGCCGATCATTACGCCGAGGGATCCCGCCTCGGCGATGAACCAGCCGGCGGGAAGCACTTCCCCGAAGGTGTACATGTATAGGCCGGAGGGAGGAACGGACTGAGCGCACGGAGAGGGGCAGGATGAGTTGTAGACGTAGGTCCCGTTCCAGGGAGCCCAGGCGCCGGAGACGTTCAAAGTGAGGTTTCCGTCGAAGTAGAACGGGACCCGAACGAGCCACGATAGCGCCGTGACTCCCGGGGTAACGAGCAGGGGGACGTTCGCTCCGATCACCGTGAATCCGGGCGTTTCTGAACTGATCGATTCGATCGTGCAATTGTCCGGTTGAGTATCGGTGACGAGTCCGGAGAAATGCTCCTCGGCACCCGGCGCGGCAGAGAAACCCACCTGCTCCATGGCGACACCGCACGGCCCGTCCCCCACAAAATTCACAGCAGTCACGGTCACCGTGGGGCCCGAGCCCGGGACCACGAACACCGCGGACAAGGTCGCGAGTAGGGCGGCTGCCCCAACTACAATCGCAAGGGCGGCTCGCCGCCGCATGCTTCACGCGAGAGCGGGCTTGCTAATACCGTTACGCGGCCGGACGTCCGCGCGGGTCCTCCCCGCTCGCTCCGCTAGCGAGTCCCCCTCCCCGGCGTCGCGAGCGTCACGTCCCGCTTTGGGTCTTCCTCCGCGCCGCCCCGACCATGAGGACCCTTAAGAAAACCGCCGCGACCATGATGACAACGCCGAAGAACGCGGCCTCCCCGTAAATGGGATTTGGTGCACTTACAGGCGGGCAGGAGAGGTTGCAATTACTCTCAATTCGTCGCTCCGCCGCGAAGGCTGCTTACGCCATCGTCTCGCCCCATGCAAACAACGTGATGCCCACCGCGAGCAGGGCAGCGACGGCGCCGATCCTAATCCTGCGGTCCACAGCGAGCACGACCGAGCAACGCAATCGCGTCACTCCCGATAATCCTCCCCGCCCATGCCCCTGCAGGGGGTCCTCCCCGCTCGCTCCGCTCGTGAGGACATCATACGTTCCGCCCGATGGGACGAAAGGGAAAGGACGGCCGCCCCGTGTCCTGCCCTCGGAGGCGACCGATGGAGAGCATCACCTACG
>JBEKEY010000062.1:0-11683 GCA_050013595.1 Thermoplasmata archaeon | reverse complement strand
CGAAAGAAGCGCGAGAGCTTCGACGCCGCCTCGGGCTCGGCTGAGCCCGCACTGACCCGATCATGGCGGTAGCCGCGCTCGCCTTCCTGTACGTGCCGGTGGTCCTTTGGGCCGCGCTCGGGCTCTCCCTCGCGCTCACCTTCCGGCGGTCAGGGTCGTCGACGGTCTTTCGCTTGACGGCGCTGTTCCTCGGGGTGTGGGCCCTGTTCGCGACCACCGCGCTCGCCTGGGTGCTCTCGAACGGCGGCTGGGACGCCGTCGTCCAACTGGCGCGGACACCGACTCTCCTCTTCTCACCGGCATCCGCCTTCGTCTGGGTCGCGGGGGCTCTCGGCGCGTTCCTCGTGTTCCTGACCGCCTTCCTCCTGAGCCAAACGGTCGGCCGAGGTTTTCTTCGGCTGTTTCCCTCGCACGAACTCACGTGGCCGTCGGGGGTACCTGCCCCGACGACCGTGACCAGCCTCCGGGCCTTCCGGTCGGATACCGGTGGCGCGTTCGCCTTCACTCTCCTCGAGCGCGGCGGCGAGCGGGGGATCCGACGGCGGGATGTGATCCTGGTGTCGGACCGCCTCCTCGCCGAGCTCGAGCCCCAAGAATGGGAGGCGGTGCTCGCGCACGAGGTCGGTCATCTTCGGGAGCTCGATGGTCGGTACCTGACGTTCTTCCGAACCCTATCGCGGCTCATGCGCTGGGACCCGATCCTCGCCTACTTTGCCGAGTCCCTGACGAGCCGCGAGGAGTATCGCGCGGACCTGGACGCGGTCGAGCTGACCCGACGGCCGCGGGCCATGGCGCGGGCGCTCTACAAGGCGGCCTTCCTTTCCCCGCCCCGGACCCGCGGCGTTCCCGGGCTTCTGGGCGTCGGCGGGCGACGAGGACGGCGCCATGCCATGGAGCGGATCCGGCGGCTCGTCGCGCTCGCGGAGAGCGGACGGTTCCCGGAGGAATTCGGTGGGTGACCACACCCGACCCACACGACCCGTCCTCTCCACCTTCGTCGCGATCGCCCTGGCCGTCGCGACGCTGACCGCCGTGGTCCCGACCTCCCGAGCGGCCCCGTTCCCCGCGCTCCCTCTCGCGTTCGACTCGAAGTTTCTCTCGAACCTTTCCGGCGCCGACATGACTCCGGGGGGCCAGAGCGCCCTCGGATTCCAGGTCGCGGACCCCTCGACGTTCGTATCGATGACCAACGTGACCCTCACGCTCGATGTCTACGCCTTCAACGCGTTTCCGGGCAACGCCACGTCCTCGATCGCGAGTGCGGGAACGCCCGTCCTTGTCGGGGCCAGTTCCTCCGGGACGACGGTCAACGTGTCGCTCTCCACCATCCTACCGGGAACTCACTTCGACGGCTCGGTCGGGGTCGCGACGGCCTCCGACACCCCGGCAGGTACCTTCGCGGTTCGAACCGCGCTCTCGTTCACGGCGAACGGAACTCACTACCGTCTGGAATCCCGAGGATGGTTCACGGCGAGTCTCTGGGCCGCGGCGACCGAGCTCCCGAACGGGAGCGTGACCCTCAACCTGACGACCCTCGGGGTCTCGGGCGTGACCGCGGAGACGGCGATCCTCGTTTCGACCTCCGATTGGGATTGGGCGCTCGCACTCATCCTCGGGGCGTCGATCGTTCTCGTGGGCGCGGGAGCGTTCGTCTACTTCCGGCGCGGTCCAAAATCGAGCACGGGCGCCCGGTAGGGACCGGACGAGACCCAGGCGCCGACCGCTTTGGGGAGCAGACGAAGAAGGCCCGGCGACTCCTTCAGCAGCTCGCGAGCCACGTGGGTCGGGAAGTCGATGTCCCCGAACGCGACGATCGTCGCGGCGAGGTGCGCGCCCTTGAGGGCGTGGATGACCCGGTCGAGCTCGTCATCCGAGAGGCGCGTGAACAAGCGCCGCAGGTAGAGCGCGCGCCGGAACTCTTCGCCGAGCTCGGCGCGCCAGCGTCGGTCGTACTCGGCGAGGGAAGCCTCCGAGAGGTCGCCGTTCGCGAGTGCCTCCCCGGCAACGTCCGCGGCGATCTCCGCGCACCGCATGCCCGTGAAGATGCCCCCGCCCGAGAGGGGCTTCACCTGCGCGGCCGCGTCGCCGACGAGGAGGGCGCGTCGAGCATGGGTTCGAGGAAGCGTCCCGATCGGGATCCCCGAGACGAGGTAGGCGGTCGGATTCGCGAGCCGTCGACCGAATCGCCGTTCGAGGTGCTCCAGGAGCCGGTCGAAGTACTGGCGCGTGGGCGTTCCGTCCGCGTCCGCCGCGACCCCGACGCGCGCTCCCCCCGCCCCGTCCGGGATCCACCATCCGAACAGCCCGGGAGCGAACTTGCGTCCCAGGTAGACCTCGACCGTGTCCGGGTCGCCGGGGCTCACCGGGAACTCGGCTTCGAACGCCGGGAGCACCTCGACCGGTCGACGTAGCCGGAACGCTCGAGCGACCGCGCTCGCGACCCCGTCCGCGCCGATGACCAGCCTCGTCCGAACCTCTTCGTGGCCCCCGTCGGGACCGCGCAGGCGGACGGTGAGGCGGTCGCCGGACTCCTCCTCGATGCCATCGAACCGGGTCGAGGTCCGGATCTCCGCTCCGGCGCCGACCGCTCGGTTCGCGAGGTAGACGTCGAGACCCGCCCGGTCGATCACGAACGCGCGGGGCGCGTCGGCTCGGAAGGTGATCGATTCGAGGGACGGGCCGAAGACGCTCGCACCGCGGACCGAGGTACGGACCATGGAATTGGAGCCGGCGAGGTCGAGGACCCGTTGCGACACGAGGCCCGCGCATTGGACGGGGTGCCCGACTCTCGGGTGTTCCTCGACGACCCGAACCTTCTGACCTCCCTGAGCGAGCCGAGCCGCCGCGGTCGACCCGGCGGGTCCGGCCCCCACTACGAGGACGTCGAGCTCGTCCACGACTCCGCTAGTCAGCTCGCGCTCTTAACGGCGGGACCGCTTAGTCGGCGCGCCACGGAGTGGACACGAGGTCGGTCCGCTGGCGCGGCTGGACGGCGGAGGCCTCGACCGAGGACGTCACGCCCGCGCCGAGGGCCAGCTGACCGGTCCAGGCGATCATCGCCCCGTTGTCGACGCACAGCGACTTCGGGGGCGCGAACATCGTCCCTCCGCGGCTCTCGACCATCGTTCGGACCATGCCGCGAAGACGTTCGTTGCACGCGACCCCTCCGCCGAGGACGACCGCGTTGCGACCGCGGTGTGCGAGGGCTCGCTCGGTGATCTCGGTCAGCATCGAGTACGAGGTCGCCTCGACCGAGTAGGCGAGGTCCGGCCGGCTCGCCCCCTTCGCATGGAGCGCTAGGGTCGCGGTGAGCATTCCGGAGAAGGCAACGTCCATTCCGTGGACCGAATACGGGAGGGGCAAGAGCTCCTTCCCGAGCAGGGCTTCGGCCTCGATGGCCGGACCGCCCGGAAACGTCCCTCCGAGGCCGATCCACAGCTTGTCGAGGAAGTTCCCCACCCCGATGTCGAGCGTCTCGCCAAGGACCCGGTATCGGCCGCGCGCGTAGGCGATCACCTGGGTGTTGCCTCCGCTCGCGTAGAGCAGCAGCGGGTCGTCGAGCCCGCTCAGGACCCGCGCGATCTCGACGTGCGCGACGCAGTGGTTCACCGGTACGAGAGGGCGGTTCCAAGCGAGCGAGAGCATGCGGGCGACGGTCGCGCCGGCTCGGAGGCACGGTCCGAGGCCGGGTCCCTGGGCGAAGGCCACGGCGTCGACCTCGTTCGGTCGTACGCCCGCGGCCTCCAAGGCCTGCCCGACGAGCGACGGCAGGACCTCGACGTGATGGTTCGCGGCCTCCCGCGGGTGGATTCCCCCCGTGGGGGGGCGATAGAAGTCGGACACGAGGCCGAGAACCTGGGCGTCCGCCCCGACTATACCGACCGAGGCCGTGTGCGCCGTCGACTCGATGCCGAGGACGACCATCGTCCTTCCACCGTCGAGTGGGTAATAACCCTCCGGCCTGAGGGAGGGGTTCAGTCCTCGGTTGACTCGATCCGGAATCGCACGCGCGAGCCGCGCAGCGCTTCCTGGATCCGGTCCGCGAAGGCCAGGGATTCCGCCACGCTCACCGCTCGTCCCCAGTCGTACTGGAAGTCGTATCCCTCCGTCTCCGGTCGGAAGCCGAGGTCCTCGAGGATAGTCGCGATCTCGGAGTAGGGGGCGCCTTCGCTGTCGAGCTGGACGAGGAGGAAGGTCTTGGTCATCGAATCGGTGGGAAGAACCCGGTCCGCGCTAGCCTTGGCGGGATTAAAGACGGACGGTCGAGCGGAGGTCCGAGCGCGCTGCCGCGACCGTGCCGTTCACTCTTCGGGCTCCGGGGCCCGGGACCGGGCGTGAGCGGTGACGCGTACAGCGACGCCCCGTCGGAGGCGGCCCATTTCGTTCGGGGCGAGCACCAATCGGCCGACCGACAGGAGCACATCGTTCTCGTCCACGAGGAGCGCGGAGGCGCCTGGGACGAGGGCGGGGTCGGCCTGTATCACGAAAGTCGAGAAGAGGCTCCGGCCCTCGCGCACGAACGGGACCGCATCCGCGTGGACCACGACCCGCTCCCGGCCCGGCGCGACCTTCGCATGAAGGCGGACCCCGCCGCGGAACGTCGGTCGGGGGATCCCGTCGGTCCCGACAACGAGCTCGGGTTGTCCGCCGCGTACCATGGCCCGAAGTCGACCGGTCCTCCGGGAACGCTCGCCTCGGAGGCCCTCGGCGAGACTCGACGCGACCGCCCGGCCGTACCGCCATTCCAGCAGGCGCACGACCTGCCGCTCGTCCCAGGCCGAGGTCCAATCCCGGTCGAGGTCCGCGTCGGGCCGAGCCGATTCCGCCACAGCCGTCGCGAACATCGAGGGAGACCGGTGATGCGGTCGGTCGAGGAACTCCTCCACGCCCAGGTAGGGTCCGACGGGATAGAGGTCGCCCAGCTCGACCGGGACCCGGCCGAAGGCGGTCCCGCTCTCCCATTCAAGAGGAACGCCGGACCGGTCGCTCGCCGGAAGGTATCGAAGATACTCGGGACGTAACGGGAACCGGGGGACCTCGTGGCTCGTCGTCCTCCCGGTCCGGTAAACCTCCACCGCGTGCCGGAATCGGACCGCCGCCGGACGCCCCGCGCTCTCGGCTACCACCTCTCGGAACGCTCGACGGGACTCGGGCTCGGCCGGCAGGAACACGTCCGGATGGGCCATGGCCTCCTTCAAGCCCGCGCGCAGGGCCGGGTGCGCCGTCGTTCGTCGTTCGGCGAGCTCCCACAGCGTCCCGTCCTGGATCGCTTGGCGGACCCGTCCGATCTCCTCGACGGAGACCAGGAGGTTGTGGTACGCCACCCTTCGCTCTCGTTCGTCCGCCGGGAGTCGGGCGACCTCGGTGAGCGGGAGCTCGGCACACAGAAAGCACCGGCAGGAGTTCTCCCGAAGCTCGTCGATCGGGACGGTCCCGTCCGGGAACATGAGGCTGCCTCGTCGCGCGAACTTGTGGTACGCGGACGAGTCGAACAGGTCGACCCCGAAGAGCGCGGCCAGCGCGAACGTCATCGGGTGCCCGGTGCCGAAGAGGTGGACCGCGCACGCGGGCGAGAGGCTCGAGCGGGTCGCGACCAGGACACGGACGAGCTCGGGGAAGCGATACTGTTCCATAAGCGGCACCACTCCGCCGACCGCGAGGAGGTCGCCGACCTCGCTCGCGGCGCGGGCGGACCGCGCACGAAGGTCCGGATGGGAACCGCCTTGGACCGGAACGGCGAGGAGCCCCGTTCGGGAGAGCCGGCTCGCACGGGCTCGATCGATCGTGGCGTTGAGCGCCGACTCGGTCTCCTCGTGGCTGTCCTCGGGTTCGGTGAACACGTCGAGCACGGTCGCGATATCACTGCCGATCGCGTTCTGAAAGTCCACGATCTCGGTCGGTGTCACCTCGACCGACCCGTAGGCATGCTGTTGGAACGCACCCGAGTCGGTCATCACCGGCCCATCGAAACGGATCAGTCGGTGGATCCCTTCTTGCTCAGCGACCGTGCGGAGCGGAGGGGTTCGCCACGTGATGTAGGCCGAGGTGATCACGGCCCGGACCCCGAGACGGGAGCGCATCTCCTCCGGCGGGACCGGCTGCCGCGCGGGGTCGGGGTGGACCACGGGCAGGAGCGCGGGGGTCTCGATGACCCCGTGCGGGGTGGTGAACCTTCCCCGCCGTGCGAGACCGTCCCGGTCGAGAAGTTCGAAATCCATCGTTGACTCGCTGACCGGTTCGACCGGTTAAGATTGACGTGTCCGGGGGGTCGCGCTCGGTTCGTAGGAGGCGCGGATGCGTTCGAGGAGTCCGACCAGCATGGGCATCGTCAGTTTACCGGTGTTGGTGTTCTGCGGACTCGGATGGTACGACCCCCAGAGCATCGGACGGCCGGGCCCGAGGGGAACGCAGGCGCCGTGGCCAAAATCTCCCGTCGGACGTTCGCCCCCGTACACCCGAGGGAGCACCTCGCGGACCGCGTCCCATGCAAACCCGCCGAGGGCGAGGACCGAGCGCGTTTCGGTGAGTAGGCGAAGCTCGCGCTCGAGGAACGGCGCGCAGCTTCCTCGCTCCTCCGGCAGGGGCCGATTGTCCGGCGGAGCGCATCGCACCGCTGCCGTAAGGTAGAGGTCGCGATAGCGGAGTCCATCGTTCCGATGGACGGACGTGGGTTGGCTCGCGAAACCAGCCTCGTAGAACGCGCGAACCAGGAACGCTGCCGATCGGTCGCCCGTGAACACTCGACCCGTACGGTTCGAGCCATGAGCCGCAGGAGCGAGGCCGACCACGACGAGTCGGGCGGTCGGGTCGCCGAATCCAGGAACCGGGCGACCCCAGTATTCGTCGTTCCGGAACTCCCGTTTCTTTTCCCGAGCCACCCGCTCGCGATATCGGACCAGGCGCGGGCACCGAGAGCAGGCGACCACCTCACGGCGCACGGTCTCGAGTGAGTCGGCCACGCACCGGGGAGGGACGCCGGCTCTTGGCGCTTCCGCGGAGGTAGTCCGTCCTCCCGGTAGTCACCGAACGTGACCTACCCCTATAGATGGGGGACGACCCTCTCCCGTTCGATGACGGAGACGCGTGTTCCTCGCGGCGGCAAGGTCCGGCTCGGTTCCCTCGACGGAGACCTGAGGGTCGAACGAGACTCGGACATCGATGTCGACGGCCGGTTGGCGGTCTCCGGACAGGCGCGGTTCGACGGGAACGCCGATGTCCGCGGGGACATGGAATGCGGCTCGTTCCGGTCCGAAGACGGCACGGTCCGCGTCCGAGGCCACCTCTTCGTCCGGGAAGATCTCGAGACCCGGGACGGAACGGTGGAGGTCGACGGCGAGTTCAGGGCCCGCCGCGTTGACGCCGACCGGGGACTCACGGTGGGCGGTCCTGCCTCGGCCGAACAGTTCGAAGTCGGCGGAAAGCTCGAGGGCGCCCAGACCCTCACGGCGAAGTCGGTCTCGGTGGGAGGGAAGCTCCGTCTCGCCGGGAAGCTCACCGCGAGCTCGGTCGAGGCCGGAGGCTCGGTCGAGCTGAGCGACGTCGAACTCGATACCCTCGAGGTCGGAGGGGTCGTTCGCCTCGCCGGTGGTATCGTGCGCCGCACGGTCGAAGTGGGAGGCACGTTCAGCTCCGAAGCCCCGTTCGAGTTCGGCGCGCTCGAGGTCGGTGGGATCGCGCGATTCCGCGACGCCGCGAAGGGCGGACGGATCGAGGCCGGGGGAATGATGACTGCCGAGCGAGACCTTACCTTCGAAGACCTCGAGATCGGTGGTCTCGGAACGATCAACGGGAACGGCAAGGGCCGGAACGTGGAGGTCGGAGGGAAATTCACCGTGGACGGCTCCCTCGAACTGACTGGGAAGCTCGAAGTGGGCGGCATGATTTCCGTGGGCGGTGCCCTTTCGGGAACCGAGCTCGAGGTGGGTGGCCGCATCGCGGCCCAGCGCGCGATCTTTTCGGCCGAGGCAGATATCGGCGGAGCCGTCACCACCCGCGAGGGACTCAAGGCCGCTCGCATCACCCTGCAGCGGAAGTCCCGAGCCGTCGGACCTCTGGTCGGTGGTACCATCAAGATCAAGACGAAAGCCACGGTCGAAGACCTGTACGGCGACTCGGTCGAGCTCGATGACAGGGCCGAGGCGCGCAACGTGTTCGCGCGCCGGGTCGTGCTCGCGGAAGGAGCCAGCGCCGACCAGGTGGTGTACACCGACTCGATCGAGCTCCGACCGGGAGCGCGCGTGCGCACGCCTCCCCAAAAGGTTGCAAACCTTCCGGCGTTTCCTCTCTGACGCCGGTGGACAACAGCATGCTGGAGGGCTCCTCGGGGATTCCGCGTCGTCGCGAGGTCAGTGACCTCTACGCCACGGTCCTCGAGGTCGTGAAGCGCTATCACGGAGCGGCCCGGATCACGCGGATCTCATACGGCGCGGGCATGCCCGTCGATCGGCTGCGCAACTTCGTCGACCGCCTCCAGTCGTTGGGCCTGCTCAAGTCCGAGGAGTTCGACGGACGCGCGGTCTACGACATCACGCCTCGAGGGCAGGAATTCCTCGACACCTACTGGAAGATGCGGGGATACATTGAAGTGTTCGAGCAATCGCCGGACCCGGACGAGCGCCCGAGCCGACGCCGATGATCGTGAGGACGGCCGGAACCGCCCGGAGGCGCGCTCCTTCAGGACGGGCTCAACCGTACCGGGGGACCGAGGAATCGACTTCCACCGACCAGGCGTCGATGCCCCCGCTCAAGTTGGCGACCGACTTGAATCCGTGGCTCTCGAGATAGCCGGCGACCATCATCGACCGTGTCCCGCCGTGGCAATAGACGATCAGTTCCCGGTCCTTCGGGATCTCCTCGGTCCTCTCCGGGATCTCGTTCATCGGGATGTGCAGGGAGGGTTGGATCACCGCAACGTCCCGCTCGAACGGCTCTCGGACGTCGAGTAGAAGCACCTGGTCGGGGGTCGCCTTCAACCGGCGGGCGGCCTCGGTCGGTTCCATCTCCGTGACCATCGACCCTGGGGACAAACCCGGGGTCAAAGAGGTTTCGACCGGGTCGACGCGTTCTCGTCACCGCCCAACCTTTATTCCCGGGCGTGTTGAACCGCCCGATGAAGGTGAAGGACCCGGTCTGCGGGATGGTGATCGAGGATTCAAAGGCGGCCGCTCGCGGGGTCTACGGCGGCGCCACCGTGTTCTTCTGTTCGGAAGCCTGCCATCGGACGTATGACCGGGCGCACGGCGCCTCGCCAAAGTAGTCGCCGTTCGCCCGACGCGTTTTAGCGGTTCTCGCACCACCATGCCCACCGACCCGGTCTGCGGCATGTTCGTCGTGCCGGAGCCCGAGGCCCTGCAACTGACCCGGGAGAACCGAACGTACTACTTCTGTTCCCAAACCTGTCAACGCACCTTCGCGGAGCCCGAGCACGAGCGTGCGCGCCTGGCGCGTCGCTTAGCGCTGGCGTGGCCGCTCTCGCTGATCATCCTCCTCCTCACCTATTCCGTCACTTTCGCGGACTCGACCCTGGTCGCGGCGGGCCTCGCTGCCGTCGTCCAATTCTACCCCGGATTGGTGTTCTATCGCGGCACTTACGACGCCCTTCGCCATCGAACCGCCAACATGGACGTCCTGATCGCGGTAGGAACGAGCGTCGCGTTCCTGTACAGCCTGGCCGTGGTCGTTCTCCCCGGCCGTCTCGCTCCGGCGACCTACTTCGACGCTTCCGCGCTGATCATCACGTTGATCCTGACCGGAAACTATCTCGAGCACCTTACCCGAGTGCGCGCCGGCTCCTCGTTGCTTCGCCTCAACGACCTTCTCCCGCAACGGGTGGAGGTGGTCCGTTCGGGCGAGACCCTTTCGATCCCTCCGAGCGAGGTGGTCCTGAGGGATCGTATGAAGGTTCTACCGGGAGGTCGATTCGCCGCGGACGGGGTCGTACGATCCGGACGCACGAGCGTCGATGAGTCGCTCCTGACCGGGGAATCGATTCCGGTGCCGAAGAGCCCGGGGGACCGCGTCCTCGCCGGAGCCGTGAACGGTGAGGGGGCCGTGGAAGTGGAGGCGACCGGCGTGGGGTCCGACACCTACGTAGCTCAGGTCGGCCGCCTCCTCACCGACGCCGAAATGTCACGGGTGCCATTGCAACGCACCGCCGACCGGATTGCCGCGGTGTTCGTTCCGGTGGTCCTCGCCTTGGCCGTGGCCGCGGCCACCGCATGGTTCTTCTTCGGGGGGGCCGGGTTCACCGTGGCGCTGCTCGTTCTCGTCACGGTCTCAATCACCGCCTGCCCCTGTGCGTTTGGGATCGCTACCCCGGCCGCGATCCTCGTCGGCACCGGACGGGCGGCGGACGGGGGCGTACTCTTCCGGGGCGCGGATGCCATCGAACGGGCCGCCCGTGTCGACATCGTCCTGACCGACAAGACGGGGACCCTGACGAGCGCCTCGCCCGAGCTCGTTCGAATCGATGCGGTTCCGCCACACTCCTCCGCCGAGGTCCTCGCCCTCGCGGCGGGGCTCGAAGGCGGGTCGGAACACGTGCTCGCGCGCGCCGTCCACTCCCGGGCAGCGCGCGAGGGTACGGTGCCGGTGAAGATCGATGCGCTTCGGGTCGAACCGGGACTCGGCGTGCGGGGACTACTGTCCGGACGCCCCGTCGCCATCCTTCGGGGCGAGGGGGCCCGCGCGGAGAAGGTCGATTTAGCCCCGGTGTCCGAGGCGGTTCACGAAGCCGAAGACTACGGAGAGTCGTGGTCCGCCGTCGTCGCGGACGGTCTCTGCTGGGGAATCCTGCGGTTCCGCGCGCCCCTTGGCGCCCGCGTGGGTCCGGCGGTCGCGCGCCTACGAGCGATGGGCATCGGACTGGTCATGGTCACGGGAGACAGCTCGGCCGCCGCCCTCGCCTTGGCAGCCGAGATCGGGGTGAAGGACGTCCACTCCGGAGTGACCCCGGCCGAGAAGGTGGAGTTAGTCGAAGTGTACCGTCGTCGGGGCCATCGCGTCGCATTCGTCGGGGACGGCGTCAACGATGTTGCCGCGCTCTCCGCCGCGGACGTCGGCATCGCGATCGGAACCGGGACGGAGATCGCGCGGGAGGCGGGACAAGTCCTCCTGGTCCGGTCGGATTTCTCCGGGGTGCCCACCGCCCTCGGTATCGCCCGTCGCACCGTGGCCAAGGTCCGGGGAAATCTCTCCTGGGCGATCGGCTACAACCTCGTACTGCTACCGATCGCGGCCGGTGCTCTGGTCCCCGAGTTCGGGTTCGGGGTCTATCGCGTTCTCCCCGTGGTCGGGGCCCTCGCGATGGGTCTCTCCTCCACGACCGTGGTCCTCAATTCCCTCTCGTTGCGATGGGGGGCTCCCGAGGGCCGTCACCGAGGAGGTTCCGAGACCGGGCCCCGTATCGATACACGGACCTCGGGCTAGCACCGGTTCGCGACCGGTCCTACGAACGCGTTCCACCGGGTCCCTCCGCGGCCCCTGGGGGGACACAATCCGGCCGCTGGCGTGCCAATCCGTTGCACTGGGGCGGTACGCTTTTGAGCAATCTCACCACGCCCTGTCCACCCCGAGGACCCGATGAGCCCGAGTATCGAAGCGGTAGGATTGACGAAGCGCTTCGGCACGTTCACGGCGCTCGATCACTTCAATCTGAAGGTTGACGGGGCGAAGTGCGTGGGGT